>JBKJHI010000219.1:0-25615 GCA_046599085.1 Candidatus Limnocylindrales bacterium
GTTTTCCGCCGGTAGGTTGATCATCGGAGGAGGCCCTCGCTACCATGAGTGGAGCCGCGTTGGTCGACTACTCGAGATGCCGATCGCTGAGCGCACCTTCGCTCCCGACGATTCAGCTCCTGTGCGTGTCCTGTTGTCAAGGAGAGTTTAGAGGGTGGCCGGCGTGGACCAAGAACATGCCATGGCGGGCAAGTCCCGGGACGTGGTGTAACTCGCCATAGTCGCGTGGGTGATCTAAAACCGAAATCGACAGCGTGGAGTTGACCCGGTTCTGTGGACACCCTGGGGTGTCCCGGGTTTCGTGGAGTCGAGATTCTGGATCATCACGCCACCGTCTCGTTCTGATGCCGAGTCTCGAACTCGATCGGCGTAAGCATGCCAAGGGCCGAGTGTCGGCGTTGGCGGTTGTGGAAGATCTCGAGGTACTCGAAGATCGCGTTCGCGAGCTCGACCCGGGTCCGCCACTGGCGGCGATCGAGAAGCTCGACCTGCATCCGGCTCCAGAACGACTCGATCATGGCGTTGTCATAGCAGCTCCCGACCGAGCCCATCGAGGGCAGGAGGCCCGAGTCGATCGCGCGGCGGGTGAACGCCCAGGACGTGAACTGCGTCCCCTGGTCCGAGTGGATCACGGTCCCCCGGGGTCCGCGCTGCTCGATGGCCATGCCCAGGGCATTGGTGACGAGCGCCGCGGTCGGTGACGAGTCGATCGACCAGCCGACGACCCGCCGGCTCCAGACGTCGAGGACGACGGCGCAGTAGACCTTGCCCTCCCGGGTCGGGTGCTCGGTGATGTCGGTGACCCACAGCCGGTCGGGCTGCCCCCGGCCGAACTGGCGTTCGACCAGGTCGGAGGCCGTGGCGACGTTCGGGATGCGCCGGAAGCGCGGACGTCCGGACACGCCGGCGAGCCCGGCTCGGCGCATGAGCAGCTCAATGGCGTTGTGACCCACCACGAGGCCATGGCCCAGCGTGAGCTCGGCGTGGACCCGCCGCGCGCCGTACGTGCCGCGGCTCTCGAGGTGGACCCGGCCGATGAGATCGGTCAGGGCCGCGTGACGGATCGCCCGGGCCGAGGGCGGCCGATCGCGCTGAGCGTAGAAGCCGGACTCGGACACCGCGAGGACGCGGCAGGCAAGCTTCACCCAGCGGCCATCCGCGACGATCAGCGCGATCGCCGCGAAGCGCCTTTTGGGTTGCTGCGGTCCACCAGGAGTTCGGATGCCCGGCGATGGATCTCGAGCTCCTCCTCGAGCTCGCGGATCCGCCGCTTGGCGGCTGCCAGTTCCGTCCGCTCCGTCGACGTCAGGCCAGCGACAAGGCCCCGGTCGATCTGCTCCTGATGGCGCCAGAGATAGATGGTCTGGCTGCTGATCCCCAGGTCGCGGGCCAGGTCGGTCGCTCGCCGACCGGCGGCGAGCAGGTCGAGCGCCCGTCGTCGTAACTCGGGTGGATAGCCTCGTCGGCCCATAGCTGCCTCCTGTGATGGACGACAGCATGATTCCAGTTATCCGACTCCACGAAAGGGAGGGCACACCAGAGGGCACACCAGAGACTCTTCGCCGACGCAGAGCCTGAAACAAAGCACCGCATCGTTCAGGCCCTATTCGAGCAGGTCGAAGTGCTAGGTCCAAGCGAGGTCTGGCTGTATCCGAGCGTCGAAGCCGAGGCACGCGGCTGGGCAGCCGCGATGACCGGCGAGTTCAGGGTGGAAGTGCGTAAGACTGGTCGGGGCGAGAGGATTTGAACCTCCGACCTCATCGTCCCGAACGATGCGCGCTACCAAGCTGCGCCACGCCCCGACCGAGGGTGCTCGTTTGACAGAGCCTGCGGATGATACCTCAACGGCCCGACGAGACGGCCGGAGCCGCCCAGTCGGGCCGTGATGAGCGCGCCCGACGGGCCGGCGCTCGCCGCTGGATCAGCTGGCGGGCGTGAGCCAGACCGGGTAGTCGCGGACATCCTCGGGCTTGCCGTCGCGGGCGGAGGCGACCCACACGCGGAGCGTTCCCCACTGGCCCTTGGACACTGAATACGGCGCTGTCACGTCGAACGTGCCCCGGCAACCACTGCCGCAGGTCGCCATCGCGTGCTGCTCATACACGGTCCGCCCGCTGGCGTCCAGGATGGTGATCTGGAGCACGGCCTCGAACACATTGGCGTTGCCCGCGACGCGCGCCGGATTCCCGATCGCGGCGCTGAAGGCCGGTCGATCGACAAAGATCGATGGCAGCTGGTCTTCGTAGTCGGCGCGCGTCTGTGGCCCATCGAGGACGATCCCCTCCGGCCCGAACGTGGTGACCGTGCGGCCGTCCACCTGGAACAGCACGCTGCCGACGGACGAGAACTGGGTCAGCGTGTAGACGACCTGGCCGAGCCTGTAGAACGACGAGGCACTGCCGCCGCCGGTCTCGAACTCGCGCGACAGGTCGATGGTCGCGACCCGATCCTTGACCGACAGGCCGAGCAGTCGGGTCCCGTCCGGGATCGCCGAGGAAACGCCGTTCGCCAGCTTGCCGGCGAGGAGCTGTTCCATCGCCGCCCGGGCGACGCCGCTGGTGGCAGGGATGGTCTGGAGGGTCGCCACGAGACCCTCGACGCCGACGTCGCCGGGCAACACGCCGTACGTGCGCACGATGATCGTCGAGACGGGAGTCGGCGAGCCGCTGGGCCCGCCGGACGGCGAGGCGCTCGGGTCGCTGGACGGCGAGGCGGACGGGCCGCCGGACGGCGCCGGCGTGAGGTCCGGACCGCCTGGCTGGGATGGGACCGGCGTGGCGGTGGGTGCCGGCGGCGGGACGGTCCCGAGACCGCCGGACGTCGAGCACGCCCCCACGATGACGGCGAGGGCGACGGTCAGGCCGATGACCGACCGGCGGGAACGGGATGGCGAGGCGGTGCTGGTGGGCTGGGTTGTCATGGCGATGGCTCCTGAGCGGATGGGTCGATGGCGTCAGCGTCGCGCGACGCTGTCACGGCCCCATCGCCGTCCGGTAACGATCGAGTCACAGGCGCGATCGGCAGCACGAGCGCCATCGACAGGCCACCGCCCTCGGGCACGTCCGCCTGGAGGTATCCGCCGAGGAGCGCGGCGTGCTCGGCGGCGATCGCCAGACCAAGGCCGCTGCTGCCCGCGCTGCGCGACGGCTCGAGCTTGCTGAACCGCTCGAAGATCCGCGCAAGTCGATCAGGCGGCACGCCGGGACCGCGATCGGCGACGGTGACGGTGACCGCGCCGTCGAGGGCTTCGAGGGTGACCGTCACATCAACGCCACCGCCGTGCTCGCGAGCGTTGTCCAGCAGATTGCCAAGGATGCGCTCCAGGCGCCGCGGGTCGGACTCGATCTCGACGGGATTGCCGGGCATGATCCTTGCCGTCGGAAGTCGGGCGGTCACGACGGTCCCGACGAGGCGCCGGAGATCGATGGCAGCGGTGACGATCTGCTCCGCGCCGGCATCGAACCGCGACAGCTCCATGAGTTCCTCGACCAGCGTCCGCAGGCGACGGACGTCGCCGACCAGCAGCTCCGCCGCACGCCGGCTCTCCGGTGGCAGGTCGTCGAGGTGTGCCCCGACGATGGACGCCTCCGCCACGAGGGCGGTGAGCGGCGTGCGCAGCTCGTGCGCAACGTCGGCCACGAAGCGGCGATTCTGATCCTGGGCGGCCTCCAGTCGCTCGATCGTCGAGCCAAGCGTCTCGGCCATCCGGTTGAATGCATCCGCCCAGTTGCCGAACTCGTCGTCCGACGTCACGGCCACGCGGGCGCTCAGGTCGCCGCTCCGGATCCGCTCCGCCGCGACGGACGCCTCCTCGACCGGCGCGAGCAGGCTGCGCGCCACCCTCCGGGCCGCGACCAGGGCCAGCAGGACCAGGGCCAGCGCCCCGATGGCCAGTGCAAGCCGCAGTTGATCGACCGCCTCCTGGATCGGCCCGACTTCATGAACGAAGTAGAACTCCGTGCCGGGGTCGGCGCCCGTCGGCCGGCCGCCGAGCACGAGGACCGGGCCCGATTCGATATCCGTCCAGGCGAACGCCAACTCCCCGTCCGCGATCTGCATGCGCATCTCAACGGGAAGTCGCTCGAGAAGCCCGGTCAGGTCGTTGCGCGAGACGAACGGCGCCCCGTCGGCGAGCGCCACGACGGTCTCGATACCACGCTGGCGGAAGGTGTCCGCGAGCCCGCTCCGATCGATGTCGTCGGCGGTCGGGGCAGCCGGGAGCTGGCGCCCCGGGATCGTCACCGACAGGTCGAATCGGGCCTGGTCTGCGGCCTCCTCGAGCGCCTGACCATGCAGCCGGACATCGGCGACCACGGAGGCGCCGACACCCAGGACGGCCGCCGTGAGGGCCACGAGGGCGACGAGGACGACGGTCAGGCGCGCCCGGATCCCGCGCTGCCAGGGCATACCGTCTGCCCCCTACCGAGCGGCCTTGTAGCCGGCGCCCCGCACCGTCAGTACGAGTTCCGGCTTTGCGGCGTCGTGCTCGATCTTGGCCCGCAGCCGTCCGACCGCCACATCCACCAGCCGCGAATCACCGAGGTAGTCGTAGCCCCAGATGCGATCCAGGAGGACGTCGCGGCTGAGGACCTGGCCGTGGTGGACGACGAGCTCGAGCAGCAGGTCGAACTCCGTGCGGGTCAGAGGGATCTCACGGTCGTCGCGGGTGACGCTGCGACCGGCGACATCGATCTCGAGCGGGCCGAAGTGGAGCGGTACGTCTCGGGCGGCCGTGACGTTCGTGGCCGTGCCGGCGGCCCCGGGGGTCGCGGGGTCGCCTGCCCGGCCGCCGCGTCGGAGGGCGGCACGGACGCGCGCCACGAGCTCGGGCACCTCGAACGGCTTGCGCACGTAGTCGTCGGCGCCGGCCTCCAGGCCGACCACCACATCGATCGTGTCGGCGCGGGCGGTCAGCATGACGATGGGCACCGTGGAGGTGCGACGGATCTCGCGGCAGACCTCCAGGCCGTCAAGGCCCGGCAGCATCACGTCCAGCAGCACGAGGTCCGGTGGCGCGGCCTCGAACCTCGCCAGCCCGGCACGGCCGTCGTTCGCGGTATCGACCGTGAACCCGGCGTTGCGCAGGCCGATCGCGGTCACCTCGCGGATCGACGGGTCGTCCTCGACGAGCAGGATCGTGGCGTCCACGTCGAGCAGTATGGCAGCGCGCTCGGCTTCGACGGTCGCGGGTCGGCAGATGTCTGGCAGGGTGGCTGGCCATGCCTGGCCCGTGCCTGACCAGGATCAGGCAGGCTCACCCAGCGGCGGGTCGTCGTGATCGACGGGCCTGGTCGTCCTGATCGGCAAGGTCGTGAGCGCCGCCGCGATGAACGTGGCGCCCATGATCCAGAACACGATCGGCACGCCCGCGGCCTCCCCCATCGCCGCGATGACCAGCCCATAGAGAGCCGTCCACAGGGACCCGACGCCGAACGCAAGCGTGAAGTACAGGGCGTAGGAAGCGTCACGCGTCGCCGGTGGCGCGATGTCCGCCAGGAGCGCCTGGAGCTGCGGCGATTCGGCGAACGAGAAGAGACCCATGAGCACGATCCCGGCCCACAGGCCCGGCATGGACTCGCCCGCGGCCAGGAACACGGCGAAGCCGATCACCCCACCGATGTACGCGGCGATGATCGCGGGCTTGCGGCCGACCCGGTCCGACAGCCAGCCGGCCAGCAGCGGCATCGGGACGCTGAACACGATGAGCGCGCCGTACATCAGACCGGCTGTCGCCGTGTCCAGGCCGATGACCGTGGTCAGGTAGATGAGCACGAACAGATTCACCACGCCGAGGCCGCGACCGCCGCCGCCCAGGACGGAGGTGAGGAACAGCCAGCGCAGGTCCGGATCGGCGATGACCTGCCGCAGGGCCTGCCTGGAGCTGCCCCCGGCCAGTGCCGCGGCCCGATCCGTGCCGTGCTCGCGGATGAGCCACAGGATGGCCAGCGCGACGAGCGCCGCCGCGACACCGAACACGAACGACGTCCCGCGCCACCCGACGGCGAGGATGAGCGGGGCGCCGATCAGCGCGACCACGACCGTTCCGACGTTCCCACCCGCGATGTGCGCGCTGATCGCGAACCCGCGACGGTGGACCGGGAACTGTTCCGCCAACATCCCGTTGCCCACCGGGTGCTGGGGAGAGCTGCCGATCCGGGCGATGAGGTTCGGCAGCGCAAACGTGACGAAGTTCACGGCCAGTGCCTGGGCCGCAAAGCCACCACCGAACAGCAGCCCACCGATGCCCAACAACCGGCGGCGCGAGATGTGCCGCGTCAGCTCGACATACGACAGCTGGACGACGCCGGACAGGACCGCCCCAGCTGCCGCAAGGTAGGCCACGGTCTCCACGCCGACACCGAACTCCGTGATGATCTCGAGGAAGATCAGTGGCAGCAGGACGGCAAACGCGTGATTGACGGCGTGGGCCACGGACAGGAGCCCCAGCGAGCGCATCGGTCGGACGTCGGGGAGGGCCTGCACACCCGCAATGGTGCCGTATCCTTGGTCGATCCCGTCAGACCCACTCGGAGGTACGCATGGCGACCATCCTCATCGTCGACGACGAGCAGCACATCCGGCTGCTCATCGAACAGACGCTCGAGGAGCTCGAGGACGACGGGGTGGAGCTGCTGACCGCGCCGGACGGCGAGGTCGCGCTGGACGTCGTGGCAAATCATCGACCGGAACTGGTGTTCCTGGATGTCCAGATGCCGAAGAAAAACGGCTTCGAGGTCGCTGCGGCCATCAAGTCCGATCCGGCCAACGCGGGCACCACCGTGATCCTGCTGACGGCCAAGGGACAGGCGGTCGACCGCGAGCAGGGGATGGCCGCCGGTGTGGATGCGTACCTGACCAAGCCGTTCGATCCGGACGAGCTCCTGGCCCGTGCCAGGGCCGTGCTCGGCCTCGACGGGGGAGCCGCGTGACGGACGGCGTGGACCTCCATCGCCTGGTCACGAGGCATCGGCACGTGGCACCGATGCTGGCTGTCCTCCTCGCGGCCACGAACGCGCGCGTGACGATCTCCGACGACGCAGGGGTGACGATCCTCGATCGCGCCGGCGGCACCGCAGATCAATCCACGCCCGCTGACCGGCATGCGATCACGGTCGAGGGTGCGACGGTCGGCTGGGTCGAGGGGCCACGTCCCGCGGGCGCCATCGCGTCCGTGCTGTCGTATGCCGCCTCGCGTGAGGCCGACAAACGGGCACTCTCTCGCGAGGCATTGGACCGCTACCGCGAGCTGAACCTCATCTACGACCTCGCCGAGACGATCGGCGCCACGCTCGAGGTGGACGCCGTGGCCGCGGTGGCGGAAGCCGAGGCTGGCCGGCTACCCTCCGGTGGCGAAGGCTTCGTCGTACTGCGTTCCGGCACGGCTGCGGCGGCGCTGGATTCGGGAATCCTGGGTGCGATCGCGGCCGGGGACCCGGAGATCGTCAACGACGTGGCCGCCGATCCCCGGGCGAGCGACGCGGAACGGGAGTGGGCGTCGCTGGTCGCGGCGCCGCTCGTGGTTCGCGGGGAGCGACTCGGGGTCGTCGGCACGCGATCCGTGACACCGGTCGAGTACCACGCCTCGGATGCTCGGGTGCTGGCCGCGATCGCGGCGCTGACTGCGCCGACGCTGGATCAGGCCGCGACCCACGAGGCAGCGCTGCGCCGGCGATGAGCCTCGACCCCGCCGCGCCGGACCCGGCGGCCCTCGCCGGCCAGCGGCTGGCGGCCCTCATCACGCTCAATGAGCTGGCGATCGCGGCAAGCTCGACGCTCGACCGCGACGAGCTCCTGGACCGCTCCATGCGCGCGCTTACCAGCAATCTGCGCTTCGATCGTGCGCTCGTCCTCCTCGTCGATGAGACCAGCACGTCCCTGCGCGATGGCCGGTCCGTCGGCGGTAGCCCGGAGATGACCGCGGAACTGGCGCGCCTGGAGATCCCGCTGGATCAGGCCGACGCCCTCCTCGTGCGGATCGCGCGGTCGGATGGGCCGCTCCTGTTCCGCGATGTCGATCGAGATCCTGACCCAGCGAACCGCGAGTTCGCCCGGTTGCTCGAAGTGACCGGGTTTCTTGGCACGCCGCTCGTCACGAAGGGCCGGACGATCGGCATCCTCGCCGTCGACAACCGACTGACCGGCCGGGATGTCCTCCCCGACGACGGGCCGCTGCTGTACACGGTCGGCAGTCTGATCGCGGCCGGCATCGACAACGCACGGCTGTACGAGGAGGTCGAGGCGCAGAAGGCCGCCCTTGAGCGGCGGGTTGCCGAGCGCACCGCCGCTCTCGTCGATGCGCGGGCGGCGGCCGAGGCGGCGTCAGCGACCAAGAGCACCTTCCTGTCCAGCGTGAGCCACGAATTGCGCACCCCGCTGACCTCGATCGTCGGCTTCTCCAAGCTCATCTCCAGGCGCCTCGCAGACGTCGTCTTCCCGGCGGTGCCGCCAAGCGATGACCCGAAGCTCATCCGGGCGATGACCCAGGTGACCGACAACCTGCGGATCATCGTGGAGGAGGGTGATCGATTGACCGCGCTCATCAACGACACGCTGGACCTGGCCAAGATCGAGGCGGGGCGCATGGAGTTTCGGTCCGATCCGGTGGACATCGGCGAGGTCATCGGTCGCGCCACCGCCGCCACCGCGGCCCTGCTCGATGGCGACGGCGGGCCGCAGCTCATCGTCGATGTCGAGGCGGACCTGCCCGTCGTGACGGGCGATCGCGACCGACTGATCCAGGTGGTCATCAACCTCATCTCGAACGCGGTGAAGTTCACGCCCAGCGGCTCGATCACGGTCAGCGCCCGACACGCCGGACCGAACTCGGCGCCGGACGCGCCCACCGCCGGCCCATCCAAGCCAGGCGCGACGGCCGCGGCGATCGAGGTCGCCGTCGCGGACACGGGCGCCGGCATCGCGCCGCAGGATCACCAGCGCGTGTTCGAGCCGTTCGGGCAGGCGACGGACACGCTGTCGGACTCGCCGCGCGGGACCGGCCTTGGGCTGCCGATCTGCCGCGACATCGTGCAGGCCCACGGTGGCCGTCTGTGGCTGGAGAGCTCGGTCGGTGCCGGTTCAACGTTCCGCTTCACGCTGCCGCTGGGAGCGCCGGTGGAGCCGCCGCCAGCCTAGTCCGCCTCGTGCCGGCTAGTCCGCCAAGCCTGCCTGGTCCGCCGAGCCCGGCTGGTCCGCCTAGCCTGCCTGGCCCCGAACCAGCCGGACCGCCTGCGCGTAGGCCGCCTCGTCACTGGCACCGCCCCACACGCGGCCGATCTTGAAGTCGACCTCGCCGATCAGGACGCCGTCGGAGCGGTCGTAGAACTCGCGCATGTTGTCGAGGCCGACGCCCGAGCCGATGAACACCGGCTTGTCGATGACATCGCGCACGGCCTTGACCCGCTCGTAGGTCGGCGGGAAGGCGCTGCGGGCGCCGGACACGATCACCGCATCCGCGCCGCCGCGCTCGGCAAGGTCGGCGGCGGCGTCCTCGATCGGGACGTCGAACAGCGGCGCAGCATGCTTCACGTGGACGTCACCGAGCACGGCGATGTCGCGATCAAGCCGCGTCCGCAGGCGCGCCAACTCTGCGGCACAGCCCTGGATGATCCCCTGGTCGGTGACGTACGCGCCGATGACGACGTTGCAGCGGATGAAGTCGGCGCCGGTCACGCTGGCGATGGACAACGCCTGCAGGCACGCATTGCGCAGGATGTTCACACCGATCTTGAGGCGGGAGGCTTGGCGGACCTCGCGCACGATGACGCCCATCGCGGCCACGGTGATGGGCTCGACCTCCTCGCGGAAGAATGGCGCGTCACCGACGTTCTCGACGATGGCGCCATCGAGGCCGGCACGTTCCAGGATCGCCGCCTCGGCCAGGGCGAACTCGACGATCGCATCGAGGTCCTGCGTCGCCCGCGGCGACCCCGGCAGCGGCGGCAGGTGGATCATCCCGATGAGCGGCTTCGAGCCGAGGAACGCCTGCATCTCGGTCATGCGCCACAGGATACGGTGACGGGCGCGGCGCGGCTGGTCGCGGCTGGTCGCGGCTCGCTCGCGGGGAGCGTCGTGGCTCCGCTCCTCCAGGGAGCGAAAACCTCACAGCTTCCTCGTGAAGGTATCCCCACACTGCAGGCAAGTGCGATCTGGGCAGGGGTTCACGAGGGTTCTGTCGCGATAGCGCTCCTGGTGGGAGCGGCGGGCCGGCCGGCGGGCCGGCGGGCCGGCGGGCCGGCGGGAGCGGGAGCGGGCGGGCGGGAGCGGGCGGGCGAGGGCAGCCCGGAGCGGCCGGGAGCGGCGGCGCGTGCCGGAGACGGTAACCGGCGAGGCGCGTGCCAGAGACGGTAACCGGCGAGGCGCGGGCCAGGCTCCCCCAGCGAGTCGGATCAGTACTGGAAGAGCAGCTCGCGATATTTGGGCAGCGGCCACAGGCCGTCGTCCACGAGGGTCTCGAGCGCGTCGACGACCGCGCGCAGGGCCTCCTGCGCTGGGATCACGGTGTCCACGAACGCCCGGGCCTCGTCCTGCACGGCAGTCGCCTCGTGGGCGTGGTGCTGCGCTGCTTCGAGCGTGCCGATGGCATCGACCAGGCCATCAGCAAGGCTCGCCACCCGCTCAGCGACCGATGCCAGGCCACGTGACGACCCTGCGGACCCGAGCAGCGCCAGGTAGCGCGCCGTGGCCGGCACGATCATGGAGCGGGCGATGTCGAGCGCGCAGTTCGCCTCGATGTTCTGGACCTTGACGTAGCGCTCCCAGTTGATCTCCACGCGGGACGCCAACTCGCGCTCCGAGAGGACCCCGAGCCTCGCGAAGAGGGCCTTGGCCTTCTTCGTGGTCAGGGCCGGCAGCGCGTCGACAGTGGTCCGGTTGTTCGGTAGCCCGCGCTTGGCGGCCTCGGCATGCCAGGCCTCCGAGTACCCATTGCCCTCGAACAGCACCTGCTTGTGTTTGCGCGCGATGCCGGACAGGATCGTGGTCAGGCCTTCGAAGTCGGCCGGTCGGAGCGCCTCGAGCGAATCCGCCAGCTCCTCGAGCGAATCGGCGACCGCCGTGTTGAGCACGGTCTGCGGCCAATAGATCGGGGCGGACGAGCCGACCGCGCGGAACTCGAACTTGTTGCCGGTGAAGGCGAACGGCGAGGTCCGGTTCCGATCCGTGTGGTCCTTGGGGATGACCGGCAGCGACCGGACCCCGAGCGCGAGGTCCCCGCCGTGCTTCGACGCGGACGCAGCCCCTTGCTCGAGCTGCGTGATGATGTCCTCGAGCTGCGAGCCGAGGAACATCGAGACGATCGCGGGCGGCGCCTCGTTCGCGCCGAGTCGATGGTCATTGCCGGCGTCGGCGATGCTCGCCCGCAGCAGGTCGGCATGGACATCCACACCGCGGATGACCGCCAGCAGGAACGCCAGGAACTGGGCGTTGGCATGCGGGTCGTGGCCCGGGTCGAGCAGGTTCTCGCCCTCGTCGGTGCTCATCGACCAGTTGTTGTGCTTACCCGAGCCGTTGATGCCGGCGAACGGCTTCTCGTGGAGGAGCAGCATCAGCCCGTGCTGTGGGGCGAGCCGCCGCATCGTGGCCATGACGATCATGTTGTGGTCGGACCCGACCGATGTCGCCTCGTAGACAGGCGCCATCTCGAACTGGCCCGGGGCCACCTCGTTATGGCGTGTCTTGGCGGGGATGCCGAGCCGCCACAACTCTCGATCCAGATCCATCATGAACGCGAGGATCCGCTCGCGGATCGTGCCGAAGTACTGGTCTTCCAGCTCCTGGCCCTTCGGCGACGGCGCACCGAACAGCGTGCGCCCCGTCAGGACGAGGTCGGGCCGCTGCTCCGCCAGGCGTCGATCGACGAGGAAGTACTCCTGTTCGGGCCCGATGTTCGTGTACACGCCCGAGGCGGTGTCGTTGCCGAACCAGCCGAGGATGCGCAGCGCCTGCTTCCCGAGCGCCTCCTGCGAGCGGAGCAGCGGGATCTTGTAGTCGAGTGCCTCGCCAGTGAACGAGACGTACGCGGTCGGGATCGTCAGGGTCACGCCATTGGGTTCGACCTGGAGAAAGATCGGCGAAGTGACGTCCCACGCGGTGTACCCACGCGCCTCGAACGTGGCCCGGATCCCGCCCGAGGGGAACGAACTTGCGTCCGGCTCGCCCTGCAGCAGGTTCTTGCCCGAGAACTCGGCCACGGTCCGGCCGTCGCCGATCGGGTTGAGGAACGAGTCGTGCTTCTCCGCGGTCGAGCCGGTCATCGGCACGAACCAGTGCGTGTAGTGCGTGGCGCCCTGGGCCATCGCCCATTCCTTCACGCCGTGAGCCACCGCATCGACGATCGCCGGGTCGAACGGCTCGCGGCCTTCGATGGACCGACGGAGCTTGCGGAAGATGGGCTTGGCCAGGTACTGGCGCTGGGCTCCCTCGTGGAAGACGTACTGTCCGTAGATGTCCTCGCCCGCATGCTCGAGGAATTTCTGCGTGGCAGCGACGCGGTGACTGGCGATCGCGGCGACGGCGGCTTGTCGAGCGGACATGTGACTCCCTGCGTGGCGCTGTCGTGGCTCACGGTCGGAGCGGAGGCCCGCGTCCATCGATGACGCGCGGTCCGGCCGCAACCCACGGGCGGTTTCCCCGAGCGTAGCAGGGGTCATGGTTGCGAATCAGTCGCCAGGCAGGAAAGGTTGCGATGCATGTTGCAAGGGCCGTGCGGCGTCGTGCTCGCCTGGCCAGTGGAGCCCGCGCTCAGCCTGGGCGGCGAACCGCCACGAGATCGTCGAGCAGGCGCCCGAACTCACGCTCGACATCGATGTAGCGGTCGGAGCGCCAGACGAGGCCCAGACGGCCGTCCGGCGCGAGCCGCGCCCAGATCCGTCGTCGCGGCAGGTAGAACGTGATGGTGATGCCGGTGATGAGGGACAGGAACGCGAGCCACACGAGGCCTTGGCCCGGATCGTGCTTGGCGATGAGCAGCGTGTACTCGCTGAAGTCGGTGAGCTCGATCGAGACGTCGGTACCGCCCGGAACGGCCGCCTCGCCGCGGGTCAGGGCGATCGCGTCGGCATTCTCCGCGATCGGGTTCCCCTTGTCGTCCGTCCCGATCACCCGGTACGGCAGGACGAGCACGACCCCACGGCCGTCGCCGAGGCGGCTGAGCACGATCTGCAGGCCGAAGTCACGCCCCGGGACGGCCAGGATGCCGTACGGCAGGCCATCGACCGAATCCGTCAGCGGGACTGCGGCATCCCACAGCGGCCGGCCATCCGGGTCCCGGATGACGAGATGCGGCGCCGGACCGAAGCCGTTCTGGTGGAGCGTGTAGCCGGCCACCGCCAACGGGTCGTTGACCCGGATCGTCTTGCGCGCGATCTCCTGGCCGTCCTGGAAGACGGCGAGATCCGTCGTGAAGTCGGTCGGCATCCCGGTGTCGAAGCCCGGTGCATCGAAGCCCAGGTTCTTCACCAGCAGGAGACCGGGCGTGCCGATCGGCTGGACGGTGAGCGATTCGCCCTCGGGCACGACGAGGCCGACCTCCTCGCCGGCGATCGAGGTGACGGCGGCGGCCGCCAGGAACAGGATCAGGCCGAGGTGAGTGAGCAGTGTCGCCATCTTCGTGTACTGGTGCCGGTCGCCATAGATGTACCTCGCGCCATCGTCGTCTGTGGCCTCGCGGACGCGGAACCCGCGGCCACGCACCACGCGGACGAGGTCCGCGGCGGCGACCCCGTCCATGGCCGCGCGATCCGGGAGGCGCGGGTCGAAGTACGGCTCCGGCTGGGCGACGCGGATCGACGAGGAGTCGCGCCACAGCTTCGGCGTGCGGTCCAGGGTGCACACGATGATCGAGATCACGAGCACCAGCAGGCCGAGGCTGAACCACGGGGAGCGGAAGATCTCGAAGGCCCCGATGCGCACGAGCACATCCGTGATGCCGGCACCGAACACCGGGTCGTAGCGCAGATGGACGTTCTCGACCGCCAGCGCGAGGTCGCCAGCGGAACGCCGCGCGAACCCGGGAAACTGCTCGAGCGTCATGCCCACCACCGCGAGGAGGGCGAGCGCGATGATCTGGGCGACCGCGAAGTCGACCGAGGTGAACAGGCGCCACAGGGTCCGGCCCGCGCGGGCGATGGGATCGAGCGGCGCGCCCGCCGCTGGGGCCGCGCGGACGGCGGTCGGTGACGCCATGGGCCGCGGGCTAGACGCCGACGGCCGGCCGGTCGACCGAACGATCCCCCAGCGCCGCGACGTCCCGCGCAGCCGCAAGCCCGACCTCGAAGTCCGCTTGCAGGTCCTCGAGATCCTCCAGCCCGACCGACACGCGCAACAGCCCTTCCGTGATCCCGGCGGCCGCCAGCTGGGCCGCGGTCATCTGGCGCTGCGAGGTCGACGGCGGGTGCACGACCATCGTGTGGACGCTGCCCAGGGACGCGGTCAATTCGGTCAGAGTCATGGCATCGATGACCGCGCGCCCGGCCTCGCGACCGCCGCGGACCTCCACGGCCAGCATCCCGCCGGCCACGCCCGCACGGAACTGGCGATTCGCGGCCACGTGCTGCGGGTGACTCGGCAGGCCCGGGTAGAAGACGCGTTCCACACCAGCCTGACGCTCAAGCCAGGCCGCAAGTGCCGCCGCGGTCCTGGCATGTCGCTCGGCGCGCACGGCCAGGGTCATGATCCCGCGCAGGACGAGGAACGCATCGAAGGGGCCGATCGTCGCTCCGGTGTCGATCTGGACCTTCTCGACCCGCCGGATGAGGTCGAGCGGTCCGGCGACGACGCCGGCGATCACGTCGCTGTGGCCGGACAGGAACTTCGTCGCGGATTCGACGACGAGGTCCGCGCCGAGTTCGAGCGGTCGGCAGACGTACGGCGAGGCGAACGTGTTGTCCACGATGTACCGGGCGCCGGCCGCATGGGCCAGTTCGGCGATGGCGGCGTGGTCGGTCACGACGGTCGTGGGATTGGCGATGGTCTCCGCGTAGACGACGGTCGTCGGGGCAGCAGCGATGGCCTCCGCAGCGGCCGCCGGGTCGGTCAGGTCGGCGAAATCGACGGTCACGCCGAAGCCACCGAACGTGTCGACGAGCTGGGTGCGCGTGGAGCCGTAGATGGCGGTCGGGGCGACGATGCGGTCGCCGGTCCGCAGCTGGGACGCGAGTGCCGCATGGATCGCCGCCATCCCGGACGCCAGGGCGACGCCGGCCTCGCCACCGGCCAGCTCCGCGTAGGCTGCGCCAAGGGCGGACGTCGTCGGGTTACTGATCCGGCTGTAGGCGTACCCGCCCCGCGGATCGGCCGCGACGTCACCGAGCTCGGCCGCGTCGGCCGAGGTGAAGGTCGCGGTCTGGTAGATCGGGACGCTGCTCGGCTGCTGGTCCACGCGGGGTGCGCGGGATGCCGCGAGGATGGCTCGCGTAGAGAACCCCTTCGGTCGATCGTCGGTCACGGGTCCGATGCTACACCGCCGACCGGGTTCGGCCCGGTCGCGTCCCCGGGAGCCTCAGCGCTTGGCGCGTGCTTCAGCGGGGGGCGCGTGCCACCGGCTGCTCCGCCGCTCCGCCAGTCGGACCGGTGGCCGCCGCGCCGGCCGACCCGCCATCGCCCGGCATCTCGACGCCCGTCACGCGATCCTTGCCGGCCCGCTTCGATCGATACATCGCGCCGTCGGCGCTGATCATCAGCTCGTCGGGCGTCGTGCCGTCATCCGGGAAGCTCACGACGCCGATCGAGATGGACGGCCGGACATCGGTCGGTGGCAGCTCGAGGGCGACGTCGCGAACCCCCAGGCGGATCTTCTCGGCCAGCACGTAGGCGCCGGTCGGGTCCGTTTCGGGGAGGAGCACCACGAATTCGTCACCGCCGTAGCGCGCGGCGGTATCGATGCGACGGACGCCGGCGGCGATGACCTCGCCGACCGCCCGCAGCACGCGGTCGCCGTAGAAGTGGCCGAGTCGATCGTTGATCGCCTTGAGCTCATCGAGGTCCATCATCAGCAGGCAGAAGCCACGTCCCGACCGAGCGCTGCGTGCGATCTCGCGCTCGATGGCCGCAAAGAAGAACCCGCGGTTGAAGAGATTCGTCAGGGGATCGATCGTCGAGAGCCGGATCGCGGCGTCGCGGCTGCGGCGCTGCTCCCGGGCGATGACCATCGCGGCGTAGGCCAACAGGATCATCGCCGTGAGGTTGACGCCGACGAAGGCCGCGGTCGCGGGCAACGCCGCCGCGTCGGGCGATCCCAGCAGGACCGCCAGCAGGTAGCCGCCGGTCGCTGTCCCGGCGAGGGCGACGGTGATCCCCGGCGTCACGACCAGCGCGGCGCCACCGACGATCAGCGGGAAGACGAAGAAGAACGGACTGTCGACACCACCGGTCAGGGCCACCAGCAGCGTGGCGACGGTGATCGCCACCGATCCCTCCACGACGAATTTCGCGGGGCCGAGGGCGGACGTCGGCAGCAGGTCGTGGACGACCAGCACGAACATCCCGGACAAGGCGACGAGGATGAGGATCGCCGGCTGATTGGCCGGCCACAGGCCGGTTGCCACGACGATCACGGTCGTCGCCAGGAGGAACGCCCAGCTGACGATCCGCACGACCCGGTCGTAGGAGCGGGTCGGGACGCCGTCGCGGGCGTGGTCGCCGTCCTCGTCACCGGTCACCGCCGCAGCTGCGAGCATGCGCTGCGCGGCCGGGCCCCGGGGCGACGTGGGTCCATCGTCGCCAGCCTGTGCACGGCGTGCGGGCACCACGATCAAGGCGGTCATGACCACGAGGTTGGCGACGACCGCGATCACGATCAGAGCGAGCAGGGGTTCGATCGACACAGGCCTACGCTATGGACAGTGGTGGGGGGCCTCCACGCTCCCCACTCCGAGGGCCATGGTAGCCGCTTGCCTCCCATCCACCCCCCGGCGGACCACGTTCAGGAGGGCTTGCTGTGGCGTCCGCGCACCACGAGTGCACGCCCCGGTCAGCGAGTCCCCCACTGGTAGGTCTGCTTGACCATCCGCAGATACACGAAGGTCTCCGTCTCGCGCACGCCCTCCAGGGCCCGCAACTTCTCGGTCAGGAACCGGAGCAGCGCTTCGTTGTCCTCGCAGACCGTCTCGATCAGGAGGTCGTACGTGCCGGCGGTGATGACGACGTAGTCGACCTCCGGCATCTCGGCGATCGCCTCGGCGACGATGATCAGTTGGTCGCTCTCACAGCGGATGCCGATCATGGCCATCTGGTGGAAGCCCAGCTTGAGCGGATCGGTGACGCCGACCACCTGGAGGATGCCCCGCTCGATGAGCCGATTCGTGCGAGCGCGGACGGCCGCTTCGGACACGCCGAGGTCGCCGGCGATCTGCGTGTACGGCCGACGCCCGTCCGTCTGCAGGTGTTCGATGATGCGCTTGTCGAGGTCCGATACGTCGTCACTGGACCGACCGACGGATGCGCGGACCTTGGGGCGTCCGTCCATGGACATGCGGGGATCCTCCTGTGCCGCCACAGGGTAGTGCCTCAGGACCCCGGCGATGCCTCGGGTTCCAGGCTGGGATCGGTGGACGCCGTTACGTCTGGCGCGGGCGTCGTGACCGCGAGCGGCACGACCGAGCGGACGCGGACCGGCCCGAGGAGGAGGTCCAGTGCCCGGGCGAGGGTGATCAGGCGAGCCGCCCGGGCAGGATCCGGCGCCTCGGGCGGGGCATTGGAGATCGGACCCCACGTGACGAGGATGTTCAAGCCGGCGAGGGCGACCGCGGGTTCATTGCCACCCGGGAGCTCATCGGCCGGCCAGTCGAGCTGTCGCGTGAGCTCGGCCGTCGAGACGTACTCGCTGATGCTCAGCGGCCAGCCGCCGAAGCTTGCATTGATCCGCTTGACCAGGCCGCCCGTGCCCGTGGTCGCGTTGTTCGCCGAGAGACGCAGGCCCTGTGCGCCGATCGCCAGAAAGACGTCGTCGGCCGTGGTCGGATCCGGCAGATGCGGGTTCGGGGTCACGAGCGGCGTCGGTGTCGGGGACGGTGTCGCGGACGGCGCGGGACTGGCACACGCCGTGGAGACGACGGCGAAGGACAAGGCGACAAGCCCGACGAGCCAGCGGGCCGTCAAGCTACGGAGCGGCGTGGTGCGTCGGTGCATGGCCACCGGATGCTAGCAGCCGGCCATGGCCTGGCGACCCTACGGAAGTACCGGGCTGACGGACGCGCTCGGATCACCGCCGGCGCCCCGACGGATCGCCGTTTCAGCCTCGATCGAGTTCGCGCAGGACGGGCGCGAGCGCCCGGACCGATGCCG
The DNA here is from genome assembly GCA_046599085.1 of Candidatus Limnocylindrales bacterium. Taxonomy (GTDB): domain Bacteria; phylum Chloroflexota; class Limnocylindria; order Limnocylindrales; family CSP1-4; genus SPCO01. Next base: position 18,280 of record JBKJHI010000219.1, read on the forward strand.
TGGTGATCGGATCGACGACAAGCTGGACATGACCGATGCCCTCGCGGGCGTACGCTCGCAACTCGTCGGCCATGACGGCAGCGGAACCCTCCAGCGGCCGGATCGCCTCGGCCAGGCCGGAGCCCTCGATGCGGCCGCTGCCACCGGGCAGGCGAACGAGCACTGCGACGGTCCGTTCGATGGCCGCCGGATCGCGACCGACCGCCGCAGCAGCCTCGTCGACGATCGCGCGCAACGCCGGGACACCGGCCGGCGAGTTCCCAGTGTCGGCCCACCACACGTTCCAGGCGTGCGCGGCGGGCAACGCGATGCGCAGCATGCGCGGCCCCTGCGATCCGATGAGCAGCGGTGGGCCGCCCGGCCGAGGACCGCGCGGCAGCAACTCGCAGTCGCGCGCCTGGTAGAACCGCCCGTCGAAGTCGATGGCGCCGTCGCGCAACAACGTCGAGATGATGGTGAACGCTTCCTCGAATCGATCGATCCGGTGATCGAACGGGAACCCGAAGGCGTCGAACTCGACGCGATTCCAGCCGGCCCCAAGGCCGAGGACGAAACGACCGCCGCTGATCTCGTCGATCGTGGCGGCCTGCCTGGCCAGCATCGCCGGGTTGTGGAACCCGGCGCACGCGACGAGCGGACCGATCTCGACGCGCGAGGTCGCCGCCGCGATCGCCGCCATCAGCGTCCAGGCCTCCCACGGCCCACGCGCGGGCCGATCCGGCCATCGATAGAGCAGGTGCTCTCCCACCCAGATCGAATCGAAGCCCTCGTCCTCGATGGCGCGGGTGATGTCGAGCAGCTCCGGCCAGCGCACCTCACGCTCGACTTCGGGCAGCTGGATCCCGACCTTGAGCGGCCTGCCGGCCGGCTCGGTCGTCTCGGCCGTCACGTCGAGCTCAGTCGCGGGTCGATGCGCCAGGACCGGTCTGGATGGCGGCGGTCATCGCGCGCAGGTGCTCAGGGGTGCTGCCGCAACAGGCTCCGACGATCGTCGCCCCGGCGTCGCGGAACTCCACGGCGTACTGGGCCATGACGGACGGCTCCGCCTTGTAGACCGCGCGCATGTCGACGAGCTCGGGCATCCCGGCGTTGGACTTCGCCACGAGGACCGCGTCGGGCGCCACGGCGCGCATCTTGGCGATGACCGGCACGAGCTCGTCCGGACCATTGCCGCAGTTGCCCCCCGCGGCGTCCGCGCCCCACGCGATCATCGACGTGATGGCGTCTTCCGGGGTCACGCCCATCATCGTCCGGCCTCTGGTGTCGAAGGTCATGGTGGTGATCAGGGCGATGCTCGGCGATGCCTGGCGGACGCCCTCGATGGCGGCTTTGACTTCGAGCAGGTCGGACATCGTCTCGATCCAGATCGCGTCAACGCCGCCGGCGACGAGCGAGGCGGCCTGCTCGCGGAAGGCCTCCACGGCGACGTCGTATTCGAGCGTGCCGAGTGGCGCGAGGATCTCGCCGGACGGACCGATGTCGCCGGCCACCAGGGCGGTGCCCCCGGCGGCGGTCACCTCGGACCGGGCAAGGATCGCCGCGGTCCGGTTGAGTTCGTCGACACGCCCGTCGTTGCCATGCAGGGCCATGCGCAGCCGGTTGCCCCCGAAGGTATTGGTCATGAGGATCTGCGACCCCGCCTCGAGATACCCACGGTGGATCCGGCGGATGATCTCCGGTGCGGTCAGGTTCCAGACCTCGGGCGGATCGCCGAACTGGAGGCCGGCCGAGAAGAGCATCGTGCCCATCGCGCCGTCGGCCATGACCGGCCCCTGGGCGAGGAGCTCGAGCAGGCGCGCACTGGCGGCTCCGCCATCGATCGCGCGTCGCGTCGCGACATCGGGAAAGGCGTTTCGGTCCACGTCCATCGGCGGAGCGTCGGCGCCGCCCGTCCCCTTGGTGCTCGTATCGGTGTGGCCAGCGCGTCGTCCGGTCCGCCTCGTGGGTTCCATGTTGGGCATCATACGGGGATGCGCCACTCGACCGACACCGACCCGCTGGCCCGCGCCGTGGGCACCGCCATCGATGCCTACCTCCAGGACTCGGCGGTCCCGGGTGTGTCGGTGGCGATCACGACGCCCGAGGACCTGATCCTGGAGCAAGCGGCGGGCTTTGCCGAGATTGCGTCGGCCACCCCGATGCGGGGCGAATCGCTGTTCGAGATCGGCTCGATCGGCAAGACGTTCACGGCGCTCGTCATCCTGCAACTCGAGGCCGCCGGGCGCCTGCTCCTCGACGACCCGGTCGTCCGCCACCTGCGGTGGTTTCGCGTGCCGCGAACCGGGTCGCAGATCACGATCCGGCATCTGCTGAGCCACACGGCCGGGATCACGGCCGGCATCGACGGCTCGCCTGAGCCGACAAGCCAGGTCTGGCGGCTGCGCCATCTGCGACCGGGCTCCGCACCAGGGCGCCGGATGCACTACTCGAACGTCGGGTACAAGACCCTCGGGCTGATCATCGAGGCGATCGAGCACAGGCCATACCCGGAGGTGCTGACTCGCCGCATCCTCGGACCACTGGGCATGGCAGCGAGCGCCCCCGCCATCACGAACGCGATCCGACCGAGCATGGCGGTGGGCTATGGACCCGCCATCGATGATCGCCCTTGGCAGGATGGAGATTCCCTCGCACCGGCCACCTGGCTCGAGACGGACACGGCAGATGGGTCGGTCGCCGCGACGGCCGCGGACATGGCGGTGTTCCTCCGCGCACTGATGCTCGACACGGACGGTCACGTGGCCCGGATGACGACGCCGGTCCCCGCCCTGGGCGCCTACGGCTATGGCCTGGGTCTCTTCCGTCGCGAGGTGGACGGGCGGACCTTCTGCGGGCATGGCGGCGGGATGGTCGGCTATCTCAGCGGGATGCAGTGGGACCCGGATACGCGAGTAGGCGCGATCGTCCTGCAGAACGGCCCGGGTGGCGCCCCGAACGCGCTGGCTCGACTGCTGGTGCGGCAGGCGACCGCCGCCATGGAGGATCGCGATCCCTCCGGCGAAGTGCTCGAGTCGCTTGGGGACGACGGCGAGGTGACCGCCGACCCGAGTGCGCCGAGCGCGCCGACCGACGCTCAGAGCGTCCTCGTCGGCACGTACCGAAGCCACGATCCGTGGACCCCCGTCTTCCGGATCGAAGCTCGAGGCGAGCCCCTGTGGTTGGTCTTCCCCTCCGCCCCGGACGGCTTCGACGACGAGCAGATCCTCGTGCCGATGGCCGCCGGCTGGTGGCGGGTCGGGTCCGATCGACTGGGACCGGAGCGCCTTCGCTTCGACACGATCATCGACGACAGGGCGCGTCGGGCATCGCTCTCCGGCTGGGACTACTACCGCGTCGCGGACTGACCTCGTGGACCTGACGCTGCTGGCGTGTTCCATGGATCGGCGGCGTGGTGGCTCGTGCTGGTCGGCGTGGTCGGCGCGGTCCGCGGTCGCCTGACACCGACCTGGATGCGCCGCATCAACGTCGCCTCGGGCGCGCTCATCGGTGTCTTCGCGCTGGTCGCCCTGGCGAACGCGGCTCTCGTGACCACTGCCTGAGCGGCGGACCGGCGATCGTCTGGAGGTCCAATCCGTGTCGGCAGGTACACTACCGCTGCGGGAACCCCCGAACACGGGGCCGACGTGTTCCCGCGCTCGACGCCCATGTCGCAGCGGTCCGCCTGACGATCACCGTTACTGGTTCTTCCCAGGTCCCTCACCGGACACCAGTCGATGCGCGTCACGGCGGGCGACCACGCCACCTCAAGGGGAGATCCAACCCGATGCACTCACATCGTACCGCCCTGCTCAGCGCCATGTTGATCGCCGCTCTCGCCGCCGGATGCAGCGGCGCAGCCACACCCAGTGACCTCCCGAGCGAGTCGCCATCGAGCGCTCCGACGATCGCTCCCACCCCGTCCCCCAGCGACGTCGCGTCGCCGGAAGCATCCGCACCTGCCGAGACGGTGCTGTCCTTCGACGAGATCGATGTCGAGGCGCTGTCCGCCGCCCTGGTCAACGGGGGCTGGTTCGACAAGCGCACGGACAACGTGCTCGACGGCGGCGATCAGCAGATCCTGCTCCTGGGCACCAAGAGCGAGGTGGTCCTGAGCATCGTCCACGACGGGGCCGGCAACCTGATCCGTGTCTCTACGTACGACGCGAACCGCTTCGACTCCGACGAGTCTCTGTTCGACCTCGGCGTCGTCAGCGGGATCCTGCTCGGCGAGACGCTGGGCACGGAGCTCGTCCTCTGGCACGACTCGCTCCGTCCCGCCGACTCGACCACGACCGTCATCGAGACGCGGACCTTCGGTCCCGACGACGTGACAGTGGCGTTCGGTCAGGAGGGTTCCCCGAACGACGGGTTCGTGTTCTTCGAGCCTGCCAACTGACCCGCCAACGCTCCTGATCGGCAACGACGCCGCGTGGCCCAGGCCGCGCGGCGTCGTGCTGTATCCAGGCGCAGCGGACGGGTATGGCGGGTTTCGGCGGTACCATGGATGGCACCTGAGGTCGTCATGCCCCGTTACATCGCCAGGCTGATCCTGTTCGTTCCGTTGCTGCTCATCGCGCTGGAACTGGTATCGAGCGGCCAGGTCACGGCGCAGACGGAGACCGACCCGCCGGCGGGCGCCGCACCGACCGTCGTCATCCTGCCCACGACCGGCGTCGTCGACAGCGTCATGGCCAGCTACATCGCCGAGGGGCTCGCCCGCGCGGAGCGCGATGGCGCCCGTGCCGTCGTCATCAAGCTCAACACCCCGGGCGGCAGCCTGGATGCGACGCAGAAGATCGTGTCGTCGATCCTGGGCGCGCCACTGCCGACGATCGTGTGGGTCGCCCCTGCCGGATCGCGCGCGGCCAGCGCCGGCACGTTCATCACCCTGGCGAGTCACGTTGCGCTGATGGCGCCCGGGACCAATATCGGGGCAGCGACCCCGGTCGGCGGCCAGGGTGAGGACATCGGGGGCGCACTCGGCGACAAGATCCTGAACGACGCGATCGCCAGTATCCGGTCCATCGCCGAGTCCCGCGATCGCAACCAGGACTGGGCCGAGGCGACGGTCCGTGACGCCCGATCGTCGCCGGCCACGGAGGCCCTGGCCGAGGGCGCCGTCGATGGCATCGCGGGCTCCATCGACGACGTCCTCGCGTTCGCCGATGGTCGGATCGTCTCGGTGCGCGGCGAGGACGTGACCATCGACGTCGCCGGCGCCGAGCCGGTGACCCTCGACATGAACCCAGCCCAGGCGCTCCTCCACCTGCTGTCCGATCCCAACATCGCGTTCATCCTGTTCACGCTTGGGTTCTATGGCCTGCTCTTCGAGTTGCAGAGCCCGAACTTCGTGACCGGGATCCTGGGTGCGCTGGCGATCGTGCTGGCCTTCGTCGGATTCGGGAGCCTGCCGCTCAACGTGGCGGGCCTCCTGCTGATCGGACTCGCCATCCTGTTGTTCATCCTGGAGTTCACCGTGACCAGCCACGGGCTGCTGACCGTGGGCGGCATCGTCTGCTTCGCGCTCGGCGCATCGGCGCTCTACACGGCGCCTGGGACGCCCACCGCACCATCGATCGCGGTCGATCCCGGGATCATCGTGGCGCTCACGACGCTGACCGCCGGCTACGTGCTGTTCATCCTGTTCGTGGTCGTCCGTTGGCGCCAGCGCATCGGTGTCGGCCTTGGCCAGTCGACCGGGCCGGTGGTCTTGGTCGGCGCGATCGCCGAGGCCCGGACCGCGATCATGCCGACCGGGGTCATCTATCTGGCCGGTGAGGAATGGTCCGCGCGTGCCGCCGACGCTGCGGCCATCCCCGCCGGGGCCCAGGTCCGCGTCCTCGGACAGGAGGGCCTCACGATCATCGTCGAACCATCGGACCTGCGCCCGTGAACGGGTTCGTCATCGCAAGGGAGCTTCTGTGAACGATCTGCCATTCATCGTGACGATCATCGCGATCGTCGTCCTGGCCCTGCTGGTGCTGTGGCTATCGCTGCGCGTCGTGAATCGCGGCGACAAGCTCGTCGTCTACCGCCTCGGCAACACCGACGACTCGCTGGTCAAGGGGCCGGGTCTCGTGCTCCTGATCCCGTTCATCGATCGGCCACAGCGGGTGAACCTGCGCGAACAGTTCGTGGAAGTGCCCAGCCAGACGGCCATCACCAAGGACAACGTCACGATCCCGATCGACTTCCTTATCTACTGGCGGATCGTGGACCCGCTCAAGAGCGTCGTGAACGTCCAGGACTTCGTCGGCGCGCTGGCCGGCCTTGCCACGACCAACCTTCGCGCCGTGGTCGGTGACTTCCTGCTCGATGACGTGCTGTCCAAGCGCGACCAGATCAATGAGGTCCTGCGCACCAAGCTCGACGAGATCACCGAGAACTGGGGCGGCAAGATCACCCGGGTCGAGATCCGCGAGATCACGCCGCCGCGTGACATCCTCGATTCGATGAACCGGATGCTCTCGGCCGAGCGAACGCGACGCGCCGTCATCACCGAGTCGGAAGGCGCCCGCCAGTCGGCGATCAACGTGGCCGAGGGGCAGAAGCAGTCCGAGATCCTCAAGGCCGAGGGCGAGCGACAGGCCGCCATCCTCCGCGCCGAGGGATTCAGCCTTGCATTGACCCGGATCTACGAGGCCGCCTCGGGCGTGGACCAGAAGACCATGGCCCTGCAGTACCTCGATGCGCTCAAGGCGCTCGGCGCCGGTCCGGCCACGAAGTTCGTGATCCCATTCGAGTTCACCCGGCTGCTGGAGCCGTTCCTGGGGTACGTGAAGCCCGTCGAGGGAGAGGCGTCCAGCGGCGCGGCGCCGAGCGCGGCGCCCAGCGCGGCGCAGGTCCGCACCGGACGGCCGCCAGCCGCCGGGTAAGCGGCGCCACCCGGGGCGTGGGCCGGGCCCGGGGCGTGGGAGGGCCGGGGGCGCTCCGGGGTTCTATGGCGCTGCGGGGTTCTCTGGCGCTGCGGGGTCTGTGGCGCTCCGAGGGGCCCGGGCCGCGCCGTGGCAACTCGAGCTCTTGCGCGCTCCCACCAGGAGCGGATCCGGAACAGATCCCTCGTGAGGGTATGCCCAGCGTGCAGTGACCTGCAGTCTGGGGATAGGTCCACGAGGAAACTGTGCGCAGAGCGCTCCCTGGAGGAGCGCTCTGCGGTCGTGGGGGTGGCGAGCCAGAAGGCTGGCGCGGCGCGCCCCACGGCACGTGCCGCGCGATCCCCTAGAGCGAGACTCGCAGGCTGGACAGGGTGAGCGGTGCCCAGAAGTCGTTCCCGGACGACGACACGCTTCCGCAACCGCCGCCGGACCAGTAGCCGCTGGCGGTGCCATCGACCTTCTGGAAGTGCACCTTGTTGCCA
>JBKJHI010000241.1:0-4463 GCA_046599085.1 Candidatus Limnocylindrales bacterium
ATGTCACCGTCACCATCGTGGACGGAGGCAACCACGAGCAGATGGGCTGGTACACGGGCCAGCCGAATGACCCACCGGCGACGATCGAACGGGGTGCGCAGCAGGACCAGGTCGTCGCCGCCACGATCGCACTGCTGGCCTCGATCGACCCGGACTGACGCGTCAGGCGAGCGGCCGCTGCGCTGCGCGGCGAGCGGCCCAGCCGTCTCGAAGTCGCGCCACCGGGACCGTGGCGACCGCGATGCCGCCCAGCACGAGCCCGATGCCGAGCACCTGCACGACCGATGGCCGCTCATCGAGCAGCAGCACGCTGAGGACGACCGTCGTCGGTGGCTGCGCCAGCAGGATGACCGAGGTGATCACCGCCGGCAGCCGTGGCAACGAGATGGAGATCAACAGGTAGCCGATCGATTGCGATGTGATCCCGAGGAGGGCCAGCCAGACGAGACTTGCCGGGGCCGGGGCGAGGTCCAGGTCCCCGCCGACGACACCGACCAGCGACGCGGTCATGGCGACGGCCACCGTGGCGATCGCCACCGGGCCTGCCGGGCGGCGTGGATCGCGCCCGCCGACCCGGATCAGCAAGAGATATCCGCTGTAGCACAGAGCCGTCGCCACGCCCAGCAGCACGCCCAATCCTGGGTCCTTGCCGAACACCTCGCCGCCCAAGGCCCCGGAGATGAGGAGGACGCCGGCCAGCACGATCGGCAGGGCGAGGAGCGTGGAGCGTGACGGGCGCTCACCGAGGACCAGCCACGCGACGATCCCCACGATGATCACCTGGAGATTGCCCAGGACCGTGGCGAGCCCGGCGCCGATGAACTCGATGGCGTGGTGCCAGAACAGGAGATCACCGGCGAAGAAGACCCCGGCCAGGACCGCGAGACGACGGGCGCGACCGGGCAACGGGCCGAAGCGGCGGTGCTCCGCGACCGCGACGAGCGCGAGCAGCGGCAGACCGAACAGCGCCCGGTAGACCGTGCCCGTCGAGGGCGAGACTTCGGCGTATCGGTACAGGATCCCGGAGAAGGCGATGCTCAGCGCGCCGAACAGCGCCGCCATGCGGGGCCGGCGCGCGATCGCATCGAGCAGCCCGATCCCGAGCTCCGTCGCCTGGACTGGCGCGCTCGCCACGCGCGGCCTCAGCCGGCGGTCGGGCCGGACGGTCGCGTGGGCACGCCCACGAAGCGCAGGCCGAGCTCCTCGTACTGCGCCGACTCCGGCGGGGATGGCGCCTCGAGCATCGGGTCGCTGCCCGACTGGGTCTTGGGGAAGGTCATGACCTCGCGGATGTTCGTCTGCTTGGCGAGGAGCGCCGCCCAGCGATCGATGCCCAGGGCGATGCCGCCATGTGGCGGAGCCCCATATTCGAATGCGTCGAGGATCGCCCCGAACTTCTCGCGCATGCCCTCCATCGACTGCCCCTGGAGCAGGAAACTGCGCTCGAGCAGGTCACGGCGATGGATGCGCACGGAGCCGCCGCCGAGCTCCCAGCCGTTCAGGGCCAGGTCGTACTGCTGCGCCCTGGCTCGGCCGGCAGGGTCGTCCGGCGATGGCGTCGCGGGATCGCCAGAGGCGGTGACCAGCAGGGCCTCATCCTCCGGAACGACGCCACTGAACGGGTTGTGGGTCGCGTCCCAGCGGCCGTTCTCGTCGTCCCACTGGTACATCGGGAAGCGGTTGATCCAGACGTAGCTCAGGACGTCGGGATCGGCCAGGCCCAGACGGTCGCCGAGTTCGACGCGGAGGCGCCCGAGGACATCGGCGGTCACGCCTGCCGAATCGGCCACGATGAGGATGAGGTCGCCCTCCCCCGCTCCGGTCGTGGCGACGATGGCGGCCTTCGACTCGTCCGTCAGGAACTTGGCGATGGGGCTCTTCAGTTCGCCGCCTGGCTCGATGGCGAGATACGCGAGACCCTTGGCACCAAAGCGGCGGGCCCGCTCGGTCAGCTCATCGATCTCGCGCCGGGTGATCGCGCCCATGCCCGGGGCGACGATCGCCTTGACGCGCCCGCCAACCGCCAGCGCCTCGTCGAACACCTTGAAGCCGGACTCGCTCCCGAGTGCGGGCGCCAGATCGATCAGTTCCATGCCGAACCGGACGTCGGGCTTGTCCGAGCCGTAGCGCTCCATCACCTCGTCGAAGGTGAAGCGCGGGAACGGGACCTGGGCGATCGGTCGATCCGGCGAGGTCGCATGGGAGACCTCGATGGCCATCTGCTCGACGAAGGCCATCACGGCGTCCTCATCGATGAAGCTCATCTCCAGATCGAGCTGCGTGAACTCCGGCTGGCGGTCGCCACGCAGGTCCTCGTCGCGGTAGCAGCGGGCGATCTGGAAGTAGCGATCGATCCCCGCGACCATGAGCAACTGCTTGAGCTGCTGCGGGCTCTGCGGCAGCGCATACACGTTGCCCGGCTGGAGGCGGCTGGGCACGATGAAGTCACGGGCGCCCTCGGGGGTGCTCTTGATCAGGGTCGGCGTCTCGACCTCGACGAAGCCGTTCGCGTGGTGGACCTCGCGGATGGCCTGGACCATGCGGCTCCGAAGCAGCAGGCGTTCGGCCATCGGCTGGCGGCGGATGTCGAGGTAGCGGTACTTGAGCCGCACGATCTCATCGACCGTGGCATCGGGATCGTTGATGTAGAACGGCGGCGTCTTCGACTCCGACAGGATCTCGAATGCCGTCGCGCGCAGCTCGATCGCGCCGGTAGGGAGCTTGGTGTTCTCGGTCCCGGGCAGACGCAGCGCGACCTCGCCGCCGACGGCGACGACGAACTCGCTGCGGACGCGGCTCGCGATCTCGTGCGCCTCGGGAGCATCGGTCCTGTCGATGACGACCTGCGTGATCCCGTGGCGATCGCGCAGGTCCAGGAAGATCAGTTGGCCGTGGTCACGGCGCCGATGGACCCAGCCGGCGAGGCTCGCGTTCGTCGTTGCGTCCGTGGCCCGAAGCTCGCCGCAGGTGTGGCTCCGGTAGGGCGTGGCGAGGCTGGCGGTCGGGCTTTTCATGGCCGCCGTATGGTAGTCGACCGGTTCAGGCCGAGACGTCCGCCCGTGCTGGGACGTTCCAACCGATCAACTCGCAACCCAGATAGTGCCAGCCACCCTCGCCCGGCGTGCAGTCGCGGCACCCCCAGGGCGTCAGGCCGCCTTCATCCGGAAGGAGGGTCAGGTCGCAGGCCTGGAGCGTGGGGTCGCAATCGCGGTGGTGGCAGGCGTGGGCGCAATGGGCATAGTGCTCGCAGGTACAGGTCGCGGCGAGCGCCGGCTCGCGCAGGACGCTGGCGGGGAATGGACTGACCTGCATCGCGCGCCTCTGGTGACGAATGGTCTGGACCTGTGTCGATTGTGCACCGGTCGTCAATGCGCGCCGCAGACTCAGCCCTTGCGCAGTCGCCAGATCGACTCGGCCGGCCAGCGTCGCGACCAGGCAAGGGCCTCCGCATCACGGTACGAGCTCACGGCATCGACCGGGGGGCGCGGCTCGAGCAGATCCTCCACGACCAATCCGTTCGACCGGAACAACCGGATCCACTCGCCGTAGCCCAGGTTGAATATCGTCTCGCCGTCCTCTTCCAGGGCATGCATCCCGAAATAATCGATAACCAGTCGATCCGCGGGCCGGTCCGCGCCGACCGCCCAACACAGGGTCTCGATCGTCGATCCGTGGCTGAACGCGAACAGGCCGCCTGGGCGCAGCAGTCGCGCCGCCTCGGGCACGGTTCGATACGGGTCTCCGAAGGTCATCGCCCCGTGGTCGCAGAAGACGATGTCGAAGCTGGCGTCCGGCAGAGGCACCGTCTCGGCGCTGGCGTGGATCAGCGGGAATGAGACGCCCGCCTCCGCCATCAGGCGCCGAGCGTGCTCCAGCTGACGCTCCGAGAGGTCCAGCCCGACCGGTCGAGCGCCCAGCTGCGCCAGCGCGATCGACCATTGGGCGGCCCCGCAACCAAATTCCAGGATGTCCTTGCCGGCCACGTCGCCGAGCACGTGGAGCTCTGATTCCGGCATCTGGGTCACGCCCCAGGCCAGTCCACCGACCGACGCGAGTTGCTCGCCGTGACGGGCCTGATAGGCATCGCTTTCCTCGTTCCATGCCGCCTGGCTGCGCAACTCATGATCGCGAAGTCCGCTCATGCATCGCTCCTTCCGTGGCGGTGCGCGGCATGGGCTCGGGCGACCTCCCGAACGAGCTCCGTCACCGGTACGATCTTCTGGGTCCCGGCGGGCAGGTCCCTGAGCTGGACGTTCCCATCGGCCAACTCATCGCCCACGATGATCGCGAAATGGGCGTGCTCCTTGGCCGCCGACTCCAGTTGCTTGCCGAGCTTCCGTCGACCAAGCTCCGCCCGGGCGGCCACCCCACCGGCCCGAAGGTCTGCGCATCGCCACAGACCTTCGGGCCGGTGGGGTGGCCGCCCGGGCGGAGCTTGGTCGACGGAAGCTCGGCAAGCAACT
>JBKJHI010000163.1:0-4007 GCA_046599085.1 Candidatus Limnocylindrales bacterium
GATCGATCAGCGGCGCGCACTCCGCGCGCATGACGACCCCGAATGGCGCATCGAAGATGCTCATCCCGGGCGGCTCCGGCCAGTCGGATTCGGTCGCCAGGATCTCGAACGTGGCACGGTCCGGCGTGTCGCGCAGGACGCCGTGGCAGTGGTGATCGACCAGCGGCACGGTCGCCGCGGCCTCCTGGATGCTGGTCATCGAACCTCCTCGCGCGGTTCGCCTTCGCGATACCGGAAATCCTGCTGTTCCCAGAGTCGATCGTAGGTGGCCACCCGGTCTTCGGGGAACCGGCCCATCCGCTCGACCATCGCCGCGACCAGTGTCTCCACCAGGCCGTGGACGGAGATCTGCGAATCGAATGGGCTCGGCGCGTCCACTGCCACGCTCAGGACGGTGTCCGCGTCGGCGCTGAGCGGGCTCATCCACGGGTCCGTGATGAGCACGACGGTCGCACCCTGGCGCGCGGCGCGTTGCCCGAGCTCCACGGTCGTGCGCTGATAGCGCCGCACATCGAAGGCGACGAGTACGTCCCCGCGCCGCGCATCGAGCGAGTAGGGGATCCAGTCCGCGTGCTCCAGGTGGCGGGCGCCAGGCCGGAGGATCTCGAGGTGGAGGGCCAGCGACTTCGCGGCGAGCCCGGTGAATCGGCCACCAGCCGTGAACACGCGCCGCCGCTCGTCCGTGATGAGGTCCACGACGCGATCGAACGAGCGCGGGTCGATCTCCGACAGCGATCGATCCAGGGCGTCCATCAGGACCTGCCGGGACCGCGGCACGACCCCGACGTCGGCCGTGAATGTCCGTTGCTGGTACTGGAGCAGGGGACTGGTCGCGCGCTCGTCGATCTCCCCGAGGAGTGCCTGCTGGAAGGCAGGGAAGCCCTCGTAGCCCAGTCTGGTGACGAGCCGGATGATGGTCGGGCCGCTGACGTTCGCGCGCGACGCGAGGCGAGCGACGGTTTCCAGTCCGGCGACGGGGTAGGCGGCGAGGATGGTCCGCGCGACACGTCGCTCGGCCTTGGGCAGGTCCGGCAGGGCGGCACGGAGTTGGTCGGCGACGAGCTGCTGCACGTAACAGATAGTACAGACCCAATCCTTGACAATCTAGGTGGAATGCCCATTAGACTGGCCGCTCACACCATCGCTCGCTGAGGAGGCCCAGATGCGCGGATCTCGCAGGTTGATCACGGTGGCCCTCGTCGGCGCGTTCGCGCTCGGGGCCTGCTCTACGAACACCGGCGGTCCCGCAACCGGGGACCCGATCCTCATCGGATACCCGGCCGACCTGTCGGACGTGTACGCCTACTACGACCAGCCGATGCTCGAGGGCGCGCAGTACGCCGTGGACGAGATCAATGCCGCGGGCGGCGTCCTCGGTCGACCGCTGAAGCTCGACGTGGTGGACATCCGCAACGACCCTGCCGAGACCTCCAAGATCACCCAGCAGCTCATCGACGACGGCGCGGTCTACCTCATCGGCACGACCGGTGACGGCATCAGCGCCGAGGGCGCCCTTGCCTGTGCGGCGGGCATCCCCGTCTCGACCGGCGACGGCACCGCCGCCACGCTCGTTGGCGACATCGGTGAGTGCGCCTTCCAGCTGCTCATGAACGACACGATCCAGGGCGCCATCGCCGCCGACTTCGCGCTCGCGCAGTCCTACACATCGGCACTGCTCGTCGGCTCGCCCGAGATCCCGTACACGGCCAACCTGCCCAAGTACTTCTCCGAGGTCTTCACCAAGGGCGGCGGCTCGATCCTCGGCGAGGAGAGCTACCAGATCGGTACCGGTGACTACTCGGCGCTGGCCACGAAGATCGCCGGCCTCGCCACCCAGCCCGATGTCATCTACACGCCGATGTTCCCGCCGGACACGCAGGTCTTCATCCGCCAGCTGCGCCAGGCCGGCGTGACGACGCCGCTCATCTCGAGCGACGGCAACCTCGATCCGTCGCTGACGTCGGCCGGCGCGGCCGCGCTCGATGGCTTCGTCTTCACCGCCGCCGTCTGCCCGGCCGAGACCGACAAGACCGTTGGCGACTTCTTCACTGCCTATGAGGCGGCGAAGGGCGCGGCGCCGAGCTCGGTCGTGGCCACCCTCGGCTATGACGAGATCAAGATGGTCGCCCAGGCGATCGAGAAGGCGGGCAGCGCCGAGCCGGCCAAGATCATCGAGGCCCTCAAGGAGTTCACCTACGAGGGCGTCAGCGGCAAGGGCACCATGGATCCGGCCACGCGCCGCATGCAGAAGCCTGCCGCCCTGATCCAGATGGACGGTGAGACCTTCACCTGCCTGGAGGCGCCCGGCTACCCGAGCTTCGTGCCCAACCCGTAGTCGTCGGCACGGCGACACCCGATGTCCAACGAGCGGCCCGTGGTCTCGACTGACGGCGAGCCGCTCCTGGAGGTCAGCGGCCTCACGGTCCGCTACGGCGTGGTAAGCGCGCTCGACGGCGTGGACCTGACGGTCGGCCGCGGCGAGATCGTGGTCGTGCTCGGGCCCAACGGAGCCGGAAAGTCCACCCTCCTGCGGACGATCGCCGGGGTCCACCGGCCGGCGGCAGGGACCGTCCGACTCGAAGGTTCGTCGCTCGCGGGTGGTGCTCCGGAGGATGTGACCCGGCGCGGTGTCTCGCTCGTCCCGGAGGGCCGGCGGATCTTCGCCGGCCTCACGGTCGAGGAGAACCTGCGCCTTGGCGCGACGCCGCGACCACGCGAGACGGAGGCCGCCAACCTGGCCCGGATCTTCGATCGATTCGCCGTGCTTCGCGAGCGGCGACGGCAGGTCGCCGGGACCCTGTCTGGCGGCGAACAACAGCAGCTGGCCATCGCCCGGGCGCTCATGGCCGAGCCGCGCGTGATCCTGTACGACGAGCCGTCGCTGGGCCTGGCGCCGCGCATCGTGGACCAGATCTTCGCGCTCATCGGCGAGTTGCGCGACGAGGGCGTCACCTCACTGCTCGTCGAGCAGAACGTGCGCCGGGCGTTGGCCCTGGGTGACCGCGGCTACGTCCTGTCGTCCGGGCGGGTGATCGCGCAGGGCAGCGCAGCGGAGCTGGCGGTGCTGGATCTGTCGCGGCTCTATTTCGGCGACGCGGGCGCGGCCAGTGACGCGGGCACGGCCGGCGGCGCGAGCACGGCCGGCGACGCGGGCGCGGCCTGACCATGGAGATCCTCGTCCAGCAGCTGGTCAACGCCCTCTCGCTGGGGAGCATCTATGCACTCCTGGCCCTGGGGCTCGCGATGGTCTACAGCACCCTCGGCATCCTCAACTTCGCGTATGGCGAACTCATCACGATCACCGGCTACACGATGTTCTTCGCGACGCAGTCCGGGCTCCCGTTCGTCGTCGCGGCGCTCCTCGGGATCGTGGTGGCCGGGGCTGCCTCGGTGGGCATGCAGGCCCTCGTCTTCCGGCCGCTGCGTGGAGCGAGTTTCGTGACGTTGCTGTTCGCCTCGTTCGCGCTGTCGCAGGTCCTGCAAGGTCTCTTCCGTCAGGTCATCTCGCCACGATCCAAGGGCATCCCGAGCCCCGAGCTGTTCAGCGAGTTCGTCGCTATCGGCGGGATCCGGGTCGGCGTCTTGTCGCTGATCACGCTGGCCGTGGCGCTGACGGCGATGGGCCTCCTCGTGGTGTTCATGCGCTCGTCGAGATCCGGACTCCAGATGCGAGCGGCGGCGCAGGACCTGACCACGGCACGCCTGCTCGGCGTTCGGACGGATCGCGTCATCCCGCTGGCCTTCCTCGTGTCGGGCCTGCTGGCGGGTGTCGGCGGGGTGCTGTGGATCGCCCGCACGACATCGGTCAATCCGGGGACGGGCTTCACCCCGATCCTCGTCGCCTTCGTGGCCATCGTTCTCGGTGGGCTTGGCAGCATCCCTGGCGCCGTGATCGGTGCATTCGCGTTCGGGGCGCTCGAGGTCCTCCTGCAGGCCTACCTGCCCAGTGCGGTCGTCCCGTTCCAGTTCGCCATCGCGCTCGTCGCCGTCTCGATCGTCCTGTACGC
>JBKJHI010000253.1:0-3438 GCA_046599085.1 Candidatus Limnocylindrales bacterium
GCGGCGGTTCGACGACGCGCCGGCCGGCGACGTGGACGCCATCGAGGGCTACTGCCAGGCGTTCCGGCGCGCGGACTTCGTGACCCGCGGGCCGCTCGATGAGCGGTTCCACTTCTACCGCAATCTGGACATCTGGTGGAGCCTCGTCCTTCGCGACGAGGGCGGGGAGGGGAGCGCACGGCGTGCCGTCCGGCTCGATGGCCTCCCGATCGTTCGCCACGACCACCGTGGCTGGACGAGCCTGCCCGACGACGAGCGTGACCGTCAGTCCAAACGCAACTTCTACCGGATCATCGACCGGTTCGGATCGCGCCGCGACCTGCTGGTCAACGCCGACTGACGGTCGTGCCTTCCGGGCCGTCCGCGACGGTCCAGCCCATCGATTCGAGGGTTGCGCGGGCCGCATCCGCTCGGGCGTAGTCACGAGCCTCGCGGCCACGGGTGCGCTCGGCTGCCAGGGCGGCGACGTCATCCGGCACAGCCTCCGTTCCGGCCGCCGCATCCGCCGCGGACCACGTCGCTCCAAGATCCAGGCCCAGGACGGCATCGGCATCCAGTACGAGCCAGCGGCGTTCGTCGGCTGGAAGATCGCTGCGCAGGACCTCGCGCACGTTGGCGAGGGCCGTGGGAAGGTCCAGATCGTCGTCGAGGGCATCGATGAAGCGGGCATGGAAGGCCACGCCGGCCTGCGAGAGGGGAGCGGCCGGAGCATGAGCGCGGTCCTGGCCTGCCGGGTCCGCGGGCAGCGCGGCGGTCGGGCGATCACCGGCGGGTGTGGCAGCCACGACGTCCGGCGCCTGCCACGGACCGTCGTCCGGCGGCGGACCCAGTGCCTCGAGTCGCGACCGGAACGATGCCAGGGCCGCGGCGGCGGCCGCGATCGACCTGTCGGAGTAGTTGAGTTTGCGCGCGTAGCGCGACGTCAGCGCGAGATAACGGAACGCGAGCGGGTCCAGACCGCGGTCCACCAGCTCCGTCACTCGCTGGAAATTGCCCGCGGATTTCGCCATCTTGCGTCCGGCCATCAACAGGAACTCCCCGTGGACCCAGATGCGTGCCGGCAGCCCGCCGACCAACGGCGCCGATTGCGCGATCTCGTCCTCGTGATGGGGAAACACGTTGTCGATACCGCCGGTGTGGATGTCAAACCGGTCGCCGAGGTAGCGGCGCGCCATCGCCGAACACTCCAGGTGCCAGCCCGGGAAGCCCTCGCCCCACCGACGGGTGGGCCACTTGAGCTCGCGGCCGTCTCCGGCCCGCTTCCACAGGGCAAAGTCGGCTGGATCGCGCTTGTCGCGCTCGATCTCGCCGCGATGGCCGGCCCGCAGGTCGTCGAGGCTGTTGCCCGACAGGCGGCCGTACCCATCGAACGAGCCGACGTCGTAGTAGACGTTCCCGGCGTCGCTGGCGTACGCGTGACCGAGGTCCTGCAGGCGTTCGGCCATGTCGAGCATGTCCGGGATGTGATCGGTGGCACGGGGGAAGACGTGGGCGGGCAGGATGTTCACGGCTGCCTCGTCGGCATGGAACGCCGTCTCGTAGGCGTCGGCGATCTCCGCCGTCGATCGATGCTCCAGCCCGGCCTGGACGAGCATCCGGTCTTCACCGCGATCGAAGCGCTCATCGCGCAGGTGACCGACGTCCGTGATGTTCTTGACGTGCAGCACGGCCAGGCCGTGGTAGCGCAGGGTCCGCCGGATGAGGTCGGCGAGCAGGTACGACCGCAGGTTGCCGACGTGGGCGTAGCGGTAGACGGTCGGGCCGCACGTGTACATCCGGATCGTCGTCCCGTCCATCGGTTCGACGGATTCGACGGCTCGGCTGAGGGTGTTGCGCAGTCGGAGGGTCACGTCATCGGAATCCTACCTGCCCCGTTGCTCGCGACGCTGATGGCGGATCGATGATGGACGGCAGGGTGGCCCTAACGCGCCGGGCATCGGGTCGTTGTCGTTGCAGAGGCCTCGCGGTGCAGACATCGTTCCCCCGGCGGTGTGGTCCTGCGAGGCCTCGTTCCATGCCCGCTGCCGACGGGTGTCGCGCTGGGATGGCCTCCCGGCAGACCGACCGTATACTCCGCCCGATGCGCCGTCGGTCGACCCTGCTCCTGCTCCCGCTCCTTCTGCTCGCCGGCCTGCTCGCGGGATGTGCGCAAGGTCCGACGGCAGGCGCCAACGACGGCGCCCACGCCAACATCCTGCTGGGCCAACCGTCCACCCTGGATCCGGTCGCCGCTGGCGACGCCGGCAGTGCCCAGATCATCGCGCAACTGTTCGAGACGCTGACCACCTTCGACACGGACCTGACGCTCCGGCCCGCGATCGCCGCGTCGTGGCGCATCGAGGACGGCGGCGCCCGAGTGGTGTTCCGGATCAGGGACGGCCTCCGCTTCTCCGACGGCAGTCCACTCGCAGCGGCCGATGTCGTCCGATCGTGGTTCCGGGTGATCGATCCCGCGGCGCCGTCGCCACTCGTCTCGCTCATGGCCGACGTCCGCGGCGCGCTGGCCTACGCGGCGGGGCAGGGGAGTCGGGACGATGTCGGGATCCGCGCGGACGATGCCGCCAACGAGGTCATCGTGGAGATGGAGCGGCCGGGCGGCGACTTCGTGAACGTCGTCGCGAGCCCGACCTTTGCCGTCGTCCCGTCGGGAATCGACGATGACCCGGCGACGCTTCTCCCGGGCGCCGGGTTCGTCGCGAGCGGCGGCTATCGACTGGCCGGTGCCTCGGCGACGGGCCTGGACCTTGAGGCCAACCCGGAGTACTGGGCCGGGCCGCCGTCACTCGATTCGATCACGATCGTCACGGACATCGCGGGCGCGAGTCCGGTCGAGGCCTTCGAGGATGGTGACGTCGACTACGCCCCGATCGGCGAGTACGACGCGCTCTGGATCGCCTATGACGACGCGCTGGGCGCGGCGCTTCGGCGCGTGTCGTCGATGTCAACCAACTACTACGGCTTTGATGTCCGCACCGCCCCATTCGACGACGTCCGGGTGCGCCAGGCGTTTGCCGCGGCGGTGGACTGGCGGCGGATCGCTCGGTTGTCGGAATCGGACCCAGCAGCCGTGGCGACATCCATGGTCCCGCCGGGGATCCCGGGGCGGTCGGAGGCTGACCTGCTGCCCGGGTACGACCCGGATCTGGCGCGGTCCCTGCTGGCTGAGGCCGGGTTCCCTGACGGCAGCGGCTTCCCCGATGTCACGTTGCTGACCGGCGGGACGCCATGGGACGACGCCGTGATCCTGGAGCTGGGGCGCGAGCTCGGCGTGACGCTCCGCTCCGAGGTCATGGACTTCGGCACGTACTTCGGCCGCCTCGACACGGATCCGCCGGCGATGTGGTCGCTGTCCTGGGTCGCGGACTACCCGGGCCGCAACGACTTCCTCGGCGTGCTGCTGGGGACCGGGTCGTCGAACAACTACGGCCGCTGGAGTTC
>JBKJHI010000190.1:0-3094 GCA_046599085.1 Candidatus Limnocylindrales bacterium
GCGGCCCACGTCGCCTCGGCCTTGCCAGCGGTCACCTCGTTCCCGAAACGGACCAGCGGGAGGCGGAGCAACCGCACGTCAGCGAGGAGCCTGGCCACGATGCCGGACGTATCCAGCGTCAGGTGGGCCAGGCCGGCATCCCGGTAGCCGCGCGACGTCTCGTCGAGCAGGGCCGCCGCGCCAAGCCGGTCCGTGAACCGACGCAGCTCGCCGGGAGCGATCTGCCGCTTGCGCAGGTCGTGGTAGCTGACCACGATCCGCCGCTCCCGGAAGAATCGCTGCGCGGCGCGCGTCGCCGACGAATCATCCAGCCCGAAGACCTGGATGTCCGGCATCTTCTTCGTGGGAGCCTTGGGCAACGGCGCGGGCATGTCAGGCGGGCTCCAGGACGAACAGCGGGATGGTCCGATCGGTCCGCGCGCGGTAGACGGCGTACCCCGGATAGCCGGCGATGACCTGGCGCCAGCGCCGCTCGAGCTCGTCTACGTTGATGACTTCGCGGGCTGTGAACGCCGCCACCGACCGCCTGTGCTCAACACGGACGGCGCTGTTTGAGCGCAGGTTGTGGACCCAGGCGGGCATCCTGACCTTGCCGGCGTTCGACCCGACGACCACCCACGTGGCGCCATCGCGCACAGCCGCCAGGGGAACCGTTCGCTGCGCCCCCGACCGACGTCCGATGACGGTGACGAGGATCATCTCCATCCCCAGCCCGCGCGACAGGACGCCGCGTCCGCCGGTCAGGCGGTACAGGCGCCGATGGATCGGATGGAACCACGGGTGGGTCAGCACCTCACCGATCGCGAGGTAGGTCCGGCGGGACGACGCGGCGGGCATCGCGCAGAGCGTAGCGGGTACCATCGCCTCCTACACAGGAGGTCCTTCGTGACGGTCTGGTTCACGGTCCAACTCGATGATCGCCCGGGTTCGCTGGCCCGCGTCGCCAACGCGCTCGCAGAACGGGGCGTGAACATCACCGGCATCGTCGGCGTGGCCGAGGACACCGATGGCGCGCTCATGCTCACCACGTCCGATGCGGTCGCGACCCGCGAGGCGTTCGCCGGACTCGACCTTGCGTTCGAGGAGCATGACCCGACGGGCGGCCTCGACCCCGATTCGATGAGCGTCGGCGACCTGCGACCCGGGGCTGCCGGCCGCGGCTCGCTCGGCTGACCCAAGGGATCTCGTGGCCAGACGCAAGGCGGCCGAAACGGCCGCCATCCGCTTCGACATCGTCGATTCGGCGACCGCCATCTCCGCGATCGCAACGACCACCGCCGGTATCGGCGGCCGCATCCGGACGCTGGCCACGGTCCGGCCGATCGAGGGCGACCCGCCACTGGTCGAGATCGAGCTCGAGGTCGAGGGCATCGATGAGGACGCCCTGGTCGAGGCGCTGGAGGCGCTGGAGTCGGTCAGGACGGTCCATCGGACCCAGGCCCTCGGCACGGTCTTCGGCAAGCGCATCATCGTCGTCGGTGGTGGTGCCCAGGTGGCCCAGGTCGCGCTCGGGGCCGTGAGCGAGGCCGACCGCCACAACCTCCGCGGCGAACGCATCTCGGTCGATACCATCCCGCTCGTCGGCGAGGCGCACATCGCCGCCGCCGTCCGAGCGGTCGCGGACCTGCCGCGTGCCCGCCTGCTCGTCCTGGCCGGCTCGATCATGGGTGGGGACATCAGCGTGGCGGCGGAGGAACTGCGCGCCGTGGGCATCCCGATCATCGCCCTGAACATGGTCGGCTCGATCACCGACCACGTCGACCTCGTCGTCAGCGACCCGGTCCAGGCGGGCACCATGGCGGTGATGGCCGTCGCCGACACCGCGACGTTCGATCTTGAGCGCCAGCGCGGCCGCCGCTACTGAGGGGAACGGCGCCAGGCCAGCCACAGGCCGACGACGACGGCGAGCGCCGCGATCGCGATGACCAGCCAGGAGCTGTCGAGGGTCACGGGTTCGGCGGCGCCGGGACCCGCCGAGAACCGGGTGCGGATGGCTGCCTCCACCCCCTCGATCGTGTCCACGCCAGATGGGTTGCCAGCAGTGCCGAACAGCGATCCGTCGTCGCTGCGACCCCAGGCCGGATGGATCACCTGGTCGTAGAAGGGGACGCCAAAGGCGACGATCAGCCGCGCGGAATCGCCGAACAGGTAGTGGATCGTGTCGCCGCACAGGCCCGTTATCGGGTCGCCGACGAGGAAGGGCGCCGGATCGCCGGTTAGGACCTCCACCACCCGGAGCGGCGGCACGCCGGGCTGCACCTCCCCATTCGCGGCGAGATCGACCTCGACGATGGCCACGGCCTGGGCACCCGCCATCGCCTGATCGAAGGTCGGCTGGTCACTGGAGCACGCGGCCGCCGATCGAGGCGTCGCGAAACCGACGGCCAGCGCCACCATCGCGGCGCTGGCGACAACGAGCGAACGGACTGACGGGCGTCCCATGGCAACCTGCAGGTCCGGGGAGTCGATGGCGGGGATGCTACCAGCGCCCGTGGTCGTGGCCGTCGTGGCGGTACCCTTCCGGGCATGCGCATCGCGACCTGGAACGTGAACTCGCTGAAGGCCCGGCAGGACGCCGTCGAGGGCTGGATGGCCCGTGCGAAGCCCGACATCCTGCTGATGCAGGAGACGAAGCTCGGGGACGGCGACGCGCCCGTGATGGCCTTCGCCATGCTCGGGTACCAGCTCGTCCACCACGGCGAGGGCCGCTGGAACGGCGTCGCCATCGCGATCCGTGACGGGCTGGCGGTGAGTGACGTGGTCACGAATTTCGGTGACGGGCCTGTCCGCGATTCGGGGCCGGGTGGCGCGGCCGGCAGCGAGGACGATTTCAACCCGTTCAACGAAGCGCGGATGGTCGCCGCCACCGTTGACGGACTGCGGGTCGTCAGCGTGTATGCCCCGAATGGCCGGGTCGTCGGGTCGCCGTTCTACGCGGGCAAGCTCGCCTGGTTCGACCGCCTGGGCCGCTGGCTGAACGACGAGGTGGCAGCGGGCCTCGGCTCCACCCTGGTCGTCGGCGGCGACTACAACGTCGCCCCGACCGACATCGACGTGTGGGATCCCCGGGCGGCCCACGGCGGCACCCATGTCA
>JBKJHI010000207.1:0-18483 GCA_046599085.1 Candidatus Limnocylindrales bacterium
ACCGCCGTGCCGCTCGATCTCGACGCCGATGGCGCGCGTGCCCTCGATATGGATCCGCGTGACGAGGGTGGACGTCCGCACGCGGAGGTTCTTGCGCGCCCGCATGATCGGGTGCAGATACGCGCGTGCCGCCGACAACCGACGACCGCGGTGGATGTTCCGGTCGAAGGCCGCGAAGCCCTCCTGGCGATAGCCATTGACGTCGACCGTGCGCGGATAGCCCGCCTCGACCGCGGCGTCGAAGAAGGCGCCGAAGAGCGGGTTCGTGGCTGGGCCACGCTCCAGGACGAGGGGGCCACTGTGCCCGCGCCACGGGTCGTCCGGCTCCGCGGCCAGGCACGTCTCCATCCGCTTGAAGTATGGCAGGCAGCTCGCGTAGTCCCAGCTCGCCATCCCGGGATCAGCGGCCCAACGCTCGTAATCGAGCGGATTCCCGCGCTGGAAGATCTGGCCGTTGATGCTGCTGCTGCCGCCCAGAACCTTGCCGCGCGCGTGGAAGATCCTGCGGTCGTGCATGAAGGGCTCGGGTTCCGACTCGTACTTCCAGTCGTAGAACCGGTTGCCGATCGGGAACGTCAGCGCCGCGGGCATGTGGATGAACGGATCGATCCGCCAGTCGGACCGGCCGGCCTCCAGCAGCAGGACTCGGTGCCTCGGATCCTCCGTCAGCCGATTGGCGAGGACGGAACCAGCCGAGCCCCCGCCGACGATGATCGTGTCGAAATGCCTGGGCGCCATGGGCCCGATGCTAGCGCCTCATGAGCCAGCCCGACGCCACGTTCCGCGAGATCGTTCCGCGGCATCATTCCGCGAGCCGTGGCGGTCCGCGGCGCCTTTCCGCGGCGGCGGTCCGCGCACCAGCCGCCTTCCACCGCATGCGCACGTATCGGACCGTGCGTCCCGTGTGCGTCTGGCGCCGCATGAGCCGAGCGCTGGTGCATCAAACGCACGCAAGGCCCCTGCGCGGGGTCTGGCACGTCGCCGGTGCGGCACCGGATGACGCACGTTCGCCACAACCGACCCCACGGCCCGCCGAACCGTCGGAAATGCGCCGTTGGATGCGCCATTCGTGACGTCCGACCCAGGGCCGATCGGGATGGGGAGCGATTGCGTGCATCAGACGCACCAAGCCCTGGAGACGCACCAAGCCCTGGGCCCAGCGCCGGCCGGCGTGGTCCGCCCTCAGGCGATGCGGACCACGCCGATCTCGCGGATCTCCGGCTCCGGCGTCGCCATCATCACGCCGTGCCCGCCGCTGATGGCCGACAGGACACGCTCGCGAGGGATCCCGTCGATCTGGATGTGGAGGATGACGAGCTGGAGCGCGCCTCGATCATCGTGCACTGGCTCAAGGGTGGCGTGGATCGGCCCATCTCCGCAGCTCTCAAGGATGCCGAGGGCGTAGCGAGCATCCGTGACGCGCGCGAATGCGGCGGTCAACGTCTCGGCGGGCGGACGCATGGGAAGCGTCAAGTGACGGGCGACCTCGCAAATGGGCTCGGTTGGCGGGCGCGGCTCCGTGCCGCGTGTCGCGAGCGTAGGTCGTCCCTTCCGTAACGGCATCGTCCAGACGTCGTAGTCGATGGAGGTCCTCGTAGTAGGCCCGGGTCAGTCGGCCGGCGGGATCGCCTTCGCCGCATCGTCGAACAGGCCGTTGAGGATGCGTGACGTGGAGGGGAATGCGTGGATGGTATCGGCCAGCACCGTGAGGTTCACGCGTGCCTTGATGGCAAGGACGCACTCGTGGATCGCCGCGGAGGCATCGGGGGCGGCGATCGCAGCCCCGACCAGCTCCCGGCGGGCTCGATCCACGATGATCGTCACGTGCCCGAACTCGGCCTCGACCGAGTAGCCCTTGGCCGTATTGGCGAAGTCGGCCACGAACTCGACCGCATCGATACCCTGCGCCCTGGCTGCCTCGAGGTCCAGACCGACATAGGCGAGTTCGGGATCCGTGTATGTCGCCCGAGGCAACGCCCGGTAATCCGGCTCGACCGCATCGCCGAGGGCCATCCGGACCGCGACCTGCCCCTGATAGTGCGCCTGGTGGGTATGCATCTCCGGCCCGGCGGGATCACCCACCATGTAGACGCCGTCGGCGATCCGCAGGCGACCGTCGTTCGGCACGCCGTCACGCGCAGACGGATCGAGCCCGATCGTCTCGAGGCCCAGACCGTCGAGCGGGAATGTCCGACCCACCGACAGGAGCGTCGCGTGACCCTCCACCGTGGAGCCGTCATCGAGGGTCAGGACGTCCGCACCGTCCGAGCCCGCGCCGGCGTTGGCTCTGACCGCCCGCACATCGAGCCGGATCGTGACGCCGTCGCGCTCGAGGGCGCGCTTCGCCGCCTCCGCGTTGCGTGGGTGATCGCTCGGGATCAGTCGCGGCCCGGACTGGACGATCGAGGTCGGCACACCGTAGCGCGCAAAGACCTGGGCGAGCTCCACCCCCGTCGGTCCGCCGCCCAGGACCACCAGGCTGCGCGGCAGTTCACGCGTCGCGGTCGCTTCCTTGTTCGTCCACATCCGGATGGTCTCGATGCCATCGATCGAGGGGACCTTCGATTCCGAGCCCACGCCGATGATGACGTTCGCGGCCTCGATCTCGTGCGTGGCGCCGTCGTGCCGGATCGTCACGCGACCGGGTCCGGCCAGTGATGCCTCGCCTCGGATGACCGTGGCACCAGCGCCCTCGAGCGCCTTGACGTGGCCAGCGTCGCTCGGGTAGTCGATGCCCTCCCGATCGATCATGTAGTCGCGCCGATCCGACGCCCTGGACCACGGATAGTTCCCGCCGGCCGCGTGCCGGTCCGCGGCATGGAGCAGTGCCTTCGACGGGATGCAGCCCCAGAACGGGCAGGAGCCACCGAACAGGTCGCGGTCGATGACCGCGACGCTGGCACCGCGCGCGCGAGCCTCGTAGGTCGCCGCCTCGCCGGCCGGTCCCCCGCCGATGATCGCGAAGTCGAATCGATCCACCACTACCTCCTTGGTCGTCGGATGGTGGCGGGTCGGCCTGATGGTGTCGAGTCGCGGCCCGCGATCCGCCGGCTGCGACGGAACGAAGCGGCCCGCGTCACTCGACGACGAGCGTCCCGACCATCCCGGCCTCCTCGTGGCCCGGCACCGTGCACAGGAAGCGGTACGTCCCGGGTGCATCGATGACAAAGCGCAGCGCGGTCGTCTGGCCGGGGCGCGCTCCGGCATCCACGTTGGCGAGGCCGTCGACCATCCAGTCGTGGAACGTCCCGTCCGCGTTGGTGAACTCGACGACGGTCCAGCGACCGGCCTCGATGCGGATCTCCCTCGGCTCGAATGCCACGTTGCGGGCGACGATCTCGACCCGCTGCGCGGAGGCATCGATCGCGCGGTCGGCTGCGTAGACGCCGCCGGCCAGACCGAGCGCCAGCACCGCGATGACTCCGAGGAACGCACCATCCCGGATGGCGGCGAATCGGCCACGATGTCGGACATCGAGCCGGCCGGGCCGGGCCTCGACGGAGCGGAGCCGGAGCGAGTTCGTCACGACGGACACGCTGGACAGGGCCATCGCCGCCGCGGCGAGGGCCGGGTTGAGGGTGATCCCGGTGAACGGATAGAGCACGCCCATGGCGACCGGGATGAGCAGCACGTTGTAGCCGAACGCCCAGAACAGGTTCTGGCGGATCGTCCGCAGCGTCGCGCGCGAGAGTTCGATCGCGGAGGCGACCAGTCGTGGGTCGCCGCCGACGAGCGTGATGTCCGACGCCTCGATTGCGACGTCGGCACCGGTCCCGATGGCCACGCCGACATCGGCCTGCGCGAGCGCCGGGGCGTCGTTGATCCCGTCGCCGACCATGGCCACGCGATGTCCCTGCGCCTGCAGGGCCTCGATGACCGCAGCCTTGTCACCGGGCAGGACCTCGGCGTGGACGCGGGCCGGGTCGATCCCTACCCGCCGGGCGACCGATTCCGCGGTCGCGCGCCCGTCGCCGGTCAGGAGCCAGACGGTGAGGCCCTGCGCCTCCAGGGTACGGATCGCCTCGGCCGCTTCGGTCTTGATCGGATCGGCGATGGCCAGCATCCCGGCCAGCCGCCCATCGATGGCCACGTAGGCCACGGTCGCGCCATCGGCGGCGTGGGTCGCCGCGTCGTCCGCGAATGGCGCCGGGTCCAGGCCGCGATCGTTGAGCATCCGCCCGCTCCCGACGAGGACGTCGCGACCGGCCACCCGCCCCTGCACGCCATGGCCGGCGACGGCCTCGAAGCCCTCCACCGGCTGGAACCCGAGCTCATCGAACCGGGCGCGCTCCACGACCGCGCGACCGAGCGGGTGTTCGGAGTTCGTCTCGAGGGACGCCGCGAGATCCAGCACCTCCCGCGCCTCGAAGTCCGGGGCCGCGAGGAACGCGGCGATCGCCGGTCGCCCGAGCGTGAGCGTGCCCGTCTTGTCGAGGACGACGGTGTCGAGGCGTCCGGCGGCCTCCAGGGCTGCCCCGCCACGAACGAGAACGCCGGCCTCAGCCCCCTTGCCGGTCCCGACCATGATCGCGGTCGGCGTGGCCAGGCCCATGGCACACGGGCAGGCGATGATCACGACCCCGATGAACGCCGTCAGCGCCAGGGTCAAGCGGGGTTCCGGACCGAACAGGAACCACGCCGCGAACGAGAGGGCCGCGACGGCCAGGACCGCCGGAACGAACACCTCGGCGATGCGATCCACCGTGGCCTGGATGGGGGCCTTGGAACCCTGAGCGCGCTGGACCAGGGCGACGATGTTGGCGAGCGCCGTGTCAGCGCCCACGCGGGTCGCCCGCATGACGAAGGCCCCGGTCGTGTTGAGCGTCGCACCGATGACCTCGTCGCCGACCGATTTCGTCGCGGGGATCGGCTCGCCGGTGAGCATCGATTCATCGACCGCGGACGTCCCCTCGACGATGACCCCATCGACGGGGACCTTCTCGCCGGGGCGGACCCGCAGGAGGTCGCCGACGACGATCGCGGCGATCTCCACCTCGACCTCGTCGGTGCCACGAACGAGCGTGGCCGTCCTCGCCTGCAGACCGACGAGCCGGCGGATGGCGCCGGTGGTCTGGCCCTTGGCTCGCTGCTCGAGCCACCGGCCGATCAGGATCAGTCCGATGATGATCGCCGACGAATCAAAGTAGGTCTCGGGGTGGAGACCGGCCTCGTGGACCACCTCCGGGTACATCGTCACGACGACGCTGTAGGCCCACGCTGCCGAGGTCCCGACGGCGACCAGGGTGTCCATCGTCGCGCCGCCATGGCGGCCGGCCTTCCAGGCGGCGCGGTAGAACCGACCGCCCGCCCAGAACTGGATGAACGTCGCGGGCCACAGGATGAGCTTGTTGAGGTCCTCCATGGCCACGACGGTCTGCGGCCAGAACATGAGGACCATGAACACGACCGCGGCGCCGATGGCCACGACCGACTGGAAGAGCGTCCAGCGTTGGACCGCAGCGCGCTCGGCGTCGTCCGCGGTGACCTGGGCCTCGAGGTCCGCCGCCGGAGCATCAGCCGGAGCGGCGGCTTCCGCGCGAACGTCGTATCCGGCGGCCTCGATGGCGCCGACCAGGTCCGGTCGCCCGGCGAGGCTGGGGTCGACCAGGACCGTCGCCCGCTCCGTGGCGAGATTGACGGTGGCGTCGGTCACGCCGGGTGTCTTGCGCAGGAATCGCTCGATCCGATTGACGCAGGACGCGCAGGTCATGCCCTCGACGGGCAGGACGTATTCGATGGTCGGGACGGCAGTGGGGGCGGTCGTGGTTTCCATACTCACTGGGAGTATACGGCATGGGCCCGTCGCCCCTGATCAGACCGGGTCGTTGGCCCGATCCGCGTGGAGTCGAGGCAGGGAGAAGCCGAACTCGGCGCCACCGCCGGGTCGCGGTCGTGCCCACATCTGGCCACCCAACAGGGTCACCACTCGACGACAGACGGGCAGACCAAGGCCGACGCCGCCGGCGATGCGCTGCGCCGAGGGCGCTCGGAGGCGCTTCCGGCGATCACGCGATCGACGTCGCGCTGGACGTGACGGACGACGAGGCGACCGTGCGCATCCTGGACCGTGGCATGGGTACTTCCGTGCGTTGCTCAGCAAGTTTTCCAGGAGGATCATCACGTCGGCCTCGACGATCGCGGCATTGCCGGTCGCATCGTCGACGCGAATGGAGACGTCCGGGTGCCTGCGCCGGAACGCGGAGGCCTGCGCCTCGACCGCGCGCGACAGGAGCAACGGCTCGACATCCGGCCGTACAGCGGCCTGCAGCCGGCTCAGGACCAGGAGGTTCTCGACGATGGCGAGAAGTCGGTCGGCATCCTCGGCGATGTCGTCGGCCATCTCGGCACGCTCGGTCGGACCGAGGCGGCCCATCCGATCGCGCAGCAGTTGGGCGTTGCCGTAGATCGTGGTCACCGGCGTGCGAAGTTCGTGGGAGATCAGGCCCAGGAAGTCGTCCTTCACCGCGTTGGACACCCCGAGCGCCTCGGTGGTTGCCCGCATCTGCTCCTCGGCGCGACGTCGGTCGGTGATATCGATCAGGACGTTGACCGCGCCGATGAGGTCGCCGTCCGCGTTCCGTAGCGGCGTCGGCACGGGCTCGAAGTCCACGAACGTCCCATCAGGACGCAGCGCGCGCGCCGCCATGCCGCGGACGGGTCGATTCTCGTTGAGGGCGATCGCCATGGGACATTCGTCGTGGGCCATCGGATCGCCGCTCGGCCAGTACAGGCGCAGGGAGCCGCACCACTCCTCGCCGAGCTCGGGTGGGCGGCCCCAGAGCGTCGCGGCGGCGTCATTGAAGAACGTGATGCGACCGAGGGCGTCGGTGGTGTAGACCGCGACCCCGAGCGCCTCGATGAAGCGCCGGTAGCTCTACTCGTCCGCAGCCGCGTCGACGTGACCGGTCCCCACCATGGCTTCCACGAGGCGGAGGAACGGCGTGGTCACGTCTCGGTCGCGGGCCGACTCATGGAGCGACATGGTCCGAGTATCGCAAGGAACGGTTCCAGCGCCGAGACCCTGCGGCGAACCGTCACGACTCTGCAAGACCCTGCGGTTCGGGAAGGGCAAGAAGATGCTGATGCAGGGTGGTATCTCGAACCGTGTAGAGGTGGTCGAGCTCGCAGCGCTCGCAGCGTTCCACGGCAACGTCGGCGGGACGACCATCGACGATCACCGTGTAGGCCGCAGTCCGGATATCAAGGCGCAGGATCGCGTCCGCTGCCTCGATCCGACACCCGTTCTCGAGGATCAGCGCGGCGACGTGGGGATGGAGGCCGCCTGGCCACATCACCTGCTTCTCGGTCCGCACGACCTGGCGCGCCTCCATCGCAGTCGACTCCCGTGCCCCTATGTGCGCCTGGATGGGGGCTACTTCGGGAACGGCCCGCTACTGCCTCCGGCAAAGACCTGAGCGGCCGTGGTTGCGGCCAGGGCGGCGGAGATGAACGCGGCGGAGATCAGGGCGCGAAACGTCGAGAACCGGGACATGGGCTGTGCCCTCCATTCGTCCCGTCACGCCGAAAGGGGGGGTTGGCGCGCCCGGGCAACCGATGCTAGGCTCCGCTCATGGTCATGTCAACTATTGCTTTACTTCGTGTGCCGACACCGGAGTTGCCGGCGGCGATCGGCCAGGAGCTACGTCGTCGCCGACTGGCGGCCGGGCTCAGCCAGGCGGTCGTCGCCGCGCCCTTCACGCGTGCCCTGGTCTGCTCGGTCGAACACGGCCGGTCGCTCCCGTCGCTGACGACACTGGCGGTATTCCTCGAACATCTGGGCGTCGAATTCGACGAGTTCTTTCGGGGGGTTCAGTCCGAGATGACCGTGCGGTACACTGGCGGGCATGGAACGAGCCGTCCGCACGCGCCGTCGCGTCGTCGTCGATGAATCCGCGCTCGCCCAGGCGATCGGCGGCCGGATCAAGGAGCGGCGCAGCGCCGCAGGACTGACCCAGGCGGCCCTCGCCGGCGACCGCTACACGAAGGCGTACATCAGCGCGCTGGAGCACGGACTCGCCAAGCCGTCGATGGCGGCCCTGAACTACCTTGCCCCGCGACTCGGTACGACGGCGTCGGCACTGATCGCCGACCGGGATCCCGTCTGGGAGCGGATCGAAGCGGACCTGGCGATGGCGTCTGGCGATTGGCAGGACGCCGTGGATGCCTATCAGGGGATGCTGGAGAGCGCGACTGACCGAGGCATCCGCGGCGACCTGCAGATGAACATCGCTGAATGTCTGTGCCGCCTCAACCGGGCACGCGAGGCGATCCGTCCGGCGACCGAGGCGGTCGAGGCATTCACCGTCCTCGATCGGTTCGCAGCGTTACCGCAGGCCGAGTACTGGCTGGCGTCGGCGCACTACCAGTCCGAGAATCTCGACGGTGCACGGACCATCGTGAACGGCCTCATCGGCCGCGTCCGGGACGGCCTCATGGTCAGCGGCGACTTCCATGTCCGGCTACTCGTGTCGGCGGCGATGATCGAGACGGCCGGAGGCAACCCCGCCCAGGCGCTCGCCTACCTCGAGGAGGCTCGAGGGTGCACGGTCGACCTCGACGCCCGCCGTCGTGCGTCATTCCTGGCCACGCTGGCCGCGGCGTACAGAGAGGCCGGTGATCTCGAAGGCGCGATCCGCCACGGCCAGGACGCCATCGCGTTGATGCGCCACGCGGACGCCGATGCGGTCGTCCACCAACTGGAGAACGAACTCGCGCTCGCCTACCTCGCGAACGGCAATCGTGCACGCGCCGCGAGCCTGGCGCACGAAGCTCGATCTGCGGCCGAGTCCCGCGGCGACCACCACCTGGCGGCGCATCTGGCTGACACGGAAGCGGCGATCGCACTCGACGCCGGCGACCATCGCCGCGCCGTCGAGCTGGCGACGGAGGCGATCGACATCGCCGAGCGGAACGCGAACGATCGTGCGCACCTGGAAGCCCTGATCACGCGGGCCCGCGCCAACGCCGCGCGAGGCGAGCACGCAGCGGCCGCCGCGGACTTCGCGCTCGCAGCGGAACGAGCCGCCGACCTGCCTGCCCGTCGCCGTGAGGTCCTGTCCGCCTGGGCAGACTCGCTGGCGGCACTCGGCCAGCACGATCGCGCGTTCGCGCTCGCTCGCGAGGCTCTCGACCGACGCTGACCGCGGATCAGGCCGCGGGACCGTCCTTCGACGGTCGTCGGCCAAGCGAGTAGGGCTCGATCACCCTGGCGAACACCACGATGGCGGCCGCCGTGGCGCCGATGCCGACGAGCGGGAACGCCGTCTGCAGGATCGACCGTCGAGCACCGGCGGGAGCGGCAAGCAGCGGGAAGACGACCGGGAGGATCGCCAGCGCGATGCCCAGGACGACCGCACCGGCGGCCACGACGAGGAGTGCCGAGCGGATGCGCCGGTCGATGCGCGCGGCGTCGGATGGGATGACGTACCCGGCCCGGGCCAGCATCACCAGGCCTGCGGATGCCACCACGATGACCAGCAGGACGCCCCCGATGGTGTCGCTCAAGCGATGCCATCCGGTCGTCTGCACCGCCTCGACGATGAGGCCGGCGAACACGACGCCACCGGTCATCGCCATCCAGCGCAGGCGATCCGGTGCGACCATCAGTCCACCGATCGCGATCGCGGCCGCCACGGCGGCGCTGCCGCTCGGGAAGCTGGGACGCAGCAGCCAGATCGGTCCGTCCACGAGCGCCGGCCGTGGCAGCACGCCCTTCAGGATCTCGGCAAGGACGACCGCCCCGACCATCGTGGCCGCGGCGATCAGGGCGAGTGGCTCGCGTCGACGCAGGAAACCGACGGTCAGCACGGCAACGACCGCGAGCAAGTAGATCGCGACAGTCACGACCGACAGCCGGCCGAGCGCCGATTCCCGGTCAGCCTCGCTGCGGAACTCGGCGCCACGAAGGGCCAGGTTCTCGACGATCTGGCCGGCCTCGGTCGTCGCGAAGATCAGGTAGGTCAGGACCAGCAGGGCAAGCGCGGCCAGGCAGACGGCAACGAATCGGACCGTCGGGGACGAGCCGGCGGGCCGCGATGGGCGTCGACGCCGATGCCCCGGCGTCGTGGCCGGTGGAGCCGCGGGCAGCTCCGTCGCGTCGATCGCTTCGATCGAGTCGGCATCGGACGGCTCGAACCGGCCCGGAGGGACGGACTCCTTCCCGGGGTCGGGGCCATCGGGGTCGTGCGCCATGAGGACATGGTGCGCCATGGACCATGCGTCGCGCGACATCCCGGCGCCGGTCGACGGTCGCGACGCGAAGGCGTACCGTTCCCGCATGAGCCCTCGCGTCGAGTTGCTGTGGTTTTCCGACTGCCCGAACCATGCCGACGCGCGGCGCATGGTGCTCGACGCGATGGCCCGGAACGGCATCGTCGGCCCGCTCATCGACATCGACGCGACCGACCCGGTCGTGGCCGCGGAGCAGCGGTTCCCGGGTTCGCCGACGATCCGCGTGGACGGGATCGATGTCGATCCGACGTACGTCGACCCGGGCGACTACACCCCGCGATGCCGGCTGTATCGGACGAGCGCCGGTCTGCGCGGCACGCCTGACGCGACTTGGATCGAGACGGCCATGGGGGCGGCGGGCGCGTCTCGCGATGACGCCGAGTGATCACGCGGAGGTAGCGGCATGCAGATCCCCAAACCGACCGAGGCTGACAAGGCCCGGTTCCGGACCACTGTGCCTGACGAACCGGACGTCGAGGTGAAGCCGATGTTCGGCAATCTCGGTGCGTTCGTGAACGGCAACATGTTCATGGGCCTGTTCGGTGCCGACATCGGCGTGAAGCTTGCGCCGGAGGATGCGGCGACCCTTGCTGCCGTTGATGGCGCGGGACCGTTCGGGCCGCCCGAACGCCCGATGGGTGGGTATACCTCGCTGCCACCGGCGCTCATCGATACGCCTGACGGTGTTCGCTGGGCACTGCTGGCGCTGGAATTCACCCGCACCAAGCCGCCGAAAGCGCCGAAGCGGTAGGCCTCGCCTCAGCCGCGGCGAGCCTGCAGCGCAGCCCAGATCATCGGCAGCTGCAGTGGCAATCGAAGCCACGCTGCCATGACGACGCGCGGGTCGGCTGCGGGGTCTGCCGCATGATCGATCGCGAACTGGAGGTTGCCGGGCAGGATCGCGACCAGCAGCGCCGCACTGGCCGGGCCGGCCCACGGCTGTCGTGTCACCAGGGCACCTGCGCAGACGAGTTCCGCCAGCCCACTGACAGTCACGAGCAGCCCCGGATCGGGTAGCCCGCGAGGAACCAGGGCCAGGTAGGCCTCGGGTCGGACCAGGTGCAGCACCCCGCTGCCTGCGAAGAGTGCTGCGAGGGCAAAGGGCGACCAGCGCCGCACGTATTCTCGCATCCATCGAGCCTAGCGCTTCGCGCCGCGGCGCGGTACGGCCGGTTGGATCGTCCATCGCCGACCGTACGGGACCGCACCAGACCATCGCCGCATAGCCCTGCGCCAACCGGGTGCCCATAGTCGCAACGAGATCGACCCTTCAACCTCGCAGCGCTATCGGAGCCTCCGTGCCTCGCCTGACCGGCCGCGTGTTCACTGACCTTGCGATCTGGATGATGGGGTTCGGCCTGCTCATCGGGCTCGTCTTCCCGCCGTTCTGCCTGCTCGTGGGCCTGCCCCTCGACCGGGTCCTGACCCCGCTCTTCTACGCGTCCACGATCGTGGCCGGGTTGATCGTCGGCGCCGTCAACTACGGGCTGTCGCGCCTGGTCGTGGGCCGCCGCCTGCACATCCTGGCCGAGCGCATGGGCACGGTCGAGCACCAGCTCAGTCAGGCCGTCTTCAGCCACGACTGGAGCGGCTGCGATCCAGAGAGCTGCGCCCTCCCCGTCGACTCCGACGACGAGGTCGGGGCGAGTGCGAGCGCCTTCAACCGGTTGATCACCACGTTGGCCCGCAGCCACGACGTCGAGAGTGCGATGCGCGACTTCAGCGTGGTCCTCTCGACCGAATTCGAGCTCGAAGGTCTCGGCAGCAAGGCGCTGGAGGGATTGCTCGGTCACCTGCGAGCTGACGCCGGAGCGATCCTGATCGCGCGCGAGGATCAGCTGGAGCCGCTGGCCAGCCACGGCCTGCGCGACACGAGCACTCTGGCCGACAACGACCACATCCGTCGCGTGCTCCGCCTCGACCGGACCGAGCAGATCGCGATCAGCACGCCGGACATGATCGTCGATTCACTCCTTGTCGGCCAGGCGGCTCGCGAGATCCTGATCGCGCCGCTGACCTTCAAGAGCGTGCCACTCGGCGTGGTCGTGCTGGCCACGACGAGCCGATTCGCGCCTGATGGCCTTGCCCTTCTCGAGCAGCTGCGCTCCGACCTTGGTCTGGCGATCAACAACGCACTTGCTCACGACCGCCTCGAGCGCCTGGCCGCCGTCGACCCGCTGACCGACGCCTACAACCGCCGGTTCGGGCTGGCCAGATTGCGCGAGGAGTTCTCGCGAGCGGTCCGAGCCGAGAACCCGCTCGGGGTCCTGATGCTCGACATCGACCACTTCAAGGCCATCAACGACACGTATGGACATCTCGTCGGCGACCGCGTGTTG
The DNA here is from genome assembly GCA_046599085.1 of Candidatus Limnocylindrales bacterium. GTDB lineage: Bacteria > Chloroflexota > Limnocylindria > Limnocylindrales > CSP1-4 > SPCO01. The sequence continues at coordinate 12,570 of JBKJHI010000207.1, forward strand.
CGCGCCGTCGCTGGGGCCTGCCGTCGCGTCGTCCGCGAGGGCGACGTCCTCATCCGCTATGGCGGCGAGGAGTTTCTGGTCCTGCTGCCGGGAGCCGGCGGTGAAGATGTCCACCAGGTCGGCGAGCGGATCCGACGTGCGGTCGCGGAAACGTCCGTGGCGGACGCCGACCAGCTGATCAAGGTGACGGCGAGCCTGGGTGGCGCGACGTTCGGGGACGCGACGGATTCCACGGAGGCACTCATCGCCAAGGCCGACGCTGCGCTCTACGGCGCCAAGGAACGCGGCCGCAACCAACTCGTCCTCACGCCGTAGCCATTCGACGCCCGCATTCGTACGCGCCGACTCGAACCGCCATCTGCCGGACAGCATGGACAGGTGACCGCGTCGCTCGCGGCAAGGACAGACATGCGAGGCGATCGGGCCTCTCGTCAGGGCGTGCTGGTCGTGACCACGATGTCGCCGCGCATACCAGCCTCCGCATGCCCAGGGACCGAGCAGTAGAACGGATAGGTGCCTGGTGTCGGGAACCGGATGCTTCCGCTGGCGCTTTCGCCGCTGTCGATACTCAGCGTCACATCGAGAGCGTCGATCGTGAGGTCGTGGTAGACCCGGCCCTCGTTGCGAACCACGAGGTTCACGGTCTCGTCCACCGCCACGGTGAACGTCTCGGGGAGGAACCAGAAGTCGCCCGCACGGATCAGCCGTTCTGGCACACCGGGAAGTGGAGCCGCGACGTCGCCGCTGGCCGCTGAGCGCCCATGCATGCCCGGGCCCATCGGGCCCTGCAGCCCGCCGCACGCGCTGACGCTCAACAGCAGGATCGCCACGACTGACGCGCGTCGCATGGTCGTCGATGGGCGGGCCGACAGCCCGGCCCGAGGCGACATCAGGACTCGGCGATCGTCAGCATCCCGACCATACCAGCGTCGTAGTGACCCGGGATGTGGCACCCGTACAGGATGGTGGCCGGCGCCGTGAAGCGCCATGTCAGCTCGCCGGTCATGCCGGCGTCGAGCGTCAGGGCGTTCGGGTCGTCCTGCCCCATGCCGGACATCCCGCCCTCCGCCATCTCGGCGTCGTGTTCGACCTGTGTGACCTCGTCGCCCAGGGTGAAGTCGTGCGGCAGCTGGCCGGCGTTGGTGATGCGGAAGGTAACCGTCTCACCCACGGCGACCTCGACGCTCGCCGGCTCGAAGCGCAGCTCGTCGAGCATGGTGATGTCGACCACCCGGTCGGCCTCACCGGCCACGGATGGCTCACCCCATGCAAACCCACCTTCGGCAGGATCGTCGCTGAGCATCGGCATCGGCGAGCCGACGCCGGCGGTGCCGGTCGAGCCGGCGGTCGAACCGGCGGTCGAGCCGGCGGTCGAGCAGGCGCCGAGGACCAGGGCCAGTGCGGCGAGAATGGGGACGTAGCGAAGCGAGCGTGACATGGATTGCCTCCTGGAGCGGGGATACCCAGCCAGTGTGGTCGGGACGGCGTAGTCTCCGGCAGGGCCGCATGGCCCCGTCGTCCCGGGTCCGATGGCCCGCCTTCGGTGCCGAGCCATGGTGCCGAGCGGCGGTCCTCGGGCCGACGATCACCACGGTCGTCACCCACGTCCCGGTTCGATCGGCATGGTCGATGGCGCCGTTCCGCCCCATCGCGATGTTGGCCGCGGTCGGTCAGTCCGACCCGAGTCGGCGCTGGAGGCCGTCGAGGATGAGCCCAAGGCTGAAATCGAATGCAGCCGCATCGTCGTAGGGCGTGACCGCGAACTCGTGTGTGCCTCGGCGAGAACCCGGCCCGAAGCAACGAGTCGAGGACGCTTCCGGGCGGTCAATTCGTGACTCATCGCTAGCATCGAGACGGTCGCCTGTGTGTACATCGCCTGGGTCGCGTGGAAGTGGCACCCGACCGGCGGACTCGCGGCAGGGTGACTCGTGGCGGGCAGCGCGGTCCTCGACGCCCGGGGCTACCTGGACTGTGCCGACGTGGGTTCGAGCGACCCGCGCGGCGCGGCCCATCGGGTCGGCTGCCCCGTCACCGACGCGATGATGTCGTAGTCCGAGTCGTAATGCACCACCGCCAGGCTATTCCGCGCGGCGACCGCGGCGATGAGCAGATCCTGGTACTTGACCTGCCGGTGGTGCAATGGCCCGCGCTGGACCAGTTCGCGCCACACGCGTCGGGCCTCTGCCCAGTCGGCGGGCTCGACGACGTACCAGGGACACGCACCAAGATCGCCCTCGGTCTGCACGTAATCCTCGGCGTCGCGGGCGCTATACAGGATCTCCATCGCGACCATGTCGCAGACGGCGATCTGTCCGTTCTCGACGGCGGGGAGGAACCAGGCGAGCTGCAGTCTGGCGGAGCGCGCCCAGACCGACGTGTCGGCCATCTCGATGGCATCGACAGCGGGCGACATCAGGCGCGCGGTCGCTTGGTGCGTGCCGAGGTGGAAGAGCCGCTTTTCGGCTCCGCTTCGGTCGTGCCGCTGTGCGTCTGGTCGAGGTCCGTGAAGCGGGGCGCGCGCATCTCGGGAAGAAGAGTCTCAAGGTTCGAGAAGTCACGCCGGGCCAGGCGGGCGCGCCGCTGTCGCGCGACGACATCGCGCAGAGCCGCGTGGACGGTCTCGGTGGTCCTGGAGGTGCCGAGGGCCTCGGCGGCCTCATCAAGCAGACTTCGGTCAAGGTCCAGCGTGGTATGTGTCTTCATAAAGCTCTCCGACTCCCGCCCGTGGCAGCGTCCGGTGCAACCAGTCGAGCCACATGCTGCGCCGCTATCGCACGAGTGTCAAGCACTGCACTGGACTATATGTGCGTGCATATTGCCATCGCCTCCACGCATCATTGCGCAAATGCGCACGCAGATGCCCTCCGCCTCGGGGAGCAGGCCCGTGCGCCCGAATAGCCTCAGCCCACTCCGACCTATGACCGATGGGGCTGCCGAAGCATCCAGGCGTGGCGTGATCGATCTTCTCGACGACCCCGGTGCAAACACCCGCTATGGTTGGTGAACGCTGGAGGAGGCCAACACACGATGCGAATGGCGGATCTCAAGCCCGGCTGGGCAGTGGTCGGGAATGACGGAAACCACGTCGGTGCCGTCAAGCAGGTGGGCCAGAACTATGTGCTCACCTCGATCGGCGGGCTGGCCGGCGACATCTACATCCCCGCGTCTGCGATCGCGAACGTCGAGCACGACGTGATCCATCTCTCGATGCCGCACCACGACGTCGCGCAGATGGGGTGGGAGCAGCCGCCGCGGGACGACGACGTGCTGGCCGCGTCACCTGAAGCAGACCTCCACCGGCATGTCTGACCCGATGCGCCGCGCCGTGCGGGTTGCCGGCTGCCGCGGAACGCCGCCCGACTCGCGCCTGCTACCGTTCGCCTGATGGCGTCTCCCACGGATCGCTTTAACACGTTCCGCGCGCTCCACGAAGCGGGCATCTTCGTGATGCCGAACCCGTGGGACATCGGCAGCGCTCGCCTGCTTGCTGGCCTCGGGTTCAAGGCGCTGGCGACGACGAGCGCAGGGTTTGCCTGGACGCTGGGCAAGACTGACAACGGGGTGACCCTCGACGAGGCCCTCGAGCACTTGCGGGCGGTCGCAGCATCGGTTGATGTCCCGGTCAATGCCGACTTCGAGGGTGGGTTCGCGATCGAGCCTGACGGGGTCGCCGCGAACGTCGGCCGCGCCAGCGAGACGGGGATCGCGGGGCTCTCGATCGAGGATTCGAGCGGGGATCCGTCGGAGCCGGTGTTTGCCTTCGACCTGTCCGTCGCGCGTATTCGGGCTGCCAGGCAGGCGATCGACGACCATGGCGGCCGGGTGCTGCTGACGGGTCGGTCGGAGGGGTTCGTCGTCGGTCGGCCTGACCTCGACGACACGATCCGACGACTGCAGGCATACGCGGAAGCCGGCGCCGATTGCCTCTACGCCCCGCGCCTCGGCACCCTCGATGAGATCGCGGCCGTCGTGACGGCGCTTGCCCCGAAACCGGTCAACGTGCTCGTCGGCAGCGACTTCACGACCGTGTCAGCCCTGGCGGACCTGGGTGTCCGCAGGATCAGTGTCGGCGGAGGACTCGCCCGGGTGGCATGGGGGCCGTTCCTCCGTGCCGCCACCGAGATCGCCGAGCATGGCACGTTCGAGGGGCTTGCCCGAGGGATCCCGTTCGCTGAGATCGACGGGGCATTCGCCGCTGAGGCCGATCCGACGGACTGACCGCCTGCGAAGGACGTGACCGTGGACCGACGGGCTGCACCGCCACGTGGCGCGCTTCGCTCACGCCTGGGACTGCCCGTCCACCTCTATCACGGTCATCTCGGCGTCCTCTTGGGCCACCGGTTCCTCCTCCTTGTCCACACTGGTCGGAAGTCGGGTCTGCACCGCGAGACCGTCCTCGAGGTCGTTCGATTCGACCCTGTCACGAGGGAGTCGGTCGTGGTTGCGGCCTGGGGTCACCGGACCGGCTGGCTCCACAACGTCGAGGCTGGGCTGGCATACGAGGTGTGGACCGGTCGGGAGCGCTTCGCACCGGCGTATCGCATCCTCCCGCCAGACGAGGCCGAGCGCATCTTGGCCGACGACGAGCGTCGCAACCGGCTCATCGCGCCGATCGTTCGAGCGGTGCTGAGCCGTCTTATGGGCTGGCGCTACGACGGCACACCCGCTGCTCGACGGCGCGCCGTCGAGCAGCTTTCGCTCGTGGGCTTCCGGCCTTCGGTAGCCGGCGAATCTGCTCCTGCGCCCTTGGTCCCGACGGCGTAACACGGTTGGTGAGTGGACCGCTCCACGACGAGGGGATCGAGCGCGAGGCCCGGGCCTGGCTCCGGCGCCATGACGAGCGGGGCTACTCGTTCGTCGATGCCACAAGCTTCGTCGTCATGCGACGATTGCGCCTCGGGGAACACTGGCATTCGACGGCGACTTCAGCGCGGCGGGTCTCGTCGAGGTTCGACCCTCGGCCGGAGCATTTGAGCCCGCGCCGGCCTAGTTCTGTTACAGTTGTGCTCCGTATCGTTATGGAGTGCTCCCCATGGCCGACGCCCGCGCGGTTACCGACACACAGCAGCTCAAGATCATGCGGCGCGTCATCGGTGTGACGAACCCCCTGACGAAGCGACTCCTCGACGGCTGGTTCGCTGGACCGATGGGCAAGGCACTCCTTTTGCTGCGCTACCGGGGTCGCAGATCTGAGCAGACATTCACCACGCCGGCCGGGTATGTGCGTGAAGACGACCGGGTCGTGATGGTCACCTCGCCGACCTACAAGTGGTGGCCGAACCTCGTGGGCGGGGCTGATGTGGAGTTGCGACTGCCGCAGGGCTGGCGAAGCGGTCGCGGTGAAGTCGTGCTGCCAGACAACCCGCGGTACGACGAGACGCTTGCCTTCCAGGTCTCGAAGCGCGGCCCCGGCATGCTGCGTGGCTTCGGGCTCGACATCGATGAGGAGGGACGGATCGATCCTGGGGAGCGGGCCAGCGCCTCGACGAAGGCGCATCTCGTCCTCGTCACGCTCGAGCCCGCGGGGCGGCCATGACCCGCACGGCCGAGGGCGCTGCTCTCTCACCGCCCGATACCGCCGCCGCTTCCGCCGCGCCGCGTGGCCGGCCGCGCGACGCCCGGATCGACGATGCGATCCTCGACGCCACGCTGCGTCTCTTAAGCGACGTCGGCTATCAGGCGATGTCGATCTCGGCGATCGCCCAGGCGGCAGGTATCGGACGACCGGCCATCTACCGACGCTTCCACTCGAAAGCGGACCTCGTCGTCGCCGCCGTGTTGCGCCTCAACGCCGGCCCGGATCCCGTGCTCCCCGGCCACCCCCGTGAGGCACTGAGCACGCTGCTGGCGCGGGCATCCGACGCGCTCGCGTCGCCTGGCGGCCTGGCCAGCAGTGAGCCGAGCGTGGCCAGGC
>JBKJHI010000093.1:0-39961 GCA_046599085.1 Candidatus Limnocylindrales bacterium
GATCGAGATCGAGACCGATGGGTCGATCACGCCGGAAGAGGCCCTCAGCCGCTCGGCGGAGATCCTGGTGAATCAGTTCCGGCCGTTCGTCACCGTCGGCATGGCTGCCGTCCCGCAGGCCGCCGTGACCGGCGTCGCCGCGCTGCCTCCGAACATGCTCGACATGCCCATCGAGGAGCTCGACCTCCCGATGCGCGCCTACAACTCGCTCAAGCGCAACAACATCGTCAAGGTGGGGCAGCTGCTCCAGCTCAAGGACGACGACCTGCTGCGGATGCGCAACTTCGGCAAGAAGTCGCTCGATGAGATGAAGGAGCGCCTGCGCATGCGCGGCTTCGTCATCCCGGAGACCGAGTCGGACGGCCTGGACGATCTCGACGGCGATGAGCCGTTCGAGGACGAGGCCGAGGCCTAGCCGATGGCCCACCGGATCGGCGGTCGCAAGCTCAGCCGCAAGCAGGGTCCGCGACTCAGCCTGTACAAGAACCTGACCGTGTCGGTCATCCGTTACGAGCGCGTCAAGACGACCGAGGCCAAGGCCAAGGAGATCAGTGGGCGCGTCGAGAAGATGATCACGCTGGCCAAGCGCGGAGACCTGGCGGCTCGACGAGCCGTCGTCTCGGCGTTCCCCCACGAGCCGCTCGTCGTCGACAAGCTCTTTGACGAGATCGCGCCCAAGTACGCTGACCGGACCTCCGGATTCACCCGGATCACCCGCATCGGCCAGCGGCGTGGCGACGCCGCAGAGATGGTCCAGCTCGAGCTGGTCTAACCGAATAGCAGACAGGTCGGCGGCATGCCGAGTCTCAGCCGAAGGCGGTCCGAGCACCCGCAGCGAGCGCACGACGAACGTGCGTGAGCGAGGGAGCGCAGGGCCAACGAACGGATGAGCCGGCAGGGCGTCGACCAGCCACTGACGGACCGAGAGGACGTCCCCGTGCGCTACCGCGCCCGGGTCGAATACGACGGAACGGACTTCGCCGGTTTCCAGGTCAATCCTGGGAAGCGGACGGTCCAGGGGGTCCTGGAGGATGCGCTGGCACAGCTCGGTGACGGGCAGCGGCAGCGGATCGACGGGGCCGGTCGCACGGATGCAGGGGTGCACGCGACGGGGCAGGTGATCGCCTTCTCCTACGACGGGCGCCTGGCGGCGACGGACATGGCACGAGCGTTCGATGCGCTCCTGCCGACGGACGTCGCGGTCGCCGCAGTGCGGCGGGCATCGGCCGGGTTCCACCCCCGCTACGCGGCGCGGTACCGGGAGTACCGCTACACCGTCTGGAACGGGCCGCGCAGCCCGCTCCGCGAGCGCCAGGCGCTCGGGGTGCGGGTCCCACTCGACACCGCTGCGATGGCGCGGGCCGGGTCGGTCCTCATCGGCCGACACGACTTCCGGGCCTTCGGGGTGGCGGACCGCTCGACGGTCCGGACCGTCATGGCGGTCCGGGTCCGCTCGGAGGGACGGCTCGTGACGATCGACGTCCGAGCCGGATCCTTCCTCCGAGGCCAGGTCCGTCGCATGGTGGCCGCCCTCCTGGAGGTCGGCCTTGGAAAAGAAGACGAAGTCACGGTCCAGGCGGCGATGGTCGCCCCGGGTCCGGCCTTCGGTGGGGCATCCGTCCCGGCGAAGGGCCTCTGCCTTCGGCGCGTCGCTTACGGGCGACGGACCGATGGCACTACGAACGGAGCACGCGAGGAACGATGAACGCGAAGACCTATTCGGTCCGTGAGAGCGAGATCGAGCGACGCTGGTACGTCGTCGATGCGACGGACGAGACGCTCGGTCGCCTCGCCTCGCGTATCGCGCACGTCCTTGAGGGCAAGCACAAGCCGAGTTATCAGCCGGCCCTCGACTCGGGCGACCACGTGATCGTGCTGAATGCCTCGCGCATCACCGTCACCAGCAACAAGCTGGAGTCGAAGGTCTACGCGCGCCATAGCGGCTATCCAGGTGGGTTCAAGGAGGAGACCCTCGGGCACCTTCTGGGCCGTCGTCCAGAGGAAGTCATCCGGCGGGCTGTCAAGGGCATGCTGCCGCACAACCGTCTCGGTGCCCAGCAGCTGCGCAAGCTGAAGGTCTATGCCGGCTCCGACCATCCCCATCAGGCGCAGCAGCCTGAGCCGCTCGCCCGAGGAGCATGACGATGTCCATCCCAGCCTTCTATTCCGGCACCGGTCGTCGCAAGACGGCCATCGCCCGCGTCCGGCTGCTGCCGGGCGAAGGTGAGATCGTCGTCAATGGTCGCTCCATGGAGGAGCACTTCGGCAATGCCGTCAGCGAGGCTGACGTGCGCATGCCCTTCCGGGTGACCGGGACCGAAGGTCGCTTCAATGTGATGATCAAGGTCGAGGGCGGCGGCGTCACCGGCCAGGCCGGGGCGATCCGCCACGGTATCGCTCGTGCCCTGCTCGAGGTCGACGAGGACGCCAATCGCCTGCCGCTTCGACAGGCCGGCTTCCTCACCCGCGATCCTCGGATGAAGGAGCGCAAGAAGTACGGCCTCAAGCGCGCACGGAAGGCGCCGCAGTACACCAAGCGCTGATCCAGCGAGCGGCGCGGACATGTCTGCCTCGATGGGTTCGCTCCGCGGTCGCGACCTCCTGAGCGTCGCAGATCTGTCGGCCGACGAGGTCGGCGTCGTCTTCGAGACGGCGGCCGTCCTCAAGGCGGAGTTCCGCGCCTCCCGACGGCACGCCGTGCCACCGCTCGGCGGTCGCACCCTGGCGATGCTCTTCCAGAAGCCGAGCCTGCGCACCCGCGTCACGTTCGAGGCGGGCATGGCGCAGCTCGGCGGTACGGCCATCTATCTGCCGGAGGACGCCGTCATGGGCGCCCGGGAGGCGGTCCGCGACGTGGCCCACAACCTGGAGCGCTTCGTCGACGCGATCGTCGCCCGGACGGGGCCCCACGCCGTGGTCGCGGAACTCGCGGCCCAGGCCTCGATCCCGGTCATCAACGGCCTGACCCTGCGCGAGCACCCATGCCAGGCCCTGGCTGACGTGTTCACCATCCGCGAGCACGTCGGTTCGCTGCCGGGGACCGTCGTGACTTTCGTCGGGGATGGCAACAACGTCTACCACTCGCTCGCGCTGCTTGGGGTCGCGATGGGCATGGAGATCCGGCTCGCCCACCCGCCCCGCTATGCGCCCAATGCCGCCATCCTCGAGACGGCCACCGCGCTGGCCGCAGCCAGCGGAGGCCGCCTCGTCTTCGGCGAGGACCCGATGGAGCTCGTCGCAGGCGCAGCCGTCGTGTACACGGATGCGTGGACCTCGATGGGCCAGGAGGCGGAGGCTGAAGAGCGACGCGATGCGTTCGCCGCGTACCGGGTCGACGACGCCATGATGGCCGCCGCCGGCGACGACGCCATCGCCATGCATTGTCTGCCGGCGCACCGTGGCGAGGAGATCGCCTCATCGGTCATGGATGGGCCGCGCAGCCGGATCTTCGAGCAATCCGAGAACCGCCTTCACGTGCAAAAGGCGTTGCTCGTGGCCCTCATCGGCGGCGACGAGGCGGCATGAGCGCGGCTCGGTACGAGCAGTACAAGGAGGCCCTCCGGCGCGGGCACGTGGCGGCCATGCGCGGCCATCGGGCCGCCGCGATCGACGCCTATTCAGAAGCCGCGACCATCGCCCCCGATCGCGCCCTGCCGCTGGTCAGCCTCGGCGGCGTGCTGGCCCAGCTGGGTCGGACCGCGGAGGCCCTGGCGGCGTTCGATGCCGCACTCGACCGTGCCCCGGGCGACGAGCCCGCCCTGCGCGGCCGCGCTGACCTCCTGCTGGCGGCGGGCGACCGATCGGCCGCGGCCGATGCGCTCGATCGCCTGGCCGTCGCTCTCGAGCAGGCTGACCGACTGCCGGACGCGACCGACGCAGCCCGCCGGGCATTGGAGCTTGCCGAGTCGCGCAGCCGTCGGCGCTCTGTCGCCGCGCTGACCGACCGACTGCGTCGCGTGGAGCGTGAACCAGGCGCCGCCGAGGCCCTGTCACGTGCCCTCGATGTCCTCGAGGGACGCCCCAGCGCTCGCACGGATAGGCCGATCCCACCGGACGCCGGCGCCACCCCGATAGCGCCCGACGTGGCCGCCGCGCCCGAGCCGGTCGCGCCTCTGATACCCGTGGATCCCGCGGCGGCGACCGCCGCGGTCGAGGCCGCGGCCGAGTCCGGCGATGCCGAGGCGACCATCATCGCGGCGCTCGCCGCAGCGGCCGGTCATCGGGCGTCCGGTAGCGTGGTGGCCGCCATCGACGCGTGCTACCTCGCCCTTGCCCTGAGCCCGACGGAGCCGCGGCTGCACCTGACGCTCGTGGAGTTGTACCTCGATCGCGGGTGGCGGCCGCTCGCTGTGGAGAAGCTCGTCCTGTTGCGGACGCTCGCCGGCCCCGCAGACGACCAGCCCACGCTGGACGCGATCGCGGCCATCGCAGCCCGCCTTCCGGACGAGCCGCGCCTCGCGCCAGCGGTCGCCTGACACCTGGCTGACCTCGCGACGACGGACGGGACCATCGTGGGTCAGCACGGGTGGCGTTGTACACTCGGCGGAAGATGCCGCTGCTAGGATCGATCCTCGAACAGGTCCGACTGACCACGCTGGTCGATATCGGCATCACGGCCCTGCTGATCTACTCGCTGTTCAGCCTGATCCGCGGGACGCGGGCCGTGCGCCTGGTGATCGGCGTCAGCGTCCTGATCGTGGTCTACGTGCTGGCCGTCGCCTTCCGGCTCCTGCTCCTCACCCAGATCCTCCAGGGCGGAGCCGTGGTCGGGCTGTTCGCCCTCGTCGTCATCTTCCAGCCGGAGATCCGTCGGGCGCTCGACCAGATCGGCCAGGTCGGATCGCTCGCCTGGCTGCTGTCACCCGCCGATTCGCGGGTGGTCGATCACGTTGCCGAGGCTGTCGCGGCCGCGGCCGCTGAACTCTCCGCCGAAGGCCACGGCGCCCTCATCGTGCTCGAGCGCGGCACCGGGCTGGAAGAAGTCGCGGAGACCGGCGTGATGATCCACGCGAATGTCTCGGCCGACCTCATCACCACGATCTTCGCGCCGCGCACCGCCCTGCACGATGGCGCCGTGATCATCCGCGGCGACACGATCCTCGCCGCGGCGGCCCTGCTGCCCCTGGCCCAGACCACCGTGCCCTCCGAGCGCTTCGGGACGCGCCATCGAGCGGCCCTGGGCATCACCGAGCAGACCGATGCCGTGGTCATCGTGGTTTCCGAGGAGAACGGCCAGATCAGCCTGGTTGAGCGCGGCCGCATCGTGCGGAACCTCAATGAAGCGCAGCTGGCGCGGACGATCCGCAGCCTGCTCGATCCCAATCATGGGCGGCGCGGCGCGTTCGGCTGGCGATCGTCCTCGGACGCCTCCAAGGCGCCCGCCGCACGGGCGCAGCGGTGACCCGAGTCCTCCGCCGCATCGTCAATAACTGGCCGCTCAAGCTCGCCGCCGTCGGACTGGCCACCCTGCTGTATGGCGGTCTCGTGCTGTCGCAGAGCACCACGACGTTCAGCGACGGAGTCATCCCGGTGACGGTCGAGAACCAGCCCACCGACAGTTTCTTGCTGACGGCCATCGGCCCGGTGACCGAGGTTCGCTACCTGGCGGCACCGGATGTCCCGACCCCCATCTCCGCGTCATTCATCGCGATCATCGATCTGACCGACGTGATCCCGGGCGGCGGCCCGCAGTCCGTGCCGATCCAGGTCCGCTCGATCGACTCGCGGATCAGCGTCATCTCGTCCGAGCCGGGGGCCGTCATCGTCGAGCTCGACACGGTCAAGCAGATCACCGTCCCCGTCGTCATCGAGCGGGGGACGGTGCCGGTCGGGCTGGAGGTCGGGGCGATCAAGGTGACGCCGGAGACCGTGATCGTGTCGGGGCCGACGTCGATCGTCGATTCGGTCGTGGCCGCTCGTGGCGACATCGTGATCCAGCCGTCGGGGCTTGACGTCGACCAGGACGTGCGGCTCATCGCCGTCGACCAGGTGGGCACCGCCGTGACCCCCACCCAGATCACGCCGAGCACGGCGCGCGTGACCATCCCGGTCTTCTCCGATCGCCAATCCCGGACCTTGCCCGTCCAGCCGCTGATCAGCGGCGACCCGGCGGCCGGCTTCGAGATCGGGTCGGTCACCGTGGATCCTGCCGTCATCACGGTCGAGGGCGACATCGACGAACTCGCCGCGCTCACGAGTGTCGAGACCGCGGCCGTCAGCGTCACGGGTCTATCCGGCCCGCGCACATTCACGACCGCACTCGTCCTGCCGACCGGCGTGGTCCCACTGGGCAGTGACTCGGTCGACGTCACGGTCACGGTCCGGCCGGTCACGTCCACCCGCACCTTCGAGGTCGGCCTGCGGTTGCTCGGTGCGGATCCCACGCTGTCGTACCGCCTGGGCACGGATCGCGTCCTGCTGACCGTCGGCGGGTCCATCGCCGACCTCGACCGACTCGATGGGGCGACCCTTGTGGCGGACCTCGTCGTGCGCAGCCTTGGCACGGGAACCCAGGTCGTGCCGGTGAGCGCGACCCTGCCCGGCGGCGTGACCCTGGTCGGTACGGACCCGCCGGTCGTCAGCGTCAACATCGCGACCCTGGCGGCGCCGTCCCCAAGTGGCGGCTGAGATGGCCAGATTGTTCGGCACGGATGGCATCCGCGGGATCGCCAACATCGATCTGAAGCCGACCCTGGCCTATGCGCTGGGCCGCGCGACTGCCCACCAGCTGGTGGGCGCCGGTGGATCACTCGTCGTGGGCCAGGACACCCGCCGATCCGGCGACATGTTCGTGGCTGCGATCACCGCCGGTGCGACCAGCCTGGGGGTCGATGTGCACGTCGTCGGCGTCGTGCCGACCCCGGCGCTGGCCTACCTCGCCCGGACCGGTCCGTATGCCGCGGGGATCATGGTCTCGGCCTCGCACAATCCGGCGGATGACAACGGGCTCAAGGTCATCGACGCGGCGGGCCTCAAGCTCGACGACACGATCGAAGCGGAGCTCGAGGCATCGATCTGGCGCGAGGGAGAGCTCGGCGCGGTGGGCAACGCCGGGATCGGACGACTGGTCGATGCGAGCGCGGCCGTAGCGGCGTATCGCGACCATCGGATGGGTCTCGCCGGCGCGATCGATGCCAGCGGGCTGCGCATCGTGCTGGACGGGGCGAACGGGTCAGGCGGGGCGCTCGGCCAGGTCATCCTGGCAGCGACCGGCGCGTCCGTGGTGGCCATCCATGTCGATCCGGATGGGGTGAACATCAACGTGCGCTGTGGCGCCACTGACCCGGCGTCCCTCGCCGCGGCCGTGCTCGAGCACGGTGCGGACGTGGGTTTTGCGCTCGATGGCGATGCCGACCGGCTGATCGCCGTGGATGCGCACGGGCAGGTCGTCGACGGGGACGTCGTGCTCGGCATCCTTGCGCTGGAGCGCCTCGCCCACGGCGCCCTGCCGGGCGGACTGGTCGTGTCGATCCTGTCCAACGGCGGCCTCCAGGCGGCGGTCGCGGCGGCCGGCGGGGACGTGGTGCGCACGCCCGTCGGTGACAAATACATCCTCGAGGGGATGCAGGTGTCCGGCGCTCGGCTCGGCGGTGAGAAGAGCGGGCACGTGATCATCCTGGAGCACACCTCCTCCGGGGATGGCATCGTCACCGCGCTCGAGGTCCTGCGCGTCATGGTCGCTCGTGGGCTGCCGCTCCACGATCTGGCCGCCGCCATCCCGCTGCTGCCCCAGCAGCAACGCGCCGTGCCGGCTCGCCACAAGGACCAGTGGGAAGGCGATCCGGAGTTGTCGCGAGCGATCGCCGATGCCACGCAACGGCTTGCCGGGCAGGGCCGTGTCCTCGTGCGCCCGTCCGGCACGGAGCCATCGCTGCGGGTCATGGTGGAGGGTCCGGACGCGGCCCTCGTGACCGAGCTCGCCGACTCGCTCGCGGCCCTCGCGGGAGAGCGACTACACTAGAGACCGGTGCCCAGCCATCGGAGTCACGACCCGTCGGTCGATGCCGTCGGGCACGAGCGGAGGAACCGAACGGCATGTGCGGCATCGTCGGCTACACGGGACCGCGCGATGCGGGTCCCATCCTGATCGCCGGACTCCAGCGCCTGGAGTACCGCGGCTACGACTCTGCCGGGATCGCCCTGGTCGATGACGCGGGTGCGCTGTTCGTCGAGAAGAAGGCCGGCAAACTCGGGAATCTCACGGCGGCCATCGCTGAGCGGACCCCGCACGCCGCCATCGGCCTGGCCCACACCCGCTGGGCGACCCACGGCCGTCCGAATGATCTCAATGCCCACCCGCACCAGGATTGCACCGGCGACATCACAGTCATCCACAACGGGATCATCGAGAACTTTCGGGAGCTGCGCGATGGCCTCGAGGCCCGCGGGCACCGGCTGACGTCGGAGACCGACACGGAGGCACTGGCCCACCTCGTCGAGGAGGCCTACCAGGGCGACCTGGCCGATGCGGTGCGTGCCGCGCTGGCACGCTGCGAGGGGGCTTACGCGATGGCCGTGATGCACCGCGGTGAGGGCGACCGGCTCGTCGGGGCCCGCAAGGATGTGCCGCTCGTGGTCGGACTGGCCGACGGCGAGAGCTTCCTGGCCAGCGACGTGGCGGCCATCCTCGCCCACACCGACCGGGTCATCTTCCTGGAGGACGGTGACGTCGCCGACCTCCGACCGTCCGGCGTCGTCATCACGAACCTCGCCGGCGTGCCGGTCGATCGGCCGGTCACGGTCATCGACTGGACGCCGGAGGCCGCCGAGAAGGGCGGGTACGAGCATTTCATGCTCAAGGAGATCCACGAGCAGCCCGAATCTCTGCGCCAGGCCATTGCCGGACGGGTGACCCGCGACGATCGGATCTCGGTCGAGGAGCTAGCCGGCTTCGAGGACACGCTGCGCAGCATCGATCGGGTCGAACTCATCGCGTGCGGGACGGCGTACTACGCGGCGTTGATCGGGGCGGCGGCCCTCCAGGACTGGCTGGGCATCCCGGCCCGGGCGACGGTCGGCTCGGAATTCCGGTACAGCCCGCCGCCGATCGATGGCCGGACATTGGTCATCGCGGTGACCCAGTCCGGCGAGACCGCGGACACCATCGCCCCGACCCGTCTCGCCCGGGAGCGCGGCGCGCCGATCATCGCCGTGACCAACACGGTGGGCAGCGCCATCACCCGCGAGGCGGCCCGCGTCCTGTTCCTGCAGGCAGGGCCGGAGATCGCCGTCGCGGCGTCCAAGACGTTCGTCGCCCAGGTCACGACGCTGGTCATCCTCGCCGCCGCCGTGGCCAAGGCTCGCGGCACGTTCACGGACGCTCAGGAGACCGCGCTCGGTGCCGCGCTGCATGCGTTGCCCGCGGCTGCCGCCCGGGCCATCGAGAACGCCAGCGGCTCGGTCGATCTCGCCCGGCGCTACGTGAACTCGCGCGGGTTCATGTTCGTCGGCCGCGGCTACGGCTACCCGACGGCCCTCGAGGGCGCCCTCAAGCTCAAGGAAGTCAGCTATGTGCATGCCGAGGGATATGCAGCGGGCGAGATGAAGCACGGCCCGATCTCGCTGCTTGACGCCGAATGCCCGCTCGTGGCGGTCGCCACCCGGTCGTCGGTCTACGACAAGCTGATCAGCAACGTGATGGAGGGCCGGGCCCGCGACGCGCGAGTCATCGCCGTGGCGACCGAGGGCGATGTCCAGATCGAGCGCTACGCGGACGACGTGTGCTGGGTGCCCGATACGCACGAGGCGCTCAGCCCGATCCTGGCGATCATCCCGCTCCAGCTGTTCGCCTATCACGTGGCTATCGCCCGTGGCACGGACGTCGATCAGCCGCGCAACCTCGCCAAGTCGGTCACGGTCGAGTAGGGGATGGGTGCGGTGGCGGACCCGTCGGATGCCGTCATCCCCGCCGGACTGGTTCCCGAGGGCACGTCCGAGCTCGGCATCGACATCGTCAAGGTCGAGCGAATCCGCGCGACGCTCGACCGCTTCGGGGCCCGTTTCGTCCGGCGTGTCCTGACCGACCGCGAGCAGCGCTACGTCCGCAGCAGGCCGGAGACGATGGCCGGACGGTGGGCCGCGAAGGAGGCCGTCAGCAAGGTCCTCGGGCTGGGCGTGCGAGGCATCGGCTGGCGTGACATCGAGGTCGAGCGGTTGCCCACCGGCCAGCCGGCGGTCCGCCTGCATGGTCGTGCCGCGGCCCGCGCGGAACAGCTCGGCATGGGCCGCATCGCCGTGTCGATCTCGCACGAATCCGACTATGCCGTGGCGATCGCCTTCGGAGTCCGCACCGCCGGCGGGCGCTACGTCTTCCCGCCCGACATCGAGGATCGCCTGGACGACCGGGAGCGGCAGATCCTGGCCCGACTCGAGCGGCTGCGTTCGACGGCTGAGTCGGCTGCGCCGGCTGCGACCGCCTGGACGGATGCGCCGGTGGCTGGTGGCGACGATGCCTGAGCGACGACCGGTCGGGTTCGGACGGCAGGCGACCGGCGATCTCGCGGTGCTCGCGTCGGTCGCGGATCCGCATGAGCGACCGTGGCCGGAGGGTGCCACGAAGCTCGACGACGCGATCATCGCCGGGCTGCTGCCGGAGCGGCCCGCCCGTGGTCACAAGGGGACGTTCGGGACCCTGCTGGTGATCGCCGGTTCGCTCGACTACGCCGGGGCGGCCCTCCTGGTCTGTCGAGCCGCTGGCCGCGCGGGCGTCGGGCTGGTCACGCTGGCTGTGCCCGAGTCGCTCCAGCCGCTCTTTGCCGCCAAGGTCGTGGAGGCCACGACCATGGCCCTCCCGGAGGACGATGTGGAGGAAGTCGACCCGGAGCCGGCCCTGGCGCGCATCCTCGACCACGAGCACGAGGCGATCGTGATCGGCCCAGGCCTGCGCCCAGGATTGGCCACCGCGGATCTCGTCCGCCAGCTCCTGGCCGTCGCGACGGAGACCGATGCCTCGCCGATCGTCATCGATGCCGAGGCACTCCGGTCGATCGCCGCCATCGACGACTGGTGGACCCAGGTCACGAGGCCCGCGGTCCTGACGCCGCACGTCGGCGAGTTCGCCCGGCTGCGGACGGGCATCGGCGGGACGATCGCGGTGGATGGCGACCTCGCGGACGACGACGATGCGCGGGTCACGGCCGCGCGTGACGCCGCCGCGGCGTGGGGCCAGGTCGTCGTGCTCAAGGGGGCACGGACGGTGATCGCGGCACCTGATGGTGACGTGGCCATCGCCCCGTTCGAAAACCCCGCGCTGGCCACAGGCGGTACCGGCGACGTCCTCGCCGGCGCGATCGGGGCTCTGCTGGCGCAGGGTCTGACGCCATTCGCGGCGGCGCGCGTTGGCGTCTACCTGCACGGGACGGCGGGCCAGGCCGCGCGCGAACGGATGGGCGACGCTGGCCTGCTCGCGTCCGACCTGCCCGATGGCCTGGCGATCGCTCGGAAGCGGCTCGCGACAGTGGCCGAGCGGCGCAAGGCGGGCAAGCGCCTGGGGTTCGCGCTGGAGCGCGGCGGGCCGACGCCACCCGCCTGACCCTGCGGATGCCGTGGCACCGCACCCGCGCCTGGGAGCCGTCGTCGCACCGGCCGGGATGTCGTGGCGGCCGCGCACCACGAACGCCGCGGATGGCGGGTCCATGACGGCTCGGGCCGCGGCCTCAGGTGTACCATTCCGCCGCCGGCCCGGTCGGGTCGCGCGTGTGCATGGACCGGAGTACCTGCTTGTCCCGGATCGAACTCTGGAACGGGGATATCTGCGAGCTCGAGGTGGACGCCATCGTCAATCCGGCGAACCTGTCGCTGTGGATGGCGACGGGGGTCGGCGGTGCCATCAAGCGGGCCGGCGGCGACGACATCGAATTCGCGGCAGTGCGCCAGGCGCCCGTGCCCCTCGGGGAGTCCATCGTGACCACTGCGGGCACGCTGGCCGCCCGCGTGGTCATCCACGCGGTGTCGCTCGACCGCGACCGACGCACGAGTGGGCCAGTCATCGAGGCCGCGGTGCGCAGTGCCATGGCCCGGGCGCGTGACATCGGCGTGACCAGCATCGCGTTCCCGGCCCTCGGCACCGGGGTCGGCGGGTACCCGCTGGAAGACGCCGCGGCGATCACCGTCGCCACCGTCCGGGACGAGCTGACCAAGTCGCCGGGCATCGAGCACGTGATCTTCGCCCTGCGCGGCGCGGCGCCCTATCTGGCCTTCGGCGCCGCCCTCGCGGAACAGACGGCCGTGGCATGAGCATGCAGTTCGACGTCGGCGAGGAGCAGCGCGACGAACTCGTCGAGCAGGTCGCGCGGGAGATCCAACTGCTGGGCCTGACCTCCTCCGCGGTGCTCTTCCTGGAAGCCAGCCGGCCGTATCGCGCCCTGGGTGCGAACGCGATGCTGTTCTTCGACCCGGTCCTGCGCGGCGTGTTCGGCGGCGAGCTGGCCTCGGCCAGCGAGATCATGGCCGACGAGACGGGGATCGAACTGCTCATCGCCCGGCTCGAGGAACTCGACGACGAGGTCGTCTGGGACGCCTGACGGCCCCCGCCGTCCCGACGGACCCGGCGACAGCCGGGTAGCATCGTCCAGGTGACCGCCGAGCCGCGTGCCTTCCTGACCATCGACCACGGCGCCGCCACGACCGCGATCGCCTGCGTCGGGCATGTGTCGGGTGCCTGGCGTCTGCTCGGCAGCCTGCCCATGCCGGCGGCCGCGGATCCGGAACGCGGGGTCGAGCTGCTCCTGCGGCGCATCGCGACGGCCGATCAAAGGCTCGCCGCGGCCACGGGCATCAGCACGGCCAGCGGGGTCATCGCGGCGGGCGACCTGCCACGGGTCGAGGCGCGCTCTCGCCGTCCGGGGCGGCTGGCCATCGTCGCGGGATCGGATCGCTCGCTCGCGGCGTTGACCGCCTGTGCGGCGCGCAGCGGGTGGCACATCACCGGCGCCAGCGTGCAGTCCACAGACCCGCTCGCGATGACCCGCCTGCTCGTCGACCGATCCGTCGATGCCATCCTCGCCGGCGCCGATGACCCACCCGGCGCCGACGAGCGGGGTGCGCTCCGTGAGTTGGCCGCCCTGGTCGGCGCCGCGGCTGCTCGCGTCCCGACGGTGCCGGTCATCCTGGCCGGCGCGATGTCCGAGGGCCTGGCCGCCTTCGGTGACCTGAACGGACGACCGGGCGAGGTCCTCCTGGGGCCGTCCGCCCGCGCCGACGACGGCTGGCCACTGGTCCAGCTGCTCATCGAGGCGGCCATGGCGACCGATGACGGACGACGCTCGGTGGCCGCCGCGACACAGTCACTGGCCGATGTACTGGATCGACGGGTCGAAACGGTGGTCCTCGGGCACGACGCCGCCGTCCGCGTCATCGCGAGTCCCACCAGCGACGGCGACGATGGCGCGCCGCGGACTGCCATCGTCGCGACGGCCGCAATCGCCCCCGATGAACCCGACGACAGCGTGGTCGACGGGGTGGCCGTGTGGATGACCGTGCCGGCGGACCGCCATCGGATCCGTGACCGGATGCGCGAGCTGCGGATCGCGCCATGGGCAGACGCGACCGGGGCCGGCGCGGCGCTCCGGATGGCGGCCGCACGGGCTGCCCTGGCCCGACTCGACGTGGCCACGGCAGCCATGGGCGCCGTGGCGGCGCCCGACCTCGTCATCACTGCCTCCGGGGCGTGGACCGGCGTCCCCGCGCCAGCCGTCGCGCTGGCCGTCGTCGATGTCGTCCGACGGCCGGGTGCCAGCCAGATCGCCCTCGACCACGCTCGGTTGCTCGCGCCGCTGGGTGCCATCCCGGACGCGAACGAGCGCCGGTCGGTCCTGGCGGATCTGGCCGAGGATCTGCTCGTCCCACTGGGCACGGTGGTGACGCCTGCCGGTCTCCGCGCCGGCAGGTCCGCGGGCACGCTGCGAGTCCATGGCCCGGCGGGGGATGAGACGGTCGATCTGACCCCGGGTGGGCTCGAGTTCGTGGACCTGCCGCCGGGCGGATCGGCGACGGCGGAGTTCCGCTTTCGGGACACGGTCCGCCTCGGGACCCGGGGCCGCCACTTCGCCATCGAGGTGACGGGCGGGCTCGGCGGGCTGCTGGTCGATATGCGCGACGTCCCGTTGCGTCTGCCCGAGCGCGCCGATCGCCGGCGCGACCTGCTGGCCGCGTGGCAGGGCGCCCTGTGGGCCGGCGGCGATTCGCGATGACGATGCCCCCCGACGACCTCGGTGAGCTTGGGCTCGTGGCCATGCGACCCCTTCTGCTCAGCCCGATCGACATCGCGTTCCGCATGACCCCGGGCGATCGCGCGCTGGTCGCCGTCGGTGAATCGGTCGTGCCGGGTGCCCGGATCGCCGAACGGCTGCGCGACCCCGTGCTGAGCGAGCTCTCCTTGCGCGGCGACGGTCCGCATGCGCCGGGTGACCGCGTCCCGGCCGGCGAGCTCCTGTTTGAATGGCGGAACCGCTGGCGTGTGGCCGGGGGCCAGTTGCACGAGCCGCTGGAGACGCCCGTTGCCGGGATCGTCCGCGAGGTGCGCGCGGGCAGCGGCATCACGCTGGCCGCCGAGGGCCGCGCCATCCGCGGCATCACCGTGCTCGGCGGCCCGGCTCGCGGTCGGCTGGCCATGGCCGACGCCCGCGATGGGTCGCTCCGTGCCGCCGGCCTGGATGTCGGCGCGGCCGGGACGATCCTTGTCGTGCGGTCGCGGGTCGATGCCGAGACCCTCACCCGGGCCCGCGCGATGGGCGTCCGGGGGATCATCGTGTCCGGCCTCGCGAGCAAGGAGCGGCGCGACT
Organism: Candidatus Limnocylindrales bacterium; assembly: GCA_046599085.1. Taxonomy (GTDB): domain Bacteria; phylum Chloroflexota; class Limnocylindria; order Limnocylindrales; family CSP1-4; genus SPCO01. Next base: position 14,781 of record JBKJHI010000093.1, read on the forward strand.
ACGGGGCATCGGAGAAGCGCCAGCGCGCCGCCCTGCACCGGCTCGCCCCGTTCGCTGTCCTGGTCCTCGACGGGGCCGCCCGACGGCCGTTCGCGCGGGCCGTGATGGCCGTCCTCGACGCATTGGTCGGGCGCGACGTGGCCATCGTGGACGACCCGCCCGCGCTCCTCATCGACGATCCGTCCCCCCTCCCGCTGCCTGACCCGGCGCAGATCCGGATACGGGGCGGCGACCTCGCCGGTCGCGAGGGTCGATTCGAGCGCCTGCTCGGTCCGTGGCGGTTCGCCGGGGGCGTCCAGCACGAGGGCGCGCTCGTGCGTCTCGACGACGGCACGCCGGTCGCGGTCCCGCTCGGTGACCTCGAGCGATACGGCTAGGGCGCGGCGCAGCGCCGGCCCTTCCGCTACGCTCAGGACGATGACCATCAACGCCACCGGCCCGGATCGGCGCGCCAGTCTGACCGTCGTCTGCCCCGATCCCGAGGCGACGACGGCACTCGGCGCACGACTTGGTTCGGTCGCGGTCGCCGGCGATCTGATCTGCCTGTGGGGCGACCTCGGCGCCGGCAAGACGCACCTTGCCAAGGCCATCGGGGCGGCGCTGGGCGTGACCGACACGATCACCTCGCCGAGCTTCATCCTGATGGCCGAGTACGAGGGGCGGCTCCCGCTGTTCCACCTCGATCCGTATCGCCTGGCCGACGCACGGGACGCGCTGGCCGGTGGCCTGCTCGACGAGCGCCAGGCTGCTGGCGTCACGATGATCGAATGGCCCGAACGCCTGGCCGACGCGCTGCCATCGGCGCGCCTCGACGTGCACATCGAGGGGACCGGCGAGGCGGACCGCGCGATCACCCTCGTGGCGCAGACGGCAGCCTACGACCGGTATGTCGAGGTGGCGGCGTGACCGACGGGGCGACCGAAGCGATCGTCTCCGCCACGCGCGATGGCCGGCGTCACGGCATCCTGGCCATCGATACCGCCACGTCCCGGGTGATCATCGCGACCGGGTCGCCGGACGGGGTGATCGACGGCCTCTCCATGTGGGTGGTCGGCTACCGTCACGGCGAGACCCTCCTGCCGTCGATCGGCCGGATGCTGGGCGAGCAGAACCTGCGCCGTTCGCGCCTGGTCGGGATCGTCGTCGGGAATGGGCCCGGGGCCTTCACGGGTCTGCGCGTCGGCCTCGCAACCGGCAAGGGCCTCAGCCACGGGCTGGGCATCCCGCTGGTCGGGATCGCCACGGCGACGGCCCTGCTGCACGCCGCTGGGCCGGGATCCGTCCTCCTTCAGCCGGCCGGACCACGCGATCGCGTGCTCAGCCGGACCGGCGAGTCGCCACAGCTGCTGACCGCGGACGCGGCTCCGGACCTGGCGGCGGGTGAGACCCTCGTCGCCGTCGATCTCGAGGGTCGCGCGCCCGACGAGGCCGTCGCGCTCGGGACGGCGGCCTGGGATGGCCTGGGAGCGGCGCTCATCGAGCTTGGTGCAGCCGCGCTGGCCCGCCTCGCGACGGCCTCACCGGGGGACCGCCGCGGTGAACTCGACACGGTCGTGCCGGAGTACGTGACGCTGCCGCGCGGCGTTGCCGCCAGCAGCGGGGAGGTGTCGTGGTCGCGCGACCCCCGCTGAAGCTGCACATCGAGCCGATGGGATTCGATGACCTGACCCAGGTCCAGGCCATCGAGCGCGCCAGCTTCACGTCGCCATGGCCGCCGAACGCGTATCGCAGCGAGCTCGAATCGAACCGGCTGGCGAATTATCTCGTCGCCCGGATCGCCGGCCACGTCGTCGGCTACGGCGGGATGTGGCTGATGGTCGATGAGGCGCACATCACGACGTTCGCGATCCACCCCCGCTGGCGTCGCCAGCGGATCGGAGAGCGCCTGCTCCTCGCGTTCCTCGACCTCGCGATGCACCGCATGGCGCACGAGGCGACGCTGGAGGTGCGCCTGTCCAACCTGCCCGCTCGTCGGCTGTACGAGAAGTACGGCTTCCGGCCCGTCGGCCTGCGGCCGCGCTACTACAGCGACGACAACGAGGACGCGCTGATCATGACCACGGAGCCGCTCGATGATCCGGGCATGCGCGAGCGCATCACCCGGCTGCGCGAGGCGCTCGACGGCTCGACGGCGCCGGTCGAGCCCGACCCGACATGAGCGGACCACTGCTGCTCTCCATCGAATCGTCGTGCGACGAGACCGGGGTCGCCGTCGTCGAGGATGGCCGTCGGATCCACGGCAACGTGGTTGCGTCCCAGGTCGCCCTGCACGCGGCGTCGGGCGGGATCGTGCCGGAGGTCGCGGCACGTGCGCACCTGCGCTGGATCGTCCCCGTGGTCGACGATGCGCTCGAGGCGGCGGGGGTGACACCGGCGGACCTCGACGGCGTCGCGGTCACGTACGGCCCTGGCCTGGCTGGCTCGCTGCTCGTCGGGATCAACTTCGCGAAGGCGCTGGCCTGGGTCCACGATCTGCCGCTCATCGGGGTCAATCACCTCGAGGGGCACGTCTACGCCGGCTGGCTGCTGGACCCCGGGGAAGACGAGGCCGCGCGGCCGGAACCGGTCTTCCCGCTCATTGCGCTCGTGGTCAGCGGTGGGCACACGTTCGTGGCGGAGATGCGCGATCACCTGACCTACCGCCTGCTCGGCACGACCGTCGACGATGCCGCGGGCGAGGCGTTCGACAAGGTCGGGCGCCTGCTCGGCCTGGGCTACCCGGGCGGCCCGGCCATCCAGGCCGCGGCGGAGGGCGCCACGCGACGCGATGTCGTGTTCCCGCGGGCGTGGATGGGCGATTCCTACGACTGGAGCTTCTCCGGCCTCAAGACCGCGGCCCGTCGGATCGTGGACGAGGCACGACGGACCGAGGGGATCGATCCGGACGACTCCGCGACGGCGTTGTCCACAGCCTCCGTCGCCGAACTTGCGTGCGGGTTCCAGGAGTCCGTCGTGGACGTGCTCGTCACCAAGACGATCCGGGCGGCGAAGGCCGTCGGTGCCAAGTCGATCGTGCTCGGCGGCGGCGTGGCCGCGAACGCGGTGCTGCGCGCGCGCCTGGCGGAGCGAGCCCGCGACCTCGACCTGCCGCTGATCGTGCCGCGTCCCGGCCTGTGCACGGACAACGGGGCGATGATCGGTGCCGCCGGCGCCCGGCGTTTTGCGGCCGGCGAACGGGCCGGGCTCGATCTCGACGCCCGGCCGTCGCTGCCGTTGGCCAGGCGATGACCCGCGGTCCGGCCACGATCGACCAGGCCGAGGTCCGGGCCACGCTCAAGGCCGCGGGGTTGCGCGCCCGCCACGGGCTGTCGCAGAACTTCCTGGCCGACGCCGACGTGCTCGATGCCATCCTCGCGGAGGCGGACCCGGCGCCCGGGGAACGGGTGCTGGAGATCGGTCCCGGTCTCGGGTTGTTGACCGGCGGCCTGCTCGCGGCCGGTGCGGCGGTGACCGCGGTCGAGTTGGACCGGGGCCTGGCGGGCTTCCTGCGCGAGCGGTTCGAGCCGGCCATCGCGGACGGCCAGCTCGCGCTCATCGAGGGCGACGCACTCGACCAGGACCTCGGGGCACTCCTTGCCCCGCCGTACGACGTGGTCGCCAACCTGCCGTATCACATCACGTCGCCGATCCTGCACGCGCTGCTCGGAACACCGCCGCGGCCGCGGCGGGCCGTGCTGATGGTCCAGCGCGAGGTCGGAGAGCGGATCAGTGCGCCGGCCGGGAAGATGAGCTACCTGTCGGTGTTCGTGCAGTACCACGCTCGTGTCCGGGTGGCGTTCCTCGTGCCGCCGGGGGCGTTCGAGCCGGAACCAGCCGTGGACTCGGCGATCATCGTGGTCGAGCCGTTCGACGCCGACGATCGCCTGGACCCCGAGACGGAGGACGGGCTGTGGCGCCTGGTCCAGGCCGCGTTCCGCGAGCGACGCAAGATGATCCACAACGTGCTGTCGCGGCAACTCCCCGTGGACGCGTCGCGCGTGGCCACGGCTCTGGCGGCCGCGGGCATCGATCCTGATCGACGGCCCCAGACACTGGCGGTCGGGGAGTGGCTGCGCCTGCGCGAGACGCTGGGCCCGATCGGCGAGGATCGTCGCGGTCGCGGCAAGGGCGATCGATGAGCGGTCATCCGGCGGGGATGCCCGTCCTCCGCGTCGCGCCGGCCAAGCTCAACCTGACACTCGCCGTGGTCGGGCGACGCCGTGACGGGTTCCACGATCTGCATTCGGTGTTCGTGACGCTCGGCCTCGCCGACCGTCTCAGCCTGGCTCTGATGGGCCCAGGCGGGCTGGTGGGTGCGGGCGACCCGGGTGGCTCGGATGTCCGGGACACGCTCCACGTCGAGGGTCCGGAGACGGGACCGAACGGCCAGAACCTCGTCCTGCGTGCCATCGCTGCGGCACGGGCCGCCGTCGGGAGCGGCCCCGGTCGACCGGCGACACCGCCGCTCGCGGCACGACTCGAGAAGCGCATCCCCGTCGCGGCGGGCCTGGGTGGCGGATCGTCGGACGCGGCGGCCGCGCTCGATGGCGCCCTGGAGGCCTGGGGAGCGACGCTGGATGCTGACCGGCGGATGGCGGTCGCTGCATCCATCGGGTCGGATGTGCCGTTCTTCGTCGTCGGAGGGCAGGCCCTCGTGGAGGGGCGTGGCGAGCGCGTGACACCACTCCCCGGGGTTCGCGGCACGCCCGGCGTGCTCCTCGTGACGCCGGCCCTGCCGCTCGCCACGCCGGACGTCTTCGCGGCATTCGCCGCCCTCGCCGCGACACGCGGCACGTCGAACGGTACCGGCGACGGCTCTGTCCGGATGAGTGCCGAGCATCTTGCCGCCGAACTGCGCGGCGGGATGGCCCCGGCCGACCTCGTGACCCGTGCCGGCGTCCTCGCGGCCGCCAACGACCTGCGTGCTGCCGCGGACCTCGTGGCGCCGGGCCTCGTCCCGTTCCGCCGGGCCTTGATGCGGGCGACAGGCCGCCCGATCGGCCTGTCCGGCTCCGGCCCGACGCTGTGGGTCCTCTATCCTTCCGAGGCCGAGGCGTCGGCCGCCGCCGACCAGGTCCGTGCCGCCGTTGATGCGGGAACGATCCCGGCGCTCGGCGACGGCCCGCCATCGATCGTCGCCACCGTCATCTTGCCCACGCTCATCGAGTTGAGTCCGCGAACCACGAAGGAGGCGCCCGCACCATGACCAGCCACGCCGTCACAACATCGGGCGCTCCGAGCGCCATCGGTCCGTACAGCCAGGGCATCGTCAGCGGTGACCTCGTGTTCTGCTCCGGTCAGCTCGGCCTGGACCCCGCCACGGGTGCGCTCATCGAGGGCGGGATCGAGGCGCAGACGGAGCGGGCGCTCCGGAATCTCGCGTCCGTGCTCGATGCGGCCGGCGCCTCGATGGCGGACCTCGTCAAGACGACGGTCTTCCTGGCCGACATCGCCGATTTCGCGGCGGTCAACGCCGTCTACGCCAGGCATATGGCGGATCCGGCCCCTGCTCGCTCGACCTTTGCCGTCGGAGCGCTGCCCAAAGGCGGCCTGATCGAGATCGAGGCGATCGCGCGCCGCGGCTAGGTGTCGCGGCCGCACGTCGTTCCCCGTGCGATGCGATCCTCAGGGCCGTGGACGGAGCACGCTTGACGCTATCGCGGGGCTGCCCATACCATCCTGCGACCGCACATGACATCCAATCATTCCCCGTCGGGCACTGAACGCAGCAGGGCCGAGCGCCCGGCGCGAACCCGGCGCCGCGCATGAACCCTCCACGATCCACCACCGCCGTCGTCCTGGCGGCCGGACTCGGCACGCGCATGCACTCGGCGACACCCAAGGTCCTCCACGACCTGTGCGGGCGCCCGATGCTTGCCTACGTCCTCGACGCGTGGGCAGAGGCGAACCCCGGCGCCACTGACGCCCGTCCGATCGTCGTCTACTCGCCGCCGGTCGCTGCCATCCGCGACGTGTTCGCCGACCGCGCCGACTTCGCGCTCCAGGATGAACCCCGCGGCACGGGCGATGCGATGCGCGCCGCGATGGCGGCCATCCCCGACGACGCGGCCGAGATCCTCGTGCTGTCGGGCGACGTCCCGCTCGTCGCGGCGAGCGACCTGACTGCGCTGCTGGAAGCCCGCCGCGAGGACGATGCGGCGATCTCCCTGGCCACGGTCTTCTCAGCGGACCCCGCGAGCCTGGGTCGCGTCATCCGCAGCGACTTCGGCATGGTCGAGCGCATCATCGAGGCAAAGGACGCGACCGAGGACGAGCTCACCACGAACGAGACGAATGCGGGCTTGTATGCCTTCGACGCCGCGTGGCTGCGCCGTCGGATCGAGACCCTCCAGCAGTCCGCCGCGACCGGTGAGCTGTACCTGACCGAGCTCGTCGGCCTGGCTCGCGAGGACGGGCGCCTCGTGAGCGCGGTGGCATTCGAGGACGACGGTCGCTTCGATGGCATCAACGACCGGGCCCAGCTGGCCGCGGCCGAATGGAGCCTTCGGGTGCGCCGCAACGAGGAGCACATGCGCGCCGGGGTCACGATGCGCGACCCATCCACGGTCTACCTCGACTGGGACGTCACGCTCGGCCCCGACGTCACGCTCGAGCCCGGCGTGATTCTGCGCGGTTCGACCTCGGTCGGGGCGGGGAGCGTCATCGGCGCCGGGTCGCAGCTGATCGACAGCACCGTCGGCGCCGGAGCCCGCGTGTGGGCCTCGATCATCGAATCGTCGGTCATCGAGGATGCAGCGGTCGTCGGCCCGTTCAGCCACCTGCGGCCGGGGAGCGTCGTCGGCACCGGGGCGGAGGTCGGTAACTTCGCCGAGCTCAAGAACACGCGCCTCGGGGCCGGCTCGAAGTCGCATCACATGAGCTATCTCGGTGATGCCGATGTCGGGGACCGGGTTAACATCGGCGCCGGCACCGTGACCGCCAACTACGACGGCACCAACAAGCACCGCACGACGATCGAGGACGGTGCCTTCATCGGCGTCGACACGATGATCGTGGCGCCGCGGACGATCGGCAAGGGCGCCCGGACCGGCGCCGGATCGGTCGTCACCAGGGACGTCCCGGCGGGCACGCTCGCCGTCGGCGTCCCGGCACGGATCCGCGAGATCCGGTCCAAACCCGCAGCGGATGATGCGACCTCGTGAGCGGCGCCACCTTCGAGCTCGGCCTCATCGCCGTGCTCATCCTCCTTAACGGGATCTTCGCAGCGACCGAGATCGCCCTGGTCACGGTCCGACGCTCCCGGCTCCAGCAGCTCGTCGACGAAGGGAATCGCGGCGCCGCACGCGTCCAGCGCCTGAAGCAGCAGCCCGGCCGGTTCCTCGCCGTCGTCCAGATCGGGATCAACTTCCTCGGTTTCCTGGCTTCCGCGTTCGCGGCCGTCAGCCTCGTCGATGGCGCACGAGACTGGTTCGCGGGCTTCGGTGCCGGCGCCGACCTGGCCGGTGCGATCGCCTTGATCTCGGTCACTGGCATCCTGACCATCTTCACGATCATCTTCGGCGAGCTCGTGCCCAAGCAGATCGGCCTCGCCCACGCCGAGCGCGTGTCGATCGCCACGTCCCCGCTGATGGAGGTGCTCGGCACGATCTTCGGCCCGCTGGTCGCGTTCCTGACGTTCGTGACGCGGCGGATCAGCCGGTTGTTCGGAGCGGATGTCGCGGTCGATGAGCGCATCAGCGCCGAGGAGCTGCGCCTGATCATCGAGCAGGGCGGGGAACAGGGCATCCTCGAGGCCGAGGAAGAGCAGATGATCCACGCGGTCATCGAGCTGGGCGATCGTCGCGTCCACGAGGTCATGGTGCCGCGCATCGCGATGGTCTCCCTGGCGGCGGACGCCAGCTTCGAGGAAGCGATCGACCGGGTCATCGAGGAGGGCCACTCGCGCATCCCCGTCTACGAGGCCACGATCGATGAGATCGTCGGCATCCTGTACGCCAAGGACCTGCTGCCCTTCCTGAAGACCGGCGCCCCGGAACGGCCACCCCTCCGGTCGCTGCTGCGCACCCCCGTGTTCGTGCCCGAGTCGATGACGGTCGACGATCTTCTCCACGAGATGCAGCGGCGCAAGGTCCACCTGGCCGTGGTCCTGGACGAGTACGGCGGCACGGCGGGTCTCGTGACCATCGAGGACCTGCTCGAGGAGATCGTCGGCGAGATCCAGGACGAGTACGACGAGGAGGAGCCGATGATCGTGCACCTCTCCGCCGACGAGGCCCGGGTGGACGGCCGAGCGGACGTGGACGATCTCGAGGAGCTGTTCGATACCAAGTTCGGGCTCGAGGATGACGACCAGTACGACACGGTCGGCGGTCTCATCTACCACCGCATCGGCGGCGTGCCCAAGCCCGGCGACCAGGTCGAGGTCGATGGGCTCACGCTCACCGTCGAGTCGACCGACGGGCGGCGTGTATCGAAGGTCCTCGTCGTCCGCCGTCGGGCCGGAGACGGGACCGAGGACGAGGCCGACCGCTAGGCAGGACGGCTCGCGCGCGTGGTGCCCTGCGCGATCAGGCCGAGATGACCCCGACGATGATCTGTTCGAGGCGGGCACGCGCCGCGGCATCCACCACCCCGGCGGCATCCAGCTCGGCGAGGGCCTCGTCGCGATAGCGGCGGGCCTCGTCACGGGTGTACTCGCGGGCGCCGACGCGCTCGAGGATCGTGATGATCTCGGCCAGCTCGCCGTCGCTCGGGTCGTCGGCGGCGTACAGCTCAAGCAGGCGGGCGCGGTCCGCAGGACCAGCATGCTCGGCGGCGTAGATCACCGGCAGCGTCTTCTTCTTGTGGGCGACGTCGGAGGGCGCCTTGCCTGTCGTCTGCTCCGCGCCCCAGATGCCGAGCAGGTCGTCGTTGATCTGGAAGGCGAGCCCGAGCTTCCAACCGAAGGCCCGATAGCGGGCGATGACTGCGTCGTCATCGGTCGCCAGGAGCGCGCCAGCCTCGATGGAGGCGGCGATGAGGGCCGCCGTCTTGCGCCCGATCATGTCCAGGTAGCCGTCGACCGACATCATCTCATCCGTCTCGCTGGTGGCGATGTCGATGTACTGACCCTCGCACAGCGCCAGGCAGGTCTCGTCGTACAGGCGCATCAGGCGCAGGACCTTGGCATCCGAAAACCCCAGGTCGGTCAGCCGGTGCAGCGCGATACGGGACAGGCTGAACAGGGTGTCGCCCGTGTTGATCGCCTGCGGCACGCCACGGACGGACCAGAGCGTGGGGCGGTGACGCCGCTCCGTGTCGCCGTCCTCGATGTCGTCGTGGACGAGGCTGAAGTTGTGCCCGAGCTCCACGGCCGCGGCGCCCGGCAGCGCGCGGCGGTGATCGCCGGTGATCGAGTGATAAGCGAGCAGGCCCAGCAGGGGCCGAATGCGCTTGCCGCCACTCGCGCCCGATCCATCGAGCGCAAGGTGGTAGCGCACCATCTCGTACAGCCCGTGCGTGGACGGATCGCGGTCCTGGACGAGGCGGACGATCTCGCCCTCGGTGTCGGCGATGAGCTGCGTGAGGTCGATGTCCTGAGTGGCGGTCGTCATCGTGGCGAGAGTGTACATGAAACGTGTACGCTGCAGGTAGCCTGTTGGCGTGGGCCAGTCGTGTCACGGCGGTGGCGCGCCTGGTGTGGCGACGCCGGTGCGAGGGACGCGACCGCACCGGCGTCGTGATCTGGGTACGCAAGCGATCGACCAAGGGATGGATCGCAGCCGAGTCGATGTACATTCAGCCGATGCGGCCACCAAGGAGCCCGATCGCGAAACTGCTTCAGTCCTGGGTACGTCCCTTCGTCATCGGCCTCGTTCTCTCGAGCATGGCAGCGGCCTGTGCCATGGACGTGACGACGCCGGCCCCGACCAGGTCGTTCATCGCTGTCGACGAGGACACACTCGGGCCGTTCGATAGGGACCACGGTCGATGAGTTGCGGGTGACCTACGACCGATGGGTTCTCGAACACGCGTGTCTCGTCAGTCTTGGCCTCGATCCCGATGGGCCACCGGCGTTCGAGGAGTTCCAGGCCACGTGGTACTCGGCTCCCTGGATGCCGATCGATGGCATCCCGTTTCGCGACCTGATGGGTGAGCCGAAGCTTCGATGCGGCCTGGAGATGCTCGAGTAAGCCGATCAGATGTGCCCGTCCGTGGCCGCGTCGAACGGGACTCGGTGGTACCGTCGCCGTGCCGATGCCAGCGCCCCGCCGATACACCACCGACGCGATCGTCCTGTCCCGATTCGATCTGGGGGAGGCGGACCGGGTGCTGACCCTCATCACCCCCACCGGCGGCAAGCTGAAGGTCATCGCCAAGGGCATTCGCAGACCGACCTCGCGCCTGGGCGGCAGCCTCGAGCCGTTCGCCGAGCTGACCGTGGCGCTCGCCCGCGGCAGGACGTTCGACATCGTCACCCAGGTGAGTGTCAGCCACGCCTGGCTTCGGCTGCGGGACGACCTGGAGAGCACGGCCACGGCCTGGTATCTCGCCGAGCTCGCTGACCGCAGCCTGGAGGAACGGCACGCGGCCGAGCCGCTGTACTCCCTGCTGCGGCGGGCCTACGAACTGCTCGACGCCGGGATGGCGCCGGGCAGGGTCGCCCGCTGGTACGAGATGCATCTGCTCGATGAGCTCGGCGTGCGCCCGGAGGTGGATCGTTGCGTGGAGTGCGACCGGATGCTGGAGGCGGACGAGCGGTTCCGCTGGGTGCCGCCACTCGGTGGCGTCATCTGCGGCACGTGCCCGGGTCCGTCCGTGGAGCGGGCCGGCCTGTCGCTCGGGGCGCTCAAGCTGCTCAAGGCCTACCAGCGGCTCGATATCGAGGCGCTCGCCGCGTTGCGCCAGTCCACGTCCATCGAATCGGAGGTCGAGGCCGCGCTGCGCGAGTTCGTCCGATACGCCCTGGAGCGCGACGCTCGCTCGCTGCCGTTCCTCGACGAGGTCCGCCACGCTCCGGCCGTGGCCGCCACATGATCCAGCCCACGGAGCACCGATGACCGCGACCCTTGACCCGCTGACATCCGGTGGCGCTCGCGCCCTGGAGCGCCTCGCCACCGAGAAGATCGGCTGGCTCACGACGGTGACGCCCGATGGCCAGCCGCAGGCCAGCGCGATCTGGTTCCTGTGGGACGACGGCGAGCTCCTCATCTACTCGCACAAGCGGGCGCCGCGGAATGGCAACATCGAGGACAACCCGCACATCGCGTTCAGCCTGCACACGGACGCCGGGGGCGGCGACTACGTGTCCATGGAGGGCATCGCCCGGTTCGCGCCCGAGCAGCCGCCGAGTTCCGAGGTCCCGGCGTACATGGCCAAGTACATGGCCATGATCGGTGGGTACGGCTGGACCACCGACTGGTTCGATGGCGAGTACCCGGTCGTCCTCAGGATCAGGCCGACCCGCTGGCGGCTGAGCTGAGCGGTCACGCGGCCGAGCTGAGCAGCCACCGGGCCGAGCCTCGTTCGGCGGGTGCCCGGCGATGAGCGGGCCGCCGCTGATCCCGCGCAACAGCCACCATCGCAAGCAACTTCGGGCTGGCATCGAGGGCACCCAGAGCGGCCTGACCGGCTCGCCCGATATCCCGGATCCCCCTGACGATTCGCCGACCGACTGGCGCTCTCGCCTGCGCCGCATCCGGGACGAGGTCCGTGCCATGGTGGGCACGATGCCGCGCGTGCTCGGCCTCGTCTGGTCGGCCAGCCGGATCCTGACCGTCGGGCTGGCCTTCGCGACCATCGTGGCCGGCCTCGTGCCGGCCATCACGGCCTACGTGGCCAAGCTGCTCATCGACGCCGTCGTGGCGGCCATCACGGTCCGGGCCACGCCCGGCGCGAGCGACGCCGTCGTCGTCGGGCCGTGGATGCTGGACTCGACGAGCGCCGTCATCGCCCTGGCTGGGGTCCAGTTCCTGGTGTTCACCCTGAGCTCGTTCCTGGGCACGCTGCGCAATGTCTGCCAGCAGCTCCTGCAGGAGCGGGTCACCAACACCATCCAGCTCCAGGTCATGGCGCACGCCGCCCGGCTGGACCTCGCCTTCTTCGAGGACTCGGCCTCGTACGACCTGCTGCGGCGCGCTCAGCAGGGCGCCTCGAGCCGGCCCCTGTCGCTGGTCAGCGGCGTGTTCGGGCTCATCCAGACGTTCATCGCCTTCGTGTCGATGATCGCCCTGCTGGTCGCCCTCAGCCCGCTCCTGGCCCTGGTCGCCCTGGTCGCGCCCATCCCCGCATTCATCGCCGATACCCGCTACGGCTGGCGCGGCTACAGCTTCGCCCGCTGGGCCTCCCCCCTGCGCCGCCGGATGGACTACCTCACGACTCTCGTCACGACCGATACGTACGCCAAGGAAGTCAAGCTGTTCGGGCTCGGCACGTACTTCATCGACCGCTTCCGGGCGCTGTCGCTGGTCTACCAGGAGCGCCAGCGCGGATTGGTCGTGGCGCGCTACTTCGCGGGCTTCGTGTGGAGCGCGATCACCACCCTGGCCGGCTCCCTCACGTACCTGTATGTCGCCCTGCAGGCCATCGCGGGTCGACTGACCCTGGGCGACCTGACCCTGTTCACCCAGGCCGCGGCGTCCGTCCAGAGCTCGGTCCAGGGGCTGCTCGGCGGGCTGAGCTCGATGTACGAGAACAACCTGTATCTCAACGACCTGTACGAGCTGCTCGCGGCGCCGATCGGCATCGAAAGCGTGGCGCCCGACGAGGGTGATGCTGCAGCCCGGGCGGCCTCCGCGCTGGCCACCGCCCAGACCCCCGGCGAGCTCATCTTCGAGCACGTCACGTTCCGCTACCCGGGTGCCGGATCGGCGGCCCTGGCCGATCTGACCTTCCGCATCGCGCCGGGCGAGACGGTCGCCGTGGTGGGCCGCAACGGGGCCGGCAAGTCGACCCTCATCAAGCTCGTGGCCCGACTCTACGACCCGACCGAGGGCCGCATCCTTCTTGACGGCCACGATCTGCGCGACCTCGCCCCGGACGACGTGCGCCGCCGCATCGGTGGGATGTTCCAGGACTACGTCACCTACCAGGCGAGTGCCGCGGAGAACATCGGCCTCGGCGAGCTCGACCGCATCGATGATCGGGCGGCCATCGAGGACGCGGCGGCCAAGGGTGGCGCCGACAGTCTGCTCGAGCGCCTGCCGGGAGGCTTTGATACGCCGCTGGGAAAGTGGTTCGATGGCGGCGTGGAGCTGTCAGGCGGGGAATGGCAGAAGATCGCCCTGGGCCGGGCGTTCATGCGCGACGCCCGGATCCTGCTCCTCGACGAGCCGACCTCGGCGCTCGACGCCCAGGCCGAGTTCGAACTGTTCGAACGCCTGCGCTCGCTAGCCCGCGGCCGGACCGCGATCTATATCTCGCACCGTTTCTCGACCGTGCGCCAGGCCGACCGGATCCTGTTCATGGAGCACGGCAGGCTGGTCGAGGACGGCACGCACCAGGAGCTGATGGCCCTCGACGGCCGGTACGCGACGCTGTTCACGCTCCAGGCCGCGGCCTACACGAACGACCCTTCGGCGATCGACGCCCTGGAGGTTGACCCGTCGGCAACCGTCGCCCCGGAGGCGTAGGCGAGCTGTGACCTGCTAGCATCGGGCTCCAGCCAATCCCGCGCGGCCATTCCACGGTCGCGTATCAGCGGAGACCCCTGACCGTGACCAACCCGACCGTCGATCCGAACGACGTCGCGCCCGCCATGCGCGACATCGACACCATCGTCTCGCTCAGCAAGCGGCGCGGCTTCATCTACCCCTCGAGCGAGATCTATGGCGGGATCAACGCGGTCTGGGACTATGGCCCCCTCGGGGTCGAGCTGAAGAACAATGTCAAGCGCGCCTGGTGGCGGGCGATGGTCCAGGAGCGCGACGACATCGTCGGCCTGGATGCCGGCATCCTGATGCACCCGCAGGTGTGGGTGACCTCCGGCCACGTCGGCTCGTTCAGTGATCCGCTGGTCGAGTGCCAGACCGACCATCGCCGCTTTCGTCTCGACGAACTGCCCGGCGCCGAGCAGCTGACCGCGACCGATCTCCAGGATCCGAACGTCGTCGAGCGCCTCGGCCTGCGCTGCCCGGTCGATGGCGGGCCGCTCAGCGCGCCGCGCCGGTTCAACCTCATGTTCAAGACGTTCATGGGCCCGGTCGAGGAAGATGCCTCGGTCATCTACCTGCGCCCGGAGACGGCCCAGGGGTCGTACGTCAACTTCAAGAACGTCCAGCAGTCGTCGCGCAAGAAGCTGCCGTTCGGGATCGCCCAGATCGGCAAGTCGTTCCGGAACGAGATCTCGCCCGGCAACTTCGTGTTCCGTATGCGCGAGTTCGAGCAGATGGAGATGCAGTACTTCGTGCGCCCGGAGGCGGAAGCTGCCGCGGCATTCGAAGCGTGGCTCCCGCGGCGCCGCGCCTGGTACGAGCGCTACGGGGTCACGCCCGAGCGGCTGCGCCTGCGAGAGCACGCACCGGACGAGCTCGCGCATTACGCCAAGAAGGCCATCGACGTCGAGTATCGCTTCCCGTTCGGCTGGAAGGAGCTCGAGGGCATCCACAACCGCGGTGACTTCGACCTGTCGCGGCATTCGGCGGAGAGCGGCGAGCGGCTCGAGTACTTCGATCAGGCGACCGACGAGCATGTCATCCCGTGGATCGTGGAGACGGCGGCCGGCGCGGACCGTGCCGCCTTCACGTTCCTCATCGATGCCTACCGCGAGGAGGAGGTCCGCGGCGAGACCCGGGTCTCCCTGGCCCTCCATCCGGACCTGGCCCCCTACAAGGTCGCCGTCCTGCCGCTGCTCAAGAAGCGGCCGGAGATCGTCGAGCTGTGCCACAAGATCAAAGCGGATCTGCAGCGCCACACGATGGCGGTCTACGACGACACGGCCGCGATCGGCAAGCTCTACCGGCGCCAGGACGAGATCGGGACCCCGTGGTGCGTCACTGTCGATGTCGATTCGCTCGAGGACGGCGCGGTCACTGTCCGCGACCGGGATTCGATGGAGCAGCAGCGCGTCCCGGTCGAAGGCGTGACGCGGTTGATCGTCGACCGGCTCGACGCGGCCCGCAACGACTGACGCGTTGCGGGGCCCGGCGCAGCGATGCGGGTCCGGCGCAGCGACGCGGGCCTGTCGGTAGCCCGCAACGGCTAGTCGGCAACCGGCCGCTGCCCGCAACGGCTAGTCGGCAACCGGCCAGAGCGATGCGGGCCTGGCGCAGCGTTGCGGGACCTGGCGCTCCCGCGATACGTCACAGGTGATCGCCGCGTGTCATCGTCGGCGCATGGATGACGCCCGGATCGGTCGCTCGCTGCGCGTACTGCGTCAGCGTCGTGGCCTCCGGCAATCGGACGTCGCCAGCGCAGCCAGTGTCTCGCAGTCGCTGATCTCCTCGATCGAGTCAGGTGCGATCACCCGGGTCCGACACGGCGACCTGCGCCGCGTCTTCGAGGTGGTCGGGAGCGGGTTCGAGGGCCACGTCATCTGGCGCGGCGCGGCCTTGGATCGGCTGCTCGATCAGCGCCACGCCGAGTTGGTCGCGGCGGCCATGCGGTCGCTCGGTCGCGACGGGTGGGACGCTTACCCCGAGATCAGCTACTCCGTCTATGGAGAGCGCGGCTCGATCGATGTCCTGGGAGCCAGGGCCATCGAGCGCGCGGTCATCGTCGAGGAGATCAAGAGCGAATTCATCAGTCTCGAGGCCACGATCCGCAAACTCGATGAGAAGACGCGGCTCGTCCGTCAGCACATCTTTCTCGAGCGATTCGGCTGGCAACCCGAAGTCGTCGGTCGCATCCTCGTCCTGCCCGACACGGACACTGCCAGACGCGCAGTCCGTCGAAATGCGGATGTCCTCGATCGCGCGTTCCCGGCCCGCGGCGCCGAGGTCCGCGCTTGGCTTCGCGATCCGCGTGGGCCGGTCAGTGGCATCGCGTTCCTGCACCCAGGCGCAGATATCGGCCCGCGCGATGGTCGAGCCGGCCATGTCGGCCTCAGGCGGGTTCGACCGACCGGGACGACCTCGAAGCGGCGCTGACGGGGTCGTAGCATCGTCCCGCGAGATATCTGCGCCTCGCTCCGTCCCCAGCGGCATCGTGCTGACTCCAGGATCTCAGGGGACGATATCTGCGGCTGCGGCCCCAACGCCGCTGGCTTTGCTGCGGCCCCAACGCCGCTGGCTTGGCTGCGGCCCCAACGCCGCTGGCTTTGCTGCGGCCCTGAGCTCGGCCGCTGCGCCTTCGCCTCGGCTAGTCGCCGAGGTCGGCGGCGACGGCCGCGTCGGCAGCACCCGCGACGCCGCGCGGTTCCTTGCCCTTGGGCCAGTACAGCTCCTTGTGGACCGCCTCTTCGGGCAGGCCGAGGTCCAGCAGCGTCTGCTCGGCGGACAGGATCATGTCTGGGTTGCCACACAGGTAGGCCACCGTGTCGGACGCCGACAGCCCCAGGTCCTCGAAGACGGGCGCCACGATCGACTCGACGCGCCCAGTCCGCCCGGTCCAGCCCGCGTTGGACGGATCGTTCGCTCGCGAGATCGTGGGCACGAACGTTACCGGGTAGGACCCCGTGTCCTGCCAGCCTTCGATGATGTCGGCATAGCCGATGTCGCGGACGTGTGACACGCCGTTGAGGAAGACCGCACGCCGCGGGGTCCCGGCGGCGATCAGGTCGCGGATCATCGCCACGAACGGTGCGTTGCCCGTCCCCGAGCTGATGAACAGGTGGACGCGGTCGTCGTCCGGCTGGAGGGTGAACTTGCCCTTGGGTCCGATCATCCGCATCCGATGGCCGACCGGTAGCTGCCACAGCAGCGGCGTGAACGTGCCGCCTTGGACAAGGCGCAGATAGAACTCGTACCCGGTATCTCCGGCCGACGCGGGAGCCGACGCCACGGAGTACGGCCGCTGCACGATCTTGCCGTCGGCGAAGACACCGATCGTCATGTACTGGCCCGGCTGGTACGGCGTCGGGTCGCCGTCGAAGCGAACCCACATGTATGCCAGGCTGTCGTGCTGGTCGATGCGCCGGATGAGTGTCGCGTTGTAGCGCTCGTCGTCGGGGGAGGTGGCGGACGCGTCGGTCCGCTGGTCGATGGTGTCGGTCATGGCCTCCTGATGGTACAGGCCGACCACCACCGACGGCTCGCTACGGAACGGTGGCGATGCCACCGCTCGGCAACGCGGGGCGAGACGACGGGAACGCGGGGCGAGACGACGGGCGTCGGCGAGGACCGCTCACCGAGCGCCGTCGCGAAGGTGGATCAGCCGCCGCCGTCGCCGGTCCCGTGGCACGACACGTTGGGGTTCCAGTCCTCGAACGCTCCGGCCGGGTTCGATCGGTACAGCCAGTAGTGGCGCTCATAGAAGCCTGGCTCGATGCCGTACCGGTTCGGCGCCGTCCGGTACAACAGGTCCTGGCCAAGGACGCGCGGGCCGCTGGCCACGCGGGGTCCCACCTGGACCCACTCGAGCGCAACCAGCTCGAGGCTGCCGTCCGCCTGCGGCTCGTAGACGAGAGCCTCCGGACGCAGGGGGTCGATCGCCGGATCGCCGACGAGATCGAAGTTCACGTAGTGCTGGCCCATGGTGCCGACACCTGGCTGCTCTGCGCAGACGTAGAACGGGACATAGCCCGCCTTCGTCGCCTGTGTCACCGAGTGGAACCGCGCATTGATGCTGTGCACGGTGGCAAGGATGTCCTGTCGGGCGCTCGCGCCGATGGCCATCGACAGGGCCAGGATGGTGATGGCACTCCCGGTCACGACCAGGAGGGAGAGTCGTCGTCGCATGTCAAACCTCCGCGGTGATCTCGTAGACTTCGGCGGCCGGGTGCCCGGCGCGCTCGTGGATCCGGATGATCGCCTCGCGCGACGGTCCCGTCGCGAGGCAGAAGACCTTGCCCGACTCGCTGTCGAGCCAGGCGCGGTCGAAGTGGACGCCCTCGTCCTTCTCGATCGCGAGGTCCGCGTCGTGGGCATCCCGCAGCTGCTCGCCGGTCACACCGACGAAGCCCGTGTGCACGTCCATGAACGTCGCCACTGATGACCTCCTGTTCCCTCGCCGGTGCATCCGGTCGAGCCATGGACAGCAGACTCGACCTCATCAGCCGGTGCGTCATCGGTCGAATGACCGATGACGTGGATCCAAGGCGACCTACACTGCGGGACATGACGACGCAGGCTGGGACGGTCCGCTGCCCGCTCCTCATCGGTCGCGATGACGTGCTCGAGCTCGCCACGCGCCGGATCGACGATGCCCTCGCCGGTCACGGCCAGTTCCTGCTCGTGTCCGGGGAGGCCGGCGTCGGCAAGTCCCGGTTCATGGATGCGATCGGGCAACTGGCGCGCGAGCGCGGATTCGTCGAGGCATGGGGCGCGCTCGCACCGCAGGACCGCAACGTGCCTGCGGCGTCCGTGCTGGACCTCGCTCGAACGATGGTCGCGATCCCACCGCTGGCTGATGCCGGCCGCCACCTCCTCGCCCTTCGTGACGCGACGCTGGAGGCCGCGCCGGTCCGTCGACGGCAACTGGTCCTGGATGCGGCCGACGCGATCATCGACGCGGCCCGCGGGCCGTCGCTGTTCGGCTTCGAGGACCTGCAATGGGCCGACGACCTGAGCCTTGAGGTGATCGCCGAGCTGGCGCGCCGGGCTCGCGAACACTCGATCCTGCTGTGCGGCGGGTACCGGACCGATGAGGCGCCGCTTGGAACGAGCCTGCGGGACTGGCGGTCGCGGCTCATCACCCAGCGGTTCGCGGAGGAGATCCGCCTGCGTCCACTGGACGAGGCCGAGACCGCCCTGGTCACCACGCTCGTCCTCGACAGCGGCCTGCCAGCGCCTCGCGACGTGGTGGCGGCCGTGTACGAGCGGACTGACGGCATCCCGCTGCACATCGAGGAACTCCTTGGTGCCCTCAGCGCGGATGCGAGGGCCAACGGATACGCGATCCGCGAGGCGACGGTCCCCGAGACGATCGAGGACGCGGTCATCGCCCGGCTGGCGCACCGGTCGCCGGAGGCCCAGGCGGTCGCCCGGGCGGGTGCGGTCATCGGTCGCTGCTTCATCCCGGACGTCCTGGCCGGGATCATGGATGTCCCGCCTGACACGGTGGACGGGCCGCTCCAGGAGCTGATCGATCATGCCGTCCTGTGGCCGGCAGGGGATCGCGGCCTGTACGACTTCCGGCATCAGCTCCTGCGCGACGCCATCTATCGCAGCGTGCCGGCGAGCGATCGGCGCCGGTACCACGCTCGTGCCGCGGAATTCGGCGCCGTGCTTGAGGGCCAGTCCGAGATCCATGCCTCGCTCCACTTCGAGCGGGCCGGACTGCACCGACGGGCCTTTGAGACGGCCCTCGCCGGAGCGCGCGACGCCGCCCGCCTGTCGGCCCACCGCGAGGCGTTCGAGCTGTACGGTCGGGTCGCCGCGAATATGCCATCGGATCTCGGACACGTGGAGCGCGGCGCCATCCACGACGCGATGGCCACGGAGGCCAACGCGATCGAGGAGCACGCCGCGGCCACCCTGGCGGCGACCGAGGCCGAGGCGGCGTACCGGGCAGCTGGCGAACCCGTCCTGGCGCTCCGTGCCAGGCTGTCGGTCGACGCCATCTGGCGGCGCGATTGCCATCCGGTGTCCCAGCGACTCGCTGCGGCGGAAGCCAGCCTTGCCGAGCTGGCCGGGTTGCCGGAGGATCGCGCGGCCCTCGAGGTTCGCGCCGACGTCGAGATCATGTGCGCGCTCGCCCACCTCGACGCACGTCGGTTCGACGAGGCGCGCGCCGCGCTCGAACGTGTGCGGCTCCTCGGCGAGCGGCTGGCCGACCCCGAATACGCCGAGGTCGTCGAGTGGAAGCTGGCGATGATCGAGGTCGCCGGTGGGAATCCGTCGTCGGGGATCGAGCGGATCCACGCCATGGCCGCCGCTGCCGAGCACGGTCGACGGGAGATGACCGGCGTGTCGGCCTACCGGGACGGCGCCGTCGCCGCGCTGCTGGCCATGGACCACGCCGCGTCGGCCCGGATGATCGATGCAGGTGTCCGGTACGCCGATGCCATCGAGCAATCGCACTGCGCCCACGTGATGGCGGCGACGTCGTCCTTGCTGGCCTGGGCGGATGGCCGCTGGCACGACGCGACGGTCGGTGCCGGCCAGGCGATGGCCGACCGCGGCTGCCGGCGGGCGGCTGAGATGGCGCGCTGGGCCCTCGGCTACGCCGCGCTCGGCCGTGGCGACCACGACCTCGCGATCACGGAACTCGAGACGGCCTGGCAGTTCGGCCTTGCGTCCGAGTCGATCGATCTCGCGCTGCCGCCGCTGTGGGGTCTGGCAGAAGCAGCGCTGCTCGCCGGCGACATCGACACGGCGATCGATCGGTGTCGTGACGCCGCTGAGCGTGCACGCCACGGCGGGGAGCGACTGATGCTCGTCCCGTTCGTCGTGACCGGCACACGAGCCTTCCTGGCCGGCGGACGCGTTGCCGAGGCCACGGCTTGGTTGGCCGACGCTGCCGAGCGCCTGGCCCCGATCGAGATGGTCGCGGGTCCAGCCATCGCCCATGCCCGTGGTCTGATCGCGCTGGCGGACGGGGCGACCGGCATCGCCCGCGAAGCGCTTGAAGCGGCGATCGAGGGCTGGGACGCCAAGGGCCGGATCTGGGAGGCGACCTGGGCACGTCTGGACCTCGCCCAGTGCTTCGTCCGCTCCAACCGATTCGCAGAAGCGTTGTCGTTGGCCGTCGTGGTGCGTACCACAGCGTCGCGGCTGGAGTCGCGGCCGCTTGCCGAACGAGCCGATGTCCTCCAGCGCATGGCCCGCGGCCGGGTCGCGGTCGAGGAGCCGTGGCGGCCGCTGACGAGCCGCGAATTCTCGGTCGCCCGGCTGGTCGGCCAGGGGCTCACCAACGCAGAGATCGCCGACGTCCTGGGGATCGCGCCGAAGACCGCATCGGCGCATGTCGAGCACATCCTCGCCAAGCTTGGCGCCGCGCGGCGGGCCGAGATCGCGACATGGGCGAGCCACGTCGAGGGCAGCGTCGCCGTCCCGCACTGAGGCGGACGCCCGGTCGGGGCCGGTCCGCGGTGTCCGGTCCGCCGACCCGTGTCCGGTCCGCCGTGGCCGACCGACCGGCGAGCGGCGTCCGCGCGCTGTGGAGCGCGCGGTGTCCGGTCCGCCGACCCGTGGCCGGTCCGCGCCGTGGCCAGGCACCCCGTATCCGGGCGCGTGGTGTCGACGATGAAGCATTCGATGCGCCACGTGCCGTTCTGGGGTGCATTCGATGCACGCAACGGACGAGTCTGGCCCAGAAGCTGCGGCGGTGACGCATCAGATGCAGCATCTGGAGCAAGTCCGCGCCGCAAAAGGCGACAGGTACTTCAGTTGGGACCATGTGCTGCACGGTTTGCAGCATCCGACGCTGCATGATCGACGTCCGGCGCCGATCCACGTTGCCGCGGCCCCCGTTGCGTGCATCTGATGCACGTCGGGTTCCTGACCGCGGCCGCGCGGCAGCGAGACGGGCGCGGCCGCGGGACGAGCCCGGCAACAACGAGCGTCAGCCACGCGCTGCGGCGGTCGCTGGTCCCCGCGAGGGTACAATCGGGCGACCACCATGACCCGATGCGGACCGAGGCCCCCGCAAGCGCCCGTCCGTCAGCCCGCCGCCCGGAGGCCCTCCCATGTCCACGACCGTGAGCCCCACCAGCGACCGCCCGCATCAGGCGGCCAAGCGCTACATCTTCGCCTGGGGCGACGGCACGGCCGAGGGCGATTCCTCGATGCGCGATCTGCTCGGGGGAAAGGGCGCTGGCCTCGCCGAGATGACAAAGGCGGGAATGCCCACGCCGCCCGGCTTCACCATCACCACGGAAGCCTGCAACGACTACTTCGCGGCTGGCAAGCAGCTTCCCGACGGCCTCTGGGATGATGTCCTGGATGCCGTCAAGGAGGTCGAGCGGCGCACCGGTAAGGGCTTCGGCGATGCGGCGAACCCGTTGCTCGTCAGCGTCCGCTCGGGTGCCAAGTTCTCCATGCCCGGGATGATGGACACGGTCCTCAACCTGGGCCTCAACCAGGCCACGCTCCACGGCCTCATCGCGCTGACCGACAACGAGCGCTTCGGCTGGGACGCCTATCGCCGCTTCATCGCCATGTTCGGGCGCATCGTCATGGACGTCTCGCCGCGCGTCGTGCAGGGCGCCGACGGCACGCACGCGGAGTACAACCGTTTCGACGATGTCCTGGACGAGGTCAAGGAGGCGCGCGGTGCGCGGTCCGACACGGACCTCGACGTGGCCGCCCTCAAGGAGGTCGTCGAGCGCTACCACGGGATCATCCGCCAGCAGACCGGTCGCGAGTTCCCGGAGGACCCGCTCGAGCAGCTGGACCTGGCCATCAAGGCCGTGTTCGCCTCGTGGTTCGGCCAGCGCGCCGGCGACTACCGCAAGAACCAGCACATCGCCGACGACCTGGGCACGGCGGTCAACGTCGTGACCATGGTCTACGGCAACATGGGTGACGACTCGGGCACGGGCGTGGCCTTCACGCGGAACACCATCGACGGCCGCAAGGAGCTGCAGGGCGAGTTCCTGCCCAACGCCCAGGGCGAGGACGTCGTGGCCGGCGTCCGCACGCCGATCGAGATCGCCGAGATGCGCCAGCTCTGGCCGCAGGTCTACGACGATTTCGTGGCCATCGGACAGCAGCTCGAGCAGCACTATCGCGACGTCCAGGACCTGGAGTTCACGGTCGAGCGCGGCCGCCTGTACATGCTCCAGACCCGCTCGGCCAAGCGCACCGCCGCGGCGGCCGTGAAGATCGCCGCCGACATGGTCGACGAGGGGATGATCAGCAAGGAAGAGGCGATCGCCCGCATCGAGCCGACCCAGGTCGATCAGCTGCTGCGCGACCAGTTCGACCAGGACGCCCTCCAGTCGGCGCCGCGCATCGCCAAGGGCCTCAACGCCAGCCCCGGTGCTGCCGTCGGGCGGGCCGTGTTCAGCGCCGACGCCGCCGTCGAGTGGGTCGGTCGTGGCGAGAAGGTGATCCTCGTCCGGGTCGAGACTTCGCCGGACGACTTTCATGGCATGGCCGTGGCCGAGGGCATCCTGACTGCCCGCGGTGGCGCCACCAGCCATGCGGCCGTCGTCGCCCGCCAGATCGGCAAGCCGTGCGTCGCCGGTTGCGCGGAACTCGTCGTGGACTACGGGACGAAGGCCGCCCGCAGCTCGGAGACCGGCGTCAGCTTCGCCGAGGGCGACTGGATCAGCCTCGATGGCTCGACCGGTCAGGTCTACGTCGGCGCCCTGGCCACGGTCAGCGCCCGCTACGAGGACCAGGTGGACCTCCAGAAGGTGCTCGCGTACGCCGACGGGATCCGCCGCATGCAGGTCTGGACCAACGCCGACAAGCCTGAGGAAGCGGCCCAGGCGCGTGGCTACGGCGCTCAGGGCATCGGCCTGTGCCGCACCGAGCACATGTTCCGCGAGGGTGAGCGCCTGGACATCGTGCGTGAGGCGATCCTCGTCGCGAATGTCGCAACGCGCGCCAAGGACAAGCTGCAGGCGCGTGCCGACGCGGCGGCCAAGCTGGCCGCCAGCGGCGTCTCGGGCGGCCACATGGCGTCCCTGCCCGACGCGATCGACGACGCCGAAGAGGCGGCCATCGCCACGTTCGATGCCGCGATGGCCAAGCTGGAAGTGCTCCAGCAGGGTGACTTCGAAGGCATCTTCCGGGCGATGGACGGCCTGCCGGTCGTCATCCGTCTCATCGATCCACCGCTCCACGAGTTCCTGCCGAACCTGGAGGAGCAGCTGGTCAAGGTCACCAGGGCCGAGTCCACCGGCGGCGCGTCCGAGGAGGACGTCACGCTGCTGGCGACGATCAAGAGCCTGCACGAGCAGAACCCGATGCTCGGCCTGCGCGGTTGCCGTCTGGGTCTCATGATCCCGGACTTCGTCAAGGTCCAGACGCGGGCTATCCTGAACGCCCAGATCGCGGTCAAGCGGGCCGGCGGGAACCCGATCGCCAAGATCATGATCCCGCTTGTCGGGCACGTGAACGAGCTGGCCGCGACTCGAGCGCTGCTCGAGACGGAGGCCAAGGCTGTCGAGGCGACCGCGGGCGTCCATGTCGACTACAAATTCGGCACCATGATCGAGGTGCCCCGCGGCGCCCTGACCGCCGACGAGATCGCGCGCGAGGCCGACTTCTTCAGCTTCGGCACCAACGACCTGACCCAGATGACGTTCGGCTACAGCCGCGACGACGCCGAGGGCGGGTTCCTGCTCAAGTACGTCGAGGACGGCATCCTGCCGGTCAACCCGTTCCAGACGCTCGATGACGCCGTCGCCGGGCTGATGCAGACCGCTGCCGACAAGGGTCGCGCGACCAAGCCCGGCCTGGAGCTCGGCATCTGTGGCGAACACGGTGGCGACCCCGCGTCCATCCACAAGTGCGAGGCGATCGGCCTCGATTACGTGTCGTGTTCGCCGTTCCGCGTGCCGGTCGCACGCCTTGCCGCAGCCCAGGCGACCCTGGTCAACGCGGCGGAGCGCGACCGCTAGGGTCCGCTGCCGACGTGGGGTCAAGGGGCGTCCGGTGTACTCTTGTGCGGTCGAGACCGCACCGGGGGCGAGTGCTGAGGACGTCAACGTCGAGAGATGCCCACCGAGATCAGCCAGACCGTCGATTCCATCCGCTCCCTGATCGCCCAGGTCCCTGGGGCGCTCCTCGCCATCGCACTCCTCGTGGGCCCGACGGTCCTCTGGATCGCGTATCGCTTCCTCAACGCGAAGCCGCATAGCCGGTTCGAGGACGAGGACGAGAACGGCAAGGCGCTCTGGATCTGTATCCAGTGCCGCTCAGCGTCCGACCTCGGGCGATCCCGCTGCTATCGATGCGGGCTGGAGCGCGGCGATCCGGAAACGCTTGAGCTCATCGCCCCGCCGGCTGCCGGTTCGGGCGGGCCAGAGCCGCGCATCGCCTTTCCGGGGATCGGCGTCGGGCCTGGACCGTCGCAACCGCTGCCGGCCGGCCGCGCACTCGGTCCGCCGGGCGCACCTGGGTCAGGCGACGCATCGGACACCTCCGATGCCCCGGATGTCTCGGGACCCGACCGCGCACCCGTCGCGGTGGGACCTGGCAAGCCGCCGGTGACCATCCCGCGTCGCTACGTCGTCGCCGACCGCCCGGTGCCGGTGCCCGCGGTACAGCCCG
>JBKJHI010000159.1:0-3971 GCA_046599085.1 Candidatus Limnocylindrales bacterium
GTCGCAGGCTGGGTGACGGCCAGGACCGGCGGCTTGGCGAAGCGCAGCAACTGCACCCCGAGATAGGCCCCGAAGGCGATGACCGCGATGGTCAGCAGCGCGAACACGATGAGGCTCGGCGAGAAGGTCAGGCTGGTCCGCGGCGCGGCGATCGGCCGCGGCACGCTGATGACCGTCGGTGTGTCCTTGGTCGTGCCGCGCTCGCGGCGCCACTGCAGCAGCACGTCATCCGGGTCCAGGCCGAGGTAGAGCGCGTAGTTGCGCAGGAAGCCCTTCGTGTAGACCGCGCCCGGCAGTTCACGGTAATCCCCGCGTTCCAGGGCGGCCAGGTAGCGCGCTCGGATCTTCGTGTCGCGTTCCGCGCGGTAGAGGTCCACGCCTTTGCGCTCACGGGCCGCCAGGAGTCGCTCCGGCAGGCCGGGGCCCGGCTCGATCGGACCCGCGCGCCCCGAAGCGTCGGAGCGGTCGGCCCCGACTGCCCTGCGCAGCTGGTCTCGCGTCGTCATCCGGGATCCTCATCCTCGACATGGGCGTCGTCCGCGTCGCCGAAGCCGGCGTCCGGGGCCGGTGCGGCCTCCCGCCGGACCACGATCCGAGCATTCGATCCGTCGAAGGCCCCGATGTGGCCCCGCGCCTCCAGTTGGTCGATCATCCGGGCGGCCCGTGCGTAGCCGACCTTGAGGCGTCGCTGGAGAAGCGATGCGGAAGCGCGATCGTACTCCCGGATCACGTCGATGGCATCGGGCAGCAGGCGGTCCGCGTCGTCGTCGCTGACGTCATCGACCGACCCGACGCCTTCGTCGCCACTGTCGATGATCGACAGGTCGTAGCGCGGATCGCCGACCTGGTCCTTCCAATGGCTGACGACGCGCGCGATCTCGGCGTCGGACACGAACACGCCCTGAAGGCGCATCGGACGCGGCAGGTCGGACGGCTGGTACAGCATGTCGCCGCGACCGATGAGGTCCTCGGCACCAGGCGAATCAAGGATCGTGCGCGAATCGATCTGGGACGCCATGGCGAATGCGATCCGGCTCGGGAAGTTGGCCTTGATCAGGCCAGTCACCACGTTGACGCTCGGGCGCTGCGTCGCGAGGACCATGTGGATACCCGTGGCGCGCGCCTTCTGGGCGAGGCGCACGATCGGATCCTCGACGTTCTTGCCCTCGCGCATCATCAGGTCGGCGAGTTCGTCGATGACGATGACGATGTACGGCATCCGATCCGCTTCGTCCACGCGCGAGTCGTTGAATGCCCGGATGTTGCGGGCCGTGGCGCCGGCCAACCGCCGATAGCGCGCTTCCATCTCGTTGACCGCCCACTTCAGCGCGGCCTTGGCTCGTTCGGGCTCCGTGATGACAGGGACGAGCAGGTGGGGCAGGCCGTTGTATGCCGCAAGCTCGACGCGCTTGAGGTCCATCAGGATCATCCGCACGTCATCGGGTGTCGCTTCGCACAGCAGGCTCGTGATCAGCGCGTTGACCATGACGCTCTTGCCTGAGCCAGTCGCCCCGGCGATGAGCAGGTGCGGCATCTTGGCGAGGTCCACGGCCTGCGCTCGGCCGGCCACGTCGCGACCCAGGGCGAAGGTGAGCCGCGAGCCCGACGCCTTCACGTCGACATCCTCGAGGATCCGCCGGAGCGCGACGACATCGAAGTCGGAGTTGGGGATCTCGATGCCGACCGCGGACTTGCCGGGGATCGGCGCCTCGATGCGCAGTGAGCGCGCGGCAAGCGCCATCGCGAGGTCGTCGGACAGGCCCTCGATGCGGCTGACCTTGACGTCCGGTGCGGGCTGGACCTCGTATTGGGTCACCACCGGACCGGCATTCCGACCGACAATCTGGGCCGGGATGTTGAAGCCCGCCAGCTTCTTGACGATGATCTCCTCATTGCGCGCGTGGAGCGCGTCGTCGAGGCCGGACTTGAGCCGGATCGCGATGTCATCGAGGAGCGCGAGCGGTGGGAGCACGTACTCCACGCGATCGATCGTCGGCGGCGAATCGCCGACATCGGTGATGTCGTCCGGATCGCGCACCGCGGCCGCCGTGCGAGCCGGAGCGGAGGTCGTGGCCAGGCCGGCCGCGCCCGCGGTCCGGGCTGGCGCGAAGGTCGCCGACGTCAACGCCGCACTGGGCATGGCGACCGGGATGTTCGCGGAGGCGTCGCCGCTGTTCCACATGCCGGTCTGACCGGCGGACGGACCGACGGGGATGCCGACCGTCGCCTTGCCGCCACGGCCCGGCTTGGCGTTGCCGTTGCTCTCCGTGCTGGCGACCGAGGTGACGCCACCGCCGTTCGGGCGGAGGCTTGCCGCGAGTCCGGCCGCGCCAGGCTCACGCCGGAGTGCCTCGGCCGCCGTACCGCCAAGGAATGTGGCGGTGGCCGTCATGGGGCGGATCAGCTGGCGGAGCTGCAGACCGAAGCCAAGCAGCAGGCCCCCGACGCCAAGGCCGACAAGGACGATGAACGCCCCAGGGTCCGTCACGAGGTCGCCGAGGGTCCCCGCCAGCGCGCGGCCCGTTCGCCCGCCGCTCACTCCGAGCACCTGGGCCGCCCCGACGAAGCCGACATAGGCCACGCCAAGGCCGACGAGGGTCAGGCCCCAGCCGGAACCCGGGTGTCGCCCAGGGCCCCACTCCAGCCACCAGCCAGCGGCGAGCAGGAAGAACGGCAGGAGCCAGCGCATCGTGCCGAACCACGGCGCGAACACGCCCGTCCACCACGACGTGAGGCTCCCCTCCCCCGGCAGGACCAGGGCGATGAGCGTCATGGCGCCGATGACGAGCAGGACGAGGCCCGCGATCGAGCGGACCACTTCCGGCGAGATGCGGCTGATCCAGCTCGGCGTCGAGGCTCGCCGCCGGGTCGAGCGTGCGCGCGTGCCGGTGGTCCGGCTGCTCGGGGCGCGCTTGCGGGTAGCCATCGAGGCTAGACCTCGACCACGACCGGGAAGACCATCGGACGGCGCTTGGTCTGTTCGTACAGGTAGCGGGACACGCCGTCCTTGATCTGGGTCTTGAGCAGGGCGATCTCGGAGATGTGGTCTCCTGGCGTCGCGATCGACTTGATGACGCGCTCGACGGCCTCTTCCATGATCGGGTCGCGCTCATTGAGGTGGACGAATCCGCGGGTCACGATCTCCGGCCGTCCGACGACGGAGCCGGTCTGCTTGTCGACGGTGACGACGATCATGAACATGCCATCGGTCGATAGTGAGCGGCGGTCGCGCAGGACGATGTCCCCCACGTCGCCGACCGACAGGCCATCGACGTAGACGTACCCGGCGGTCACCGGCGTCCCGCGGCGAGCGGACCCGTCGGCGTAGACCTCGATCGGGGTGCCGTTCTCGATGATGAACACGTTCTCCGGGTCGACGCCCGTCTCGATGGCCAGCCGGCCGTGCTGGACCTGCATCCGGAACTCCCCGTGCATGGGGATGAAGTGCTTGGGCTTGGTCAGGCCAAGCATCAACTTGAGCTCTTCCTGGCTTGCGTGTCCGGAGACGTGGGCGCGTTTGATCGTGTGGTAGAAGACGTTGGCGCCGGCCTTGAACAGGTTGTCGATGGTGCGCGAAACTGATTCCTCGTTGCCGGGGATGGGGCTGGCGCTGACGATGACCGTGTCGCCAGGCTGGATCTCGACGAACCGATGATCGCGGTTGGCCATCCGGGCGAGGCCGGCCATCGGCTCCCCCTGGGCGCCGGTCGTGGCGATGACGAGCTTGCCGTCCGGATGATCCTTGATCTTGTCCTTGGGCACGATCTTCGACGGGTCGTACTTGAGATAGCCAAGGTCGGTCGCGATCCGGAAGTTCTGTTCCATGGATCGACCGATGACGGCCACGCTGCGGCCCATGTCCGCGGCTGCGTCGAGGACCTGCTGCACGCGGGCGATGTTGCTCGCAAAGGTGGCCACGATGACCCGGCCGTCAAGCGGCTCCATGATCTCGCGGAAGGCCTCGCCGACGG
>JBKJHI010000057.1:0-4374 GCA_046599085.1 Candidatus Limnocylindrales bacterium
GCAACGAGGACCAGCAGGTTGAGCGTCAGGACCACCGCGAGCACCGACGGGTCGGCGACCCACGCCACCAGGCGGGCGGGGGACTGGGTGACGACGAGCAGCGCCGCGAGCAGGAGCAGGATGAGCGTGGGAACGAGGAACCAGGTCGCCAGCCGGCGGCGCCGGTTCAGCGCCTGGCCGAGGCCCGGCAGGATGGCCGACAGGCCGGCTCCGGCGAGGCGGCGGCGGTCCAGGTGGCCGGTCTCAGGCTGGATGCGGCGAGCGTGCACGGTCGGCGGCTGTCCTCGGGTGGGTGGCAGGCGGGTTCGCCCCGCGGCGCGTCGGGCCGGGAGTCGATCGGCAGTCGGTCGGGAGTCTAGCGCGGTCCGCGCATGGCGACGCCGGGCGGTCGATCAGCCTGCCGTGACCGCCCGGCGTCTCGTCTCTGACGGGCGGTCCCCGGGCAGCGTGACGTCGTGAACCGCCTGACAGCGCCCGGCCGACGATTCATGCATCTGGGTGATGCGTCCACGCACCACATGTCCGTAGGGTGGGACTCCCATGAGCCACCGATGGCCGCCCTGGGATCTCAGGGCCGACCACTCGTGTCGGTGGGCGGGATGTTGGCGTTGTAGCGGAAGCGGTTTTCCGGGTCGAAGGCCCGTTTGATCCCGCGCAGTCGCTCGAACGTCTCCATCCCGTACGCGGCCGCGACACGCGAGGCGGACTGGTCCAGCTCCGGGTAGTTGAGATACCCACCACCCGATAGCGACCAAGGCTCGATCCGGGTGGCGGCCCGGCGCGCCCACTCGATCCGCTCGGCGTCCTGTGCCGGGTCCGCCCACTTCGAGATCGCCGTCACGTTCGCTGTAGCGGCCCTCCCGCCGAACGCGGCGCTCGATGACGGGATCCGATGGGCTGCCCCATGGATGGGCTCGAGCAGGATCAATCCATGCTCACCGGCGCCCTCGGTCGCATCGATCAGGGCGTCGGCCATGTCTGCGTTCGTCTCGCGGACCAGATGGCCCTTCCAGTAGTGGCGCATCCCGAACGGGGTCGGCTGGTTGAGCGCCTGCAGTTGTAACCACGACATGGCATGCACATTCGCGTCGTAGAGCGCCGGGTGGTCGAGCAGTTCACGAATCGCCGCCTCACCTGCGACCGCATCGCCGCGGTAGATCGGGATCAGGGTGACCGCCGGAGCACCATCTTCGATCGACCACCAGCTCTCGCCCTGCATGACGAGTTCGTCGGGCGCCGACCGCTCAATTTCGAACATCCGGGCAAGAACGTCGCGAACACCCAGACCTCGATATCGCAACACCCCGGCATACACGGTCGGCACGGACGTCAGCCTGAAGCGGAAGCGGGTCACGATGCCGAAGTTGCCACCGCCGCCACGCAGCGCCCAGAGCAGGTCCGGGTTACTCGACTCGTCCACGACCACGACCCGACCATCGGCGGTCACGAGCTCAGCACCGATGAGCGCGTCGCAGCCGAACCCTTCCGAGGCGATCAAGTAGCCGATCCCGCCGCCCAGCGTGAGCCCAGCGATGCCGGTGTCGACGTACGTCCCGGACGGCGCCGCGAGTCCATGCGCCGCCGTCGCGGCATCCAGGTCCATGAGGAGGGAGCCCCCGAGTGCGTCTGCGGTTCGCGCGACCGGGTCGACGACCACCTCTCGCCAACGCGACAGATCGATGACCAGCGCCCCGTCGGGGATCGCGTGCCCCGCCACGCTATGGCCCCCGCCGCGGATCGCGATTCCCAGATCGGCGTCTCCCGCGATGCGCACGGCGGCGACGATGTCGGCCGTGTCGGTCGGTCGAAAGATCACCCTCGGCCGACGATCCAACATCCCGTTGTAGGTCAGCCGGGCGCGATCATATGCGGGGTCGCCGGGCACGATAACGCGGCCGCGGGTCGCCGTCTGCAGCGATTGCGCGAGTGCGTCCACGCGGGCCCCTCCGATCGGCGGACCGAGGCCGCCTGCCGTTGGATGATGCCGGGCCCACCAGAGCCGGGTCAAGAGCCTGGGGAGCCTAGAGCGGCGTCGTGGAGTTCGCGCTGTTCGCGGCGGAGACTGATCACATCCGAAGGTCGGCATCACAAATACTGAGCCTCCAGGACCCTGCGCCATGATGCGAGTGGCGTCGGCAGAACGGAAGGGCCGTATCATGGGATCGTCCACAGACCGGGAAGGCAAGGCACGAGAGCGCTATAGGCCAGCACCGAGGGCCGGATTCAGGAAGCATGTGTGGTTCCTGAGCACGAACCAAGCGGGGAGTAGCGTAGCCTGGCAACGCACGTGCTTTGGGAGCACGAGATCGCGGGTTCGAATCCCGCCTCCCCGACCACCACCCTTGCGCCGTCGCGGCTGGTGACGCGAATCGTGGTGCTCGGGAGCACCTCCGAACATCCTGTGGCAGACTGGCGCTGCGCGTGTGGATCTGCCGGGAATCGGTCTGCGATGCGCGTCGTCCAGCCGATCGATGGCTACCCCTGCCCCGATCGGCACCCGGTATCGACTCGCGCCTCACCCGTCCCGAGACCGGGACGTCGGCGGGTCGTCTCGACGGGCGGGCTTGCGGTGGCGCCGCAGGTGCCCGGGGTCGCCCGCGCCATTCCGACACCCCGCCCCGGCGGTGGTGGTCATCACCTGTCACCGACCGTCACTCGGCCAGATGACTGCCGCCTCCCGCAGCAGGAGGCCCAAGTGGCACGACGCTCGACCGCATCCGCATCCTTCCATGTCCGAACCGTCTGGACCGCGATCGTCCTCGCGATCGCCCTCGTCGCCGGCCTCGGGCCGTTCGTCCAACCCACACCACCAGTGTCGGCCGCCGGCTGTATCCGGATCAGCGCCGTCCGCTTCAACGCGACGGGCGACGACAACAAGAACCTCAACGACGAGTGGGTGCGGGTCAGCAATGTCTGCTCGTCGATCATCAGCATCGGTGGCTGGTGGATCAAGGACCGCGACGGGAACAAGTACACCTTCGCGAGCTCCGTCCGGATGGGCAAGGGATCCATCACCGTGCACACCGGCAAGGGCACGAACCGTCCGGGCCATCGCTATTGGGGCCGCACGTCCGAGGTCTGGAACAACAGCGGGATCGAGACCGCCTACCTGGTCACCAAGTACGGCAAGGTCGTTTCAAACGTCACGCGCGACATGAGCGCGCCGACATCGACATCGACGACGTCCAGTTCGTGGCCGGTCGCCTTCGGCTCACGCCCCAACTCGGGCGCTGTGAGCCTGCACGACTGCCGTGACATGACGATCTCCAACCGGACGTTTCGCGATCTGGGTCCCAACGTGATTGCCATCCGGCTCCAGAACTGCCACAACATCACGATCTCCGGCGTCGATTTCATCAACGTCGCCGAGGCGGTCTACGCGGTCGATTCCACGAACATCAAGGTCATCGATTCCCGCTACCAGAACATCCTTGGTCCGCATGAGCGTGACGGCCATGCACGCGGCAACTTCGTGCAGTTCGACCGGGTCAATGGCGGCCTGATCGACCACAACAAAGGCAAGGGCGGCGACACGGAGGACGTCGTGTCGCTCCATCAGAGCTCCAACGTGATCGTCGAGGACAACCACTTCGAGGGAACGAACTGGTCCTCCACCTCGGGCTCCGGGATCGCCCTGTCCGACGGTGGCGGATCCAACAACATCGCCCGACGCAACAAGCTGGTGAACATCGGTCAGGTCGCCATCTTCATCTCGTCGGGGACGAACAACAAGATCCAGGACAACACCATCTATGGCGAACCACGGGCTGGGTCGAACGTCGGGATCTACGTTTGGAATCGCTCCGGCGGGACGTGCTCCGGAGCCGTGATGACTGGCAACAAGGTGCACTTCCAGAAGGTCGATGGCACCGCCAGCGGCTACTGGTCCGGCGGCGGCTGCGGAAGCGTGTCGTCGTCCGGGAACGACTTCTGGGCACCGCTCAGCCTGTCCAGCCTGCGAGTCTCGCTCTAAGCGATCGCGCGGCGCGTGCCGTGGAGCGCGCCGCGCCGACCCACCCCCTCGACACTCCCACGAACGCCCACGAACTTGGAGCGCTCCTCCAGGGAGCGCTCCGCGCACAGATCGTGGACCTATCCCCAGACTGCAGGTCACTGCGCGCTGGGCATACCCTCACGAGGGATCTGTCGAGAATCTGCTCCTGGTAGGAGCGCGGCGCGTGCCGTGGAGCGCGGCGTGGCCCGGGCCCCCCGGAGCGCCACAGAACCCCGGAACGCCACCGGCCCGCCATAGACCCCCGCAGCGCCACCGGCACCGCCCACGCCGCGGGTGGCGCCGCTTACCCGGCGGCTGGCGGCCGTCCGGTGCGGACCTGCGCCGCGCTCGGCGCCGCGCCGCTGGACGCCTCTCCCTCG
>JBKJHI010000012.1:0-5669 GCA_046599085.1 Candidatus Limnocylindrales bacterium
CACGCGCCGCCGGCCGAGGAGCCGGAGTCGCCCGACAGCGGTCAGCCCTCTGCGTCGTCGCCTCGGCGCCGGGAGCGGATCGATCGAGAGATTGCCAGCGCTCCGATGGCCGCGATCACCAGGACCGCGATCGCCCCGAGTAGGCCAGTCGGCGCACTGTCGCCAATGCCGGCGGACCCGGACGATGGCGCCGCCGGACCCTGTGGCGCCGCCGAAACCGATGGCGCCGCCGAATCCTGTGGCGACGCCGAATCCTGTGGCGACGCCGACACCAGATCAGATGATCCGGCCGTGGCGAGCGGTTCCGTGGCATTCGGGCTTGCGGCCACGACCGTGATCGTGCCCGTCATGAACGGGTGGAACGTGCACACGTACGCGAAGGTCCCGGCCGTCGCGAAACGGACGCTGAACGTGTCGCCAGGAAAGAGCGGGCCGCTGTCGTTGAAGGCGGCGTCGTCGGTCGGTGTGACCGTGTGCTGCTCCGGGTCGCTGCCGATCATCCAGGTCACGCTGCCACCAGCCAGGACCGTCACCGCGTCCGGCGTGAACGCGAAGCCCTCCACCAGAACGGTCGGATCGGCCGCCGTCACCGGGGCAGGCAGGGCGACGAGGGCGAGACCCGCGACCGCCACTGCTGCAAGGACACGTCGAGCGAGGAACGCACCGGCACGCATACCAGTAAATACGTTCCGCGGCACCTCCCCGGTTTGGCGGCACGCGCGCAGGCGAGGCCGAGAACCGGTCACGCCTGTGCGACGTATCCACGGTCAGGCGTCGCCCACCCCGAGGCGACGATCGATGTGGAGGAGTCCCAGATGCGTCGAACCGCCGCGATCCTCATCGCCGGCCTGCTCATGGCCGCGATCCCAGGCAGCGTCCTCGCCGCGGACGAGGTCTTCACCGCCGGCCTCTCCGGCGATGCCCAGGTGCCGCCGATCGCCGTGTCCGGGACGGGCTCAGCGACCGTCACGATCTCCGACGACGAGAGCACCGTCACGTGGGAGGTCACGTACAGCGGCCTGACCGCCGATCCCGCCGCAGGCCACATCCACGTCGGCCCGGCCGACGGCACGGGCCCGGTCATGATCCCGTTCGCCTCCGTCACACCGACGGGTTCCAGCGGCACGTTCGCGGCCGCCGACTACGTCACGGGCGCTGGCCTCCCGGCCGACTGGGCCGGTGTGCTGACCGCCATCCGGGACGGCAACGCCTACGTCAACATCCACACGGCAGCCAACCCCGGTGGCGAGATCCGGGGCCAGCTCCAGGGTGCCGGGTCGCCGCCAGCGACTGACGCGGTCGGGGAGGGCTCGATCGCTCCGACCAGCCCGGCGCCTGGCTTCCTGTTCGCGCTGGCCTTCGTGGCCCTCGCCTCGTTCGCTCTCGCAATGAGGCGGAGTGCCCGCCGCTGATCCAGCCCTGCATCCACGCCGGCGACCGGACTCCACGCCCTCGCCGGCGTCGCCATGTCCGGGCCATCGACGTCGGCATCGTCGACCACGATGCCGCCGATGGCGAGTCATGTCGAGTCGAGCCAGCGGCTGATATGGCGGCGTCAGTCGCCTGCCTGGCCAGTCGCGGCTGCCATGGCGCGCAGGGCTCGCGTCGGTCCCGGGTCGGCCCGTAGCGCTTTCGACATCGATGCGGCGGCATCGGGGTACGGCGCCGACAGCGCGGCCATGACCGCCGCCGTGATGTCTGCGACCGACGCAACATTCGGGTCCAGCGCGACAGCCAGGCCAGCGGTCTCGAGCGCGGCCGCGCCGGCGAACTGATCGGTGGAGAACGGCATGGCCACCATCGGGACACCCGCGGTCAGCGCCTCGGTGACCGTGTTGTTCCCGGCATGGGTGACCGCTGCCGACGCTCGTGCCAGCACGGCAACCTGGGCCAGGTGTGGCCGGACGAGCCAGTCGGTCGGTGCCTGGAGCATGGCCGGATCGGTCGAGCCAGTAGCCAGGGCGACCCGGATCGGGAGCGTCCGCAAGCCGTCCACCACGACCCGGAGCACATCCGACCGTGCCGAGAGGAAGCTGCCGAACGAGACGTGGACGATCGGGCGTGGGTCGTTCGCGTCCAGCCAGGCGGCGACGTCAGTTGGCGCGCGCTCCGCTCGGACCAGGGACCCAAGGAACATGTGGTTCGGGGGCAGCCCGGTCCGTCTGGGGTCATGCAGCGCATCGGGGTAGTTGAACAGGACCGTCGAGCCATGCGCGGCAAAGGCGTCGTCCACCGGTGACGCGTTCGAATCCATGGCCAGCAGCGCGTCGTTGTACGTCGCCGTGAACCGGGCTCGGACCGCGCGGCCTCGCTCCCTCAACTCGGCGACGGCCGCCGGCTCCGGGCGGAACGCCGAGGGCCAGGCGAGCGCTTCGCCGTACACCTCGTCGCCCACAGGGAGTGCCGTCGGGTGCCCCAGGACGACGTCCGCGTAATCGATGCCGGCAGCCCGCAGTGCAAGCGTCGCCGAGAAGGCCAGGTGGTCGACAACGACGGTATCCGGGCGGATGGTCTCCAGGACCCGCAGTACTGCAGCCGAGGTCTCGCGCGGCGCCCACAGCAGGTCATCGCGACGAGCATCCGCCTGGTAGGCGAGCGTCGGGATCATCCCGTCGCGGGTGACGGCAAAGAACCCGCGCAGGCTGTCGTCCTCGCCCGGGGGCTGGTCCTCGGGACGGATGACCCCGGGATTCGATCCCCGACCCAGGACCAGCGGCCGGTGCTCGTAGCCGAAGTCGTCTACGAGCGGGGCGACGGCCGGGCCGGTGGCCACGACGACCCGCTCGCCGACATTCGACCAGGCCGTGGCCAGCGTCGCCAGGGGCAGGAGGTGGGACGCGTAGTCCGGACTGATGACGAGGAGCGTCACCGGCTGGCGACGGACGCTTCGACCGCCCGGACGTGGCTCGCGACCACGGTCTCGGCAACGGGAGTTTCGGCGTACACGGACTCGACGGCCTGCGCCATGGCCCCGATGGTGAAGCGTTGGCGCACGAGGTCGCGAGCCTCCCGGGCGCGGGCATCGATTTCGGCGACAGCGAGCGCCCGGTGAAGGCCCGTGGCGATCTCGACGGGATCGCTGGTGTCGACCAGGAAGCCCGTCCGCCCGTTCGCCACGTAGGTCGCCGGGCCACCGATGCGCGGGACAACGACGGGCAGCCCGGCGAACAGCGCTTCAACGATGGCCAGGCCGAATTCCTCCTTGCGACTGCCGCACACATAGACGCCGCCGGCCTGGATCCTCGACGAGCGCCCGGTCCTGGCGGTCACGAGGAGGCGCGCCACGGTCGCGCTCGACTGGTGGCCGGCCAGGACGAGCCCGCGGGCCGCAGCGGGATGTGCGGCCACGACCCCAGCGATGCGGGCCAACTCGGCCGCCTCGTCCGGCGACGGCTGGTCCAGGTCGCCGCCGACCACGATGAGGTTGGTGCCCGCGGCGAGGGCATCGTCCTCCGCCCAGGCCTGCACCACCCGGGCCATGCCCTTGAGATCGTGCATCCGGCCGACGGTCAGGACGATTCGGCGGCCGTGCCGACCGGCCGGGATCTGGGCCAGGATCGCGTCCACGTCCGGCCAGGCCGGCGCTACCTCGGCCGCAGCGGTCACCTCCGCCGCCGCCGTGTCGATCCCCGACGTATCGATGCCTTCCGGGACCACCGTGTAGCGGGCCGGATCGGCGGCGATATCGATGCCCACGAGCTCCCGCAGCTGCTCGCGCAGCTCGGGCCGCGGGAAGAGGGCGACGCTTCGTGCCTGGCGCACGAGCCGCCGCACGAGCGACACCCTGAACCACAGGTGGTCGCGGACATCGAGCCGACCGAAGTCGTCTCTCGACAGCGTGCCCGCGCGCTCCGACGCGGCGATGAGCGCGTGCGGGTCCGGCGCCAGTGAGAAGACCGTGGGCACCCCTTCCGCCCTGGCCGCCATGGAGCCGGCGAGGCTGCCGACGTCGGCCATCCGCAGGTGCAGGCGGTCCAGTGGCCCGTGCGCGCGAAGGATGCGGCGGATGCCCCGCCTGGCATCGACGAGGCCGGGCCAGGCGTGCGGGATCCCGGACGGGACGCCGGACCCGATGGGCACCGCGGCGAAGGCGTGCCCGACCGGCGTCCCCAGCGACCCCATGGCGCGCTCGGCAGAACCGCGCGAGATGGTCGTCACCGACTGGATCCGATGGCGCTCGGCGAGGGCGTCACCCAGGCGCACGAGCAGCGTCGCGATCCCGCCCGTCTCGCCCATGCCGGCCGTGCTCAGCTCAGGATCCAGCTCCGCGTGGAGGTACAGCTGGCCGATCCGCAGGCCATCCCCGCGCACACGCGCGGCCATGCCTGGCGCCGCCAGGTCGTGCATGGCCAGCCGTGCGGCCTCGCCGACGCCGTCCCGCTCGCCGGCCAGTGCCCGGACCGCTGCCCGTGCGCCACTGACCGGTCGCTCGCCCAACGCCCCGATAGCCGCGACGCGCACGGGTTCGTCGTCCGAGCCCAGCGCGATGTCCTGGAGCGCGAGCGTTGATCGCGGATCGGGGAGCAGGCCGATGCTCTCAACGAGGCGCGTCCGGGCTCCCACCGTGTCGGAGGCCTCCAGCGCCGCATGCAGGGCATCCAGCCAGACGGCCGGCCCGGGGAAGCGGCGGGCCAGGCGCTCCAGGGTCAGCTGCCCGAGCATGCCGGCGAGCCCGCCCTCGGTGATGGCGTCGATGGTCCCGCGGATCGCGGCCTCGTCGCCAGCCCATGACGGTCTGGCCGAGAGCGCCCACACGGCATGTTCCCGGATGTGCGGTCGATCGTCGCGCAGCCGCTCGATCAGGCGCGTCCCGGCGTCGTCATCCAGCATGCGCGCCAGGCCGTGG
This sequence comes from Candidatus Limnocylindrales bacterium, assembly GCA_046599085.1. GTDB lineage: Bacteria > Chloroflexota > Limnocylindria > Limnocylindrales > CSP1-4 > SPCO01. Next base: position 4,847 of record JBKJHI010000012.1, read on the forward strand.
ATGGCGGCGATCGCCGTCAGCTGGTCCGTCGGGTCGTCGATGGCGGCGTCCAGGGCCGCGATGCGCGACCGGGTGGCTGGCACGGCCGAGACGTCGGTGGCGAAATCCATGCTCAGGTGCATCGCGGCCAGGATGGTCGGGGCGCGCCGGATGGCGTCGAGGCGGGCGTCCATACCTGACTCTTCGCGCGAGCCCGGCATCCGGACGTGTCTGGGCAGCCCCGGGAGATGGCGGGGCGGTGACGACCGCCCGGTCAGGCGTCGTGCAGGGCCTCGATGACCGGCGCGAAGGCCTCGACGCCCTCGATCGAATTCGGGCGGAGCTGCACCTGGAGTTCGTCGATACCGAGGTCCCCGTACCGCCGCAGCGCAGCCGCGATGGCCGCGGCGTCACCGCGGATCTCGCGTTCCTCGGCGGGCGCGCCGGCGGGATCGCCGGGCCGCACGAGCACCTCGATCGAGCGCGTGATCGATGCCGGGTCGCGCCCGACCTCGCCACACGCGGCGTCCAGCTCGGCCAGCAACGCCGGTACCTCGTCGATGGAGCGCATCCCGCCGTTCCAGTGATCGGCCAGCTCGGCGGTCAGGCGGAGCATCCGCGGCCCTGTGGCTCCGACCATCACCGGCAGGCCCTCCGGGCGGGGCCCGCGTGGCGCGAGCACGGCCGCCTGCGCGCTGAGCATGCGGCCACGGTGGGTGGCTCGCCCATCGCGGAGCATCGATGTCACGATCCGCAGCCCGTCCTCGAAGCGATCGAAGCGCCGATCGATCGGCACCCCATAGGTCTCGAACTCGACGTCGTTCCAGCCAGCGCCCAGGCCCAG
>JBKJHI010000053.1:0-24138 GCA_046599085.1 Candidatus Limnocylindrales bacterium
GGAGTGCCGAGGTCAGCCGGGGCGTGGCCGCGGAACGGGGAGTGCCGAGGTCAGCCGGGGCGTGGCCGCGGAACGGGGCGTGGCCGCGGAACGGGGAGTGCCGAGGTCAGCCGGGGCGTGGCCGCGGAACGGGGAGTGGCCGCGGAACGGGGAGTGCCGGCTCAGCCGGGGTTGGCGGCGCGGATCTCGGACTCGGCTTCCGCGACGCGGGACAGGATCGACGAGCGCATGGTGTCGAGGCCGGTCCACACGGCCTTGGTCGCATTCGAGATCGAGGTCAGCTGCGACTTGAGCTGACGCACGACCTCGAGCTGCTCCCGGATGCCGGTGAGTGCCGCCTCGACGGCCGCGGCATCGAGTTCCACCTCGCGCTCCGCGAGTGACGCCAGAGCCAGGAGCCGTGCCAGGCGGACGGCCGCTTCGAGCGTTGCCGGCTCGGGTGCCTCGGGATCGATGACGCAGTACACGTCCTCACCGACCACGGTGAACGGCGCCACCCCGGTCGGGGCATGGGCCGGCGTGAACACAGCGACCGCCACGGCCGCACCGCGGTTCTCCCGGGCCTCGCGCAGTTCGTCGCGCATCGCCCGCATGGACATCGGCCGGTCCTTGGCCTCGATGACGACTCGCAGGTCGCACCCGCGCGCCACCCGCGCGTCAACGGTCAGCACGAAGTCGCCCTTCTTGGACTTCATGACCGACCCCGCCTCCAGCCCCGTGGCATCCAGCATGTCGCCGCCGCCGCGGGCGATCTCGCCGAGCATGGCGCCCAGAAGCTCCTCGAAGTCGGCGCCCTTGGCCGCGGACCGGGCACGCTCGGCGCCGCGGGCGGCAGCGGCGGCCTCGATCGCGACGAGACGCTCCTCCAGGCCCTTGAACCCGGCCGCGATCTCCTGGCGGAACTGGTGCATCGGAGAGTTGAGACGCGTGGGGTCCAGCAGATGGGCGAGCTTCGAAGCGTCGCCATCGAAGTAGCGCTCCAGCATCCCGCTGATCCGCCCGATGGCGCTGTCGCGCTTCGTCTCGTCGAACAGCTCATCGACCATGGAGCGCAGGGCGCCGCGGTCACCGAGGAACTTCTCCAGCGTGCGCGGCAGCCGGCCGTCGCCGTCCGCGAAGTTGGCCCGGAGCGTCTGCTCCAGTGCGGCGGCCGCGCGTTCGTTGACCTGCTCCGACTGGCGGACCATCCGCTCGAACTCGGTCCGGACGGCGTCCACGTTCACGGTCACGCCGGCGTCCTGCAGGGCGATGAGTCCGATCCGCAGCGCCCGCTCGACGAGCGTTCCCCGATCCTCCGCCGGCCGCTCGCGCAGGTACGCGGCGAGCGTCGGGTCCGACAGGGTCAGCCGGTCGATGACGATGCGGTCCCCTTCGAGGCGGACCGAGTTGTGCAGCGGGATGACGGCGGATGGTGCTTCCATGCCACGAAACGTAGTACTGACCCGTGACATCTAGGTTGTCACTGCCTGCGTATCAAGGACGTACGATGCACTCGATGTCCAGCGTCCCTCGCCGTCACGTCCCGCGCGCCATGGCGCCCCTGCTCGCGTTCATGCTCGTCGCGACCCTGCTCCCCGCCGGGATCTCGGCCGCCGGGACGCCCGACGAGATCCTCATCCGATTCCGCGACGGGACGCCGCCGGAGACCCGCGCGGCCATCGCCCGTGCCGTCGGCCTGGACGAGCCGGCGACCGCGCAGGGCACTGATTCGAGCACGCGCGGCGGGCGAAACGCTCGCGCCAAGACGCTGCAGACGGAACGCTACGAGAGCACTGGTCGCTCGCTGGCGACCCTCCAGCGCCTGCTCGCGGACGATCCGAACGTCGTCGCGGTCGGCACGAACGGGCGGTACGAACTCCAGGTGGACCCGCTGCCCGCGGGGGATCCGTCCGACGAGCCCCTGTACGCCGACCTGTGGGGCCTGGACAACAGCGGCCAGACGATCGATGGCAATACGGTCCTGGCCGGTACCGCGGGCATGGACATCGATGGCCGCGAGGCCTTTGCCTTCGAACAGGGAGCGCCCGGCGTCGTCGTCGCCGTGGTGGATGACGGCATCGACTTCAGCCACGTGGACCTGGCCGATCGCCAGTGGACGAATCCCGGCGAATCGGGCGATGGCCGGGAGACCAACGGCATCGATGACGACGGGAACGGCTTCATCGACGACGTCCATGGCTGGGACTTCTGCAACAACGACAACACGGTCCATGACGCCGGCCAGGACGGCCACGGCACGCACGTGGCCGGCACGATCGCCGCCTCCCGCAACGGGATCGGCACGGTCGGGGTCGCGCCCGGGATCACGCTCATGGCCGTCAAATTCATCGAGGATGTCTACCCCAGTCCGTGCGGCACTGACGCGATGGCCATCGACGCGATCGACTACGCCGCCTCGTTCGGCGTCCACATCATCAATGCCTCATGGGGCGGCTCCGGCTACAACCCCGTGCTGGAGGCGGCCATCGCCGAGTCCGACGCGCTGCTCGTCGCAGCGGCGGGCAACTCGCAGCAGGACATCGATGCGCCGGGTCGGCACTTCTACCCGGCCTCGTTCACGGTGGGCAACGTCATCTCGGTGGCTGCCATCGACCAGAAGGGCAAGCTCGCCACCTTCTCCAACTACGGCAAGACCAGCGTGGACATCGCGGCGCCGGGCACGAACATCCTGAGCACGTATCCGGCGATCTCCGGCTGTACCAGTTCCTGCTATGCGTGGTCCGCGGGCACGTCCATGGCTGCTCCGCACGTGACCGGCGTCGCGGCGTTGATCGGGAGTCGATCGGGGTCCGTCCTGGCCGATCCGCTTCAACTCAAGGCGCGCCTGCTGGCGACCGGCACCGCCCTCGCGAGCACGGCCGGACGGACCGTCACGGGCGAGCTCGTCAACGCCTATCGAGCCGTGGACCCGGTGGCCCCGGTGGCACTCCCCGTGAGCCGCCACGGGATCAATGCCAACAGCGTCCTCGGGAAGACGTCCGTCTCGACCTCGATGACCTGGGGACCGGCGACGGACGACCTGAGCGGTGTGGCCTCGTACTGGCTCCTGCGCAGTGCGAACGGTGGAGGCTGGCAGACCATCACGGCGTCCACGACCGCGCGCATCGCCCCGATGACCATGGTCTTCGGGTCGACCTACCGATTCCGGCTTCGCGCCGAGGACAAGGCGGGCAACATCGGCGCCGCCGCGGATGGGCCCGAGGTCCGCGCCTCACTCGTCCAGGAGGGCACCTCCCTGGCCCGCTACGGCGGGACATGGTCGACCAAGTCGGACAGCACGGCCAGCGGCGGCAAGGTCCGGACATCGACGAAGGCCGGCGCCTCGGTCGAATTCACGTTCACCGCCCGTGCCGTCGGGATCGTCGCGCCGAAGGGCCGCACCTTCGGCCGGGTCAAGGTCTATGTCGACGGCGCCTACGTCCGGACGGTGGACCTGTTCCGCAGCTCGACGCAGGGCCGGGTCATCGTCTTCGCGCAGTCGTGGGAGACCGGCGGCCGGCATCGGGTCAAGCTCGTGTCGGTCGCCACGTCTGGCCGGAACCGGGTCGATATCGATGGGGCCGTCTTCCTCAAGTAGGAACGGTCAACTGCCCCGGTACGTGGTCATCGAGTACGGGGCGAGCAACAGCGGCACGTGATAGCTCCGGCCCGTGTCGGTGATGGACAGGTCGATCGCGATGCGCGTGAAGAACGATCCGTCGTCGCCCCCGATCGCGAACTCGAGTCGATACGACCCGGCGACGAGCGGCCGCTCCATGAGGTCCGCGATGCGGCCGTCGGCGTCGGTCAGGGCCTGGGTGATGCGGATCGGGCCGTCGTCGCCCACATCGAGTCGAGAGAGCGTGACCCGGATGCCGGCTGCCGGCTGCCCACGTTCCGTGTCCAGGACGTGGGTGCTGATGGTCGGTGTCGCGTGTCCTCCGGCGGTCACCAGATCTGTGCCTCCCGGCTATCCTGTGCGGCATGGGCATCTTGCGGATCGACGTCGGTGACCTCCACTTTAGCGCCCGCTGGGAGTTGGCTGCGCCGCAGACGGTCGAGGCCATCCGGCGGATGCTCCCGATCGAGTCGCACGTCATCCACTGCCGCTGGTCCGGCGAGTCGGTCTGGATCCCGTACGGCGACTTCCGCCCGGGCATCGACTACGAGAACCACACGTCGCATCCGGCGCCCGGCATGCTGGCGTTGTACCCGGGCGGCGTCAGTGAGTGCGAGATCTTCTTCCCGTACGGGGCGTGCACGACGTCGTCCAAGGTGGGACAGCTGGCCGCCAACCATTTCGCCACGCTCATCCCGGACGACGGTTGGCAGGACCGACTGCGCGAGATGGGGCGGCGCACGCTGTGGGATGGCGCCCAGGCGATCCGGATGATCGAACTCGACGACTGACGCCATGACCGATCTGGTCATCAGCGGCGGGACCGTCGTCGCGGCCACGGGATCGCGTCGAGCCGATATCGCCGTTCGCGGCGGCGTGATCGAGGCCATCGAACCCGACCTGTCCGGCCCGGCTGCCGCCGCCGACCGGGTGATCGATGCCACGGGTCTCCTCGTCCTGCCGGGCGTCGTCGATGTCCACACGCACACACGGGTCGCGAGCGATGCGGAGCCCGATCGATTCTTCCAGGACAGCGTCGCCGCCGCGTTCGGTGGCACGACCACGTTCCTGGCCTTCAACAATCCCGGGACGGGGTCATCTCCCGCGGCCGAGCGCTCCCTGCTCACCGGCCTACGCGAGTGGAACGCCGTGACCAGCGGCGACAGCGCCATCGATCATGGCCTGGCTCTGGCCATCTCGGGCCACGCCGACGATCCCCTGGCCGAACTGCCGGCGACCATCGATGCCGGTGTCGCCACGTCGAAGGCGTTCATGGTCTTCGACTTCCGGCTGGGCGATCGCGCACTGTTCGACGCCATGCGCCTGATGGGCGAGCGCGGCGGGATGCTCCAGGTCCACTGCGAGGACCCCGTGCTGATCGATGCCAACATCGAAGCAGCGTTGCAGCGTGGTAACACGCTACCGCGCTACCACGCTACGGTGCGTCCGCCGTATGTCGAGGCGGTCGCGACGGCCCGAGCGCTGGCCTTCGCCCGAGCAACCGATTCACCCGTGCACGTCGTCCACCTGTCGTCGGCCGCCGCGCTCGACGAGGTCCGCCGCGCCCGAGCGGCTGGGGTGCGGGTCAGCGCCGAGACGTGCCCGCACTACCTGGTGCTGACGGATGCCCGCTACGACGAGCCCGACCCCGTCCGCTGTGCGTGTTCGATCATCTCGCCGCCCCTGCGATCGGAGGCGGACCGCGCGGCGCTGTGGGAAGGGCTCGCCGACGGCTCGCTCGATCTCGTCGCCACCGACCATGTCCCCGATCGCGTCGCGGTGGAAAAGGCCGAGGCCGGGCGCGGGGTGTCGTTCCCCTCCATCAGCAACGGCGCACCCGGGATCGAGACCCTGCTCGCACTGGTCCACAGCGAGGGCGTCGTCCGCGGGCTGATCACCCTCGAGCGCATGGTGGACGTGCTGGCCACGACGCCCGCGCGACGCTTCGGCCTTGCGCGCAAGGGTGCCCTCAAGGTGGGGCTGGACGCGGACGTCGTCGTGTTCGACCCGTCCGCCAAGCGGGTGCTCCGAGCCGCCGACCTGCACCACACCAGCGACTACACCCCATACGAGGGGATGGCCGTGCGCGGCGCCGTGCGCGACGTCCTCGTTCGCGGTGCCGAAGTCATCCGGGACGGCCGCTTCGTCGGCCGACGCGGCGCCGGGCAGCAGGTCGTCCGCGGGCCGATCACGGACTGACGGTCCTGGCGCGGGTCGCCCGCGGGTCGCCCGCAGGGGCGACCCGCGCGCGCGGGTCGCCGTCGGCGTGTCTCTTCGCCCATGCCGCCCCTCCGCCGAGTCCGCAAGGCCCTCCGGTGATGTCCTTTTCCAGACGCGGTGCCGGGGCATCGGCGTGATGCACCTCCGCGACATCAACATCGGCGGCGGCCATCCCATGGAGCCACAGGACCGGACGGCAGCGCAGCCGTGATGCAGCGGAGGGGCATCACGGTGAAGGAGGACCGGGGGCACGCCGATTCAGGACATCAACGAGTCGCTGGCAGCGGTCAGTCCAGGAGGGAGTACGCCCGCAGGGTGAGGAACTCGGCGATCGAATCGTCGAGGACGAGGCGGTCGAGCAGATCGGCTGCCTCGTCGAGCCGCCCGGTGCCGCGCCCTCCCAGACGCTCGAGTTCCTCGTCGCGGATCGCGCCGTACCGCTCAGGGCCAAGTTCGCCGTGGGTCCGCCACAGCCACAGCTGCGACCGCGCGATCTCCGCGGTCGCGGCATCCTCCATCAGATCGTCGATCGCCGCGGCGCCCGTGCCGCGCAGCCACGAATCCACGTAGGCCAGGGCGACCCGGACGTTCGCCCGGATCCCTGCCTCGGTGACCGCTGCATCCGGCACCGTGAAGTCGGTGAGCTGCTCGGCCAGGACCGGCACCTCGTACCGCGTCCGGCCCTTCTGGTGCGGGGCATCGCCAAGCACCGAATCGAACACCTCGCGCGCGACCGGGACGAGGTCCGGGTGCGCCACCCATGTCCCATCGAAGCCATCGCCCGATTCCCGTTCCTTGTCGGCGCGGACCTTGGCGAGCGCCCGGTCCGTGACGTCCTGGTCGCGGCGATTCGGGATGAAGGCGGCCATGCCACCGATCGCGTGCGCGCCACGTCGATGGCAGGTGCCGACCAGCAGGTCCGTGTACGCCCGCATGAACGGGACCGCCATGGTCAGCTGCGCTCGGTCGGGCGAGACCAGCGCGGGCGAGGCACGGAACGTCTTGATGACGCTGAACAGGTAGTCCCAGCGACCGGCGTTGAGGCCCGCGGCGTGCTCGCGCAATTCGTACAGGATCTCGTCCATCTCGAACGCGGCATGGATCGTCTCGATCAGGACGGTGGCTCGGATCGCACCGCGCGGGAAACCGAGACGCTCGGCCGCGAACACGAACACGTCGTTCCACAGCCGCGCCTCGTGGTGCGACTGGAGCTTCGCGAGATAGAGGTACGGGGCGGTGCCCCGGGCGATCCTCTCGGTCGCGTTGTGGAACAGGTAGAGCCCGGCATCGAACAGTGATGCGCTGACCGGCACGCCATCGACCAGCACATGCGACTCGATGAGATGCCAGCCGCGCGGCCGCACGACGAGCGTTGCGGGATCGTCGCCGACGCGGTATGCCTTGCCCTCGGGCGACTCGAACGTCAGCGTGCCACGCACGGCATCCATGAGGGCGTCCTGGGCACCGATGACGTGCCCCCACGTCGGGGAGAGGGCGTCCTCGAGGTCCGCCATGAAGACCTTCGCACCCGAGTTCAAGGCGTTGATCATCATCTTGGGCTCGGCCGGGCCGGTGATCTCGACCCGTCGATCGTCGAGGTCGGGCGGTGCCGGGGCGACGGTCCAATCGGCGTCGCGGATATGCCGGGTCGCCGCAGAGAAATCGAGCGTGCCGCCGGCGTCGATCTCCGCCTGGCGTTCCGTTCGGCGATGGAGGAGGTCCAGGCGAAGCGGTCCGAAGCGTCCCTGCAGCTCGGCGATGAAGCGCAGAGCGTCGCGGGTCAGGACGCGCTCCCGGCCGGGGACGTCCGGGCCGCGGATCTCGATGGTCATCGCATCAACCCTCGCTGCGTCGCACGGTGGCCTCGATGAGGCCATGCGGCTCTGTCGTCGAGAAATAGATGAGCCGATCGTTGTCGATGCCGAACGGTGACAGGTCCACCGTCCAGTGATGGAGATTGGGCAGGACCATCCGGATCTCCTCGATCTCGTCGTGTCGCTCGAGCATGGCCTGGGCCATGATCCAGACGCTGGTCTGGACGCTCGGGCTGTCGTGGTCCGCGAAGCGCTCGAGGAGTGTCGCGCGGATGTCTGCCCAGGCCGCATCGAAGTCGAGTTCGGCGGGGCCGTAGCGCCACATCGCCGTGATCCTCGTGGCCATCAGCCGGTCGTCGGTCTCGGCCAGGGTCGTGAATCGATCGCGCGGGAAGCCGGAGAAGGCGGATCGCGTCGTCTTCATCACGGTCAGGTCCTCGATGCCGGCCTCCACGGTCACCTCGTTCCGTGTCACCGCGACCGTCGCGACACGCGTCCCCTCCCCGCCCCGGACGAAGGCATCGGGCGCAGGCGAACCGGCCACGTCGATGGTGTGCCATGTGTGCTCGCGCACGTTGGCGGTGGCGCGCTCGACCTGTGGCTGATCCAGGAAGTGGCGGGCGACGACGGTCGCGTAGGCCTCGATCGAGCCGGTCAGGTACTCCGCGGCGAGGGCGTAGACCGTGTTCTTCATCGTGTCGGTGGCGATGACGTTGGCGTTGTCGCCGTCGGTGTGGGCGGCCGTGAAGTCGCCCTCGAGGGCGACCGCGACGGTCAGGTCACGCAGTCGATGCGGCGTTTCGTCACGGCCGACGCGAACCAGCCGGATCGCGGCCTTGCCGTAGCGGTTTGGACCGAGTTCCATCATGTCGGGGCCTCCGCGGCAAGCTTGGCATAGCGGTCAGCGGCGATGTCCACCACGGCATCAAGGGCGCGGCGGCGTTCCGTATCCCGGTCCTCCTGGAGCGCGGCGGTGAACCCGGGGAGCAGCGCCGCACGCGGGCGCCCCGCGACGAAGACGCAGTAGCGGAACCCGAATCGTGCCTCGTATGCGTCGTTCAGCCGCTCGAGCTCGGCCGCGACGTCGACGTCGGGCGCGGTGGTGGTGGCCGTACCGGCGCCACTGGGCGTGCCGGCGCCGCCAGGCGTGCCGGCTCCCCGGTCGTACCCCTGCTCCACGTAGCTCAGTGCCGACACCGTGCCAGGCGGCGCCCCGAGCCGCGGATGCGCATCGATGAGCTCCACCTGTTCCGCCTCCGGCATCGCGTGTGCGATCGCGCGCGCCGCGGTGAACGCGTCGGCCGCACTCGCCCATGGGCCGGCGGCCTCCAGCCGATCGAGGAATCGAGGCGCGCCCTCGAACAGCCGGGTCAGCATCGCGCGATCCAGCAGGACGCTCACCAGCCGCCGGCGTCGCGGATGATCCGATGCAGAACGCGGGCGGCCACGATGCGGCGGTACTCGGCCGTCGAACGGACATCGTCGATCGGCGCGAGTTCGGCGGCCAGCGTCTCGGCGGCGCGGTCGGCCTGTTCCGGGGTCGGGGCCATGCCTTCGAGCACGGCCTCTGTGCGCAGGGCGCGGATCGGGGTCGCCGCGACCGACCCGAGCGCCACCCGGACATCGCGGAGCACGCGGGTCGGCGTGCCATCGCGCCAGGCCACGGCCATCACGACCTTGCTGATCGATTGCGCCCGGCGCGTCCCGACCTTGCGGTAGCGCACCTCGCGCCCCGATCGCAGCGGGAACGCGATCCGCACGATCAACTCGTCCCGTGCCAGGGCCGTCTGCCGATAGCCCGTCCAGAAGTCGGCGGCCGCGACCTCGCGCTCACCGAGGACGGAGCCCAGAACGAGTACGGCATCGGTCGCCAGGAGGATCGGCAGCGTGTCACCAGCCGGCGACGCGTTCGCGGCGTTGCCGCCGAGCGTGCCGCGGCCCTGGATCTGGGCAGCGCCGATCGTGGCGGCGGCCTCGACCAGCGCGGGCAGGTGCTCGCGGCAGGTCCGCGAGGCCCGGATCTCGGCATAGGTCGTCAGGGCACCCAGCACGAGCCGCTCGCCATCGATGGCGATCCCGCGCAGGCCGTCGATGGCCCACAGGTCCAGGATCCTGGCCGGCGGTTCGCCGATCTCGCCGCTCATGGCGACCATCAGGTCCGTGCCGCCGGCGAACGGCGTGACGCCGCCCGTGGCGGCCGCGCCGGCCAGCTCGGCGTAGGCGGCCGCGAGCGTGCGCGGGCTCGTGACCGGCGGTTCGATCGGCATCGGGCGGCCCTCGCCTCAGCCCTTGCGCCCGCGACGTCGGCCAAGGAGCAGCAGGATGAGGCCGGCGATGATCCCGAACCCGACGGCGGTGGCCTGGCCGGGCGTGACGATGATCCGCGGCGGATCGCGGAGGTCGTCATCGTCGAGGGCCGGCGCTGTCGCCGGCGCGGTCGGCTTGGTCGGCGCGGTCGAGCCGGGCGGCACGGCAGCCGCCGGGTCGTCGCCCTTCGGAACGTCCGGCAGCGCCACGTCGCGCGGTCGATGGCCGTTGCTCGGCACAGGGATGCGATCGTCGCTGGTGCTCACTGGGGGGCCTCCTTCCGCCCATCAGCCGGCGGGCGGCTCGGTGAGGCCGCCGCCACGAGGGCGATCGCCTCGACGATCTTCGTGTAGCCGGTACACCGGCACAGGTTGCCGGCGATGGCCTCGCGGATCGCATCGTCGTCGGGCCCCCCGCCGGAATCGAGGTACGCATGTCCGGCCATCAGCATGCCCGGGGTGCAGATCCCGCACTGGGCGCCGCCGGTCACGAGGAACGCGGCCTGCAACGGATCGAGTGCGGCGGTCTGCCCGGCGCCGGCGTCGGCGGCTGCGACCGGGGCGGCAAGGCCTTCCACCGTCCGGATGTCGGTGCCGCCGACCTGGCAGACCGGAACGAGGCACGAATCGACCGGGGCGCCATCGATCAGCACGGTGCAGGCGCCGCACTCCCCTTCCCCGCAGCCCTCCTTGGTGCCGGTCAGGCCGAGCTCCTCGCGCAGGACGTCGAGCAGGCGGCGCATACCGGGCACATCGACCTCGGTGGGGGCGCCGTTGACGCGGAACTCGTAGGTGGTCATCGGGCGTCGGCCTTCGGCATCGATTCGGCCGGGCGCGGACCAGCCACGTCGGCGCGACCGGTGAGCGCGGCGAGGATCCGCTCGGGCGAGGCCGGCAGGTCGGCGATCCACGCGCCGGTCGCATCTGCGATGGCCGCGATGACGGCCGGCGCCCCGACGTCCATCGGCAGTTCGCCGACCCCCTTGGCGCCGTGCGGCGCGGCGTGGAACGGGGCCTCCACGAGGATGGTCGAGATGCGCGGTGCATCGAGCGCGGTCGGGATGATGTACGTGGCCAGACGATCGTTGAGGTAGCGGCCGTCGCGCAGCTTGATCTCCTCGATCGTGGCGTAGCCGACGGCCTGCAACGTGCCGCCCTCGACCTGACCCTCGGCCAGAACGGGGTGGATGACCCGGCCGATGTCATCAGCGGCCACGACGTCGCGGACATGGACCTCGCCGGTATCGAGATCGACGTCGACGCGGGCGACACAGGCCGCCCAGCCGAACGCCGGGTAGGCATCGCCGCGATACAGGTCGTCGTCGAAGGTCACCGAGTCGGGGTAGGGCTCGAAGCGCTGATCGATGCGGGTGGTGCCGTGGGTCCGGGCGAAGTCGCGGTACGTCGCAGCGAACGTTCCCCCGGTCGCGGCCTCGACGTCGGCGAGCAATCGCTGCGCGGCCTTGATCAGCAGGCCACCGACCACCATGGCGGTCCGGGACGCGACGGTCGGGCCGCTGTCCGGGACGTGGGCCGTGTCCACCGGAGCGACCTCGACCTCGTCCGGGGAGACGCCCAAAGCCTCGCCGACGAGCTGCGGAAAGATCGTGTTCGTGCCCTGGCCCATCTCGGTCGATGCGGTCAGGACGACGATGCGGCCATCGGCGGTGAGTTCGAGCGAGGCGACACTGGCCAGCTTGATCTCGCCACTCCCCGTGAAACCGGCACCGTGCCAGGCCAGGGCCAACCCGATGCCCGTGGCGGTCCGCTCCAGGTCGGTGCGCAACGGTCCGCCTGGGATCGTCCCTGAGCCCGCGCGCCGCCGCCGCGCGTCGTCGGTCCGTGCCCGCATCCGCTCGAACTCGGCGGCCTCCGCGGCCCGCTCCAGGACCTCCTCCCCGGCGACGCTGTCGCGCAGGATCTGGCCGGTCGGGGTGATGTCACCGGCGTGATAGACGTTGCGTCGGCGGATATCGAGCGGCGAGATCCCAAGCGTCTCGGCGATGCGGTTCAAGTGGGTCTCGGCCGCGAACTCGGTCTGCGGCGCCCCGAATCCGCGAAATGCGCCGTTGGGCGGGGTGTTGGTGCGGGTGGCTCGGGCCCGGATCCGGACGTTCGGGCAGCGATACGGGCCGCCCGCGTGGAGCGCCCCGCGCGAGAGGACCACGGGCGTCAGCGTGCAGTACGCCCCACCGTCCATGATCACCTCGATGTCCTGGGCGACGAGCGTCCCGTCGGCGGTGACCCCGGTACGGTGCCGGACGATCGCCGGGTGGCGCTTGGTCGTCGCGGCGATGTCCTCGTGGCGGTCGTAGATCATGCGGACCGGGCGCTGGGCCTTGAGGGCGAGGAGCGCAGCGTGCAGGCCGATGACGTTGGGGAACTCCTCCTTGCCACCGAAGCCGCCGCCGGTCTCCGCCTGGACCACGCGAGCCGCCGCATCACCGAGCCCGAGGCCGCGCTTGAGCGCCCCGTGGAGGTAGTACGGGCACTGCAGCGAACCCGTGACGGTGACGCCGCCGTCGTCCGTCGGGACCGCGATCATCGCGTTGTTCTCGATGTACAGCTGCTCCTGGTGGCCGACCCGGTATTCGCCCTCGAGGATGTGGTCGGCGGCGCCGAAGGCGTCATCCACCGCGCCGCGCTCGATGACGTAACTGGCGAACGTGTGGTCCGACGCTTCGGGGTCGAAGGTGGGTGGGAGCGGGGTCGTGCGGGCCGTGACTCGTTGGCGCGCCTCGCGGAGGGTCGCCTTGTCGGGCGCCGCGAGGAGGGCGAGTGGCTCGGCGTGGTGGCGGATCTCGCCGCCCAGCGGGACGAGGATCGGTTGGTCGCTCTTGATCGACTGGACGACGTTGTCGCCCGGGATGTCGGCTGCGGTGACGACCACGACCTTCGACCAGTCGAAGGTCGGGTCAAGGTCGAGGGCATCGAACGTCGCGCGCGCGTCCGTGGAGCGGATGGTCGTGCCGTGCCAGGCGCCCGGGATGACGATGTCATCCGTGTACAGCGCCGTGCCGGTCAATTTGGCCGGGCCCTCACGCCGATTCGGGGCGGCTGGGCGGGCGCGGCCCGGCACCATGGTGCCAGGCTGGATGACGAGCGCGTCCGCGGGCTGGGTCCGGATCGTCATGCGACCGGACGATACCACTCCGCAATGGTTCCGCTCGGCCCGCGCTTGCGCTGATGTCCCTTTTCCGGCTCCGGGCGTCCCCTTCCGCTTGATGCACTTCCGCGGCATCACTGACGATCCGCCGGTGGCAGCGGCTGCGCCAGCGGGCAGACCGCCCATGGTGCGCGGCCCTGCGCCTCCACCGTGCTGGTCGGCGTCGTCCGGCCCGCCCGCGGGCGCTGATGTCCTTTTCCGGCACCGGCACCGGCCGCTCCCTCTGATGCACCTCCGCTGCATCACGCGATCCGCGGGCGTCGGGGGTGTGGGCCTCCGGACAGGGCGCCTGCTGCGCGCGGCCCTGGCGTGACACCGACGACGTCGGACCTCGCCTCCGCGCTCTCGAGTCGGTGATGCAGCGGAGGGACATCACGCGGCGACCCGCACCCGGCGGCGCGAAAAAAGGACATCAGCACCGCGGCTCGGCGCACGCCGCGGCTCGGCGCAGGCTGCGGCTCGGCGCAGGCTGCTGCGCCGGCGCACGCCGCGGCTCGGCGCACGACGTGGGCGCCCCTCCCTCAGTCGCGACCGAGCCGGATCCCTCGGCCGGGGGTGGCACCGGTGTGGTCGCCTCCGTCCACCACCAGCGTCCCATTGACGACAACGAACGGGATCCCGACCGGGAACTGCCGCGGCTCGTCGTAGGTGGCGTCGCTGCGCACGGTCGCCGGGTCGAACATCACGACGTCCGCGAACGCCCCATCGCGCAGCACGCCCCGCTGTCGCAGCCCGAGCCGCACAGCGGCGGCCCCCGTCATCTTGTGGATGGCCGCCTCGAGCGACAGCAACTGCTCGTCCCGCACGAACTGCCCGAGGATGCGCGGGAACGACCCGTAGGTCCTCGGGCTGGGCTTGGCCCCGACGAACGTCGAATCGGTACCGACCATCCCGACCGGATGCGCGATGAACGGCCGCAACGTCTCCGTCCACGGCCCGCTCGTGACCTGATTGACGCCCAGGTCCTCGGCCAAAAGCAGATCACAGATGACGTCGACCGCGTCGTGGCCGGTCTCGGCCATGACCTCCGCCATCGATCGGGACTCCCAGCGCAGCAGTTCCGGCCGCCGGAACCCGCCGAGACGGACATCGGCCCAGCCGGCAGGGCCGGTGTAGGCCGCACCGCGCGCGCGGAGCTCTGCGCGCACCCGATCTCGTGCCGTGCGATCGGCCAGCCGCGCCTTGAGCGCCGCAGGCCCACCGGCCTGGATCCAACCCGGCAACTGGATCGTCAGGCGCGTGCTCGCCCACTCGGACGGATACGTGTCGAACGTCACATCGAGCCCCTCTGCGCGCGCATCGTCAACGAGCGCGAGCATCGCCTCGGGCGGGCCCGGATGGGTCTGGCGGTGGTAGAAGTGCGTGATGTGGGACGGCGCCTCGGCTCGTCGCCCGATCTCGATCGCCTCGCGGAACGGATCCAGGTATCGATCGCCCAGCGTGTATCGAACGTGCGTGTGGTAGATGCCGCCGGCCTCGCCCGCGGCCCGCGTGAGCGCGGCGAGCTCCTCGGTCGTGGCGTACGACCCGGGCGGGTAGTCCAGGCCGGAGCTCAGGCCGAGGGCACCATCGGCCATCGCCTCGACCAGGAGGCCGCGCATCCGGTCGATCGCCGTCGCGTCCGTCGGCACATCGTCCCAGCCCAGGGCATCGATACGAAGCTGCGAATTGCCGACGAGCGTGCCGATGTTGATGCTCACGGTCTCGTCGTAGCGAGTCAGATACTCGGCAACGGACCGCCAGTCGTAGGCGAGGTCCGGCCGGCCATCGAGCCCGGCATCGAACTCCACGAAGTCGAGCAGATCCTGTCGTTGCGCGAACGGGGCGAAGCCATTGCCGTCGACACCGACGATCTCGGTCGTCACGCCCTGGCGGACCTTGGGCTCGTGGCGCGGTTCGGCGAGGATCGTCAGACCGCCGTGGCTATGAAGATCGATGAACCCGGGCGCGACGACGAGGCCGCGCGCATCGATCCGCCGCCCGACATGTGCCGGCACATCGGCCGTCGCCTCTATCATGCGCAGCCGATCGCTCTCGACCGCGACCGTGCCCGGCCGGCCTGGGCTCCCGGTGCCATCGACGATGGTGCCGCCCTCGATGAGCAGATCGACGCTGTCGCTCATGGTCGTGGTTCGGCCGCGGAGTGAGGCCCCGCCAGCGCGTGGCCGCGAACCCAGGCGGCGCGAACCATATCCGGGTGGGATCGAAAGATGAGGCGGGACGCGAGATCGGCCGCGTCGTCGTCGGGTGCCTGGTCCTCGAGCGGGGCCGCGAACCGCGGATCGATGGCGATGAGGTCCGCCTCCTTGCCCGCCTCCACGGACCCGATAGCGTCACCGAGCCCGAGGGCCCTGGCGCCACCGAGCGTAGCCATGGTCAGCCAGTCCAGCGGACCGAGGACGGGTCCCGCGGGCAAGCCGTGGTCGGCCGCTCCGGAACCCGCGGCCGCCCGCAACGCCTGCTGCGAGTAGAACCCCATGCGCATCACGCTGAACAACGACAGCTCCGGTCCGCCGGCGACGTCAGACCCCAGGCCGACGGTCAGCCCCGCCTCGACGTACCGCCCGAGCGGCATGATCCCCGACGCGAGGAACAGGTTGGACGCCGGGCAATGGGCCACGCGCGACTCCGTCTCGACGAGTCGGGCGAGCTCGCGGTCGGACAGGTGGACCGCATGGGCCAGCACCGCGCGCGGCGAGAGCCCGCCAGCCCGGTCGTAGACATCGACGTAGTCGATGGCCTCCGGGAACATCGCCGCGACCTCCGCGATCTCGTGTCGATCCTCCGACAGATGCGTCTGCCAGTACGTGCCGGTCGCGGCGGCCAGTGACGCGGACTCGCGCAGCATGTCGGCCGTGCATGAGACGGCGAACCGCGGCGTGACGGCGTACCGGAGGCGACCATCGGCCGCCCCGTCCCAGCGCTCGATGAGGCGGGCGCTCTCGGCCAGTGACCGCTCGAGGATGGTCGTGGGGTCGATGGTCGAGTCGTAGGTGATGCGATCCATCATCACCTTCCCGATGATCGCCCGGATACCGTGCGCCTCGGCAGCCCGGAACGCCGCATCGAGGCTCCCCTCGTAGACCGCGCCGTACACGAGGGCCGTGGTCGTGCCGGCGGCCGCGAAGGCGCGCCACGCCCGAGGAGCCAGTTCCTCGGCCGCGGCGACGTCGAACCCGCGCTCCAGCGGAAAGATGTAGCGCTCGAGCCAGGTCAGCAGATCGAGGCCGGCGCCGACGCCCGCGTTGGGCATCTGCGGCAGATGCGCGTGGAGGTCGATCATGCCCGGCATGACGACCCACGGCCGGAGATCGATGGCGCCGTCCAGCTGGTCGGCGGACGCGCCGCTCGACGACATGACCGAGGCGATCCGGCCTGCGGCATCGATGTCGATCAGGGCGTCTGGTTCGTGTCGCGTGCCGCCGGCGCCGAGTGGCGTCAGCAATCGAGCACGGAGGACGTACGGCGGGGCGCTCGGCAGGTCCACGGGGGTAGGCTAGCAGGCGGCGACCCCGCTCCGGGACACGGAACGACCCGGTCCCAGATGGGCCGGGTCGGTCGTCGGATCTCGTCGGGCCACGACGGCCCTGGCGGTGCGCCCTAGCGCTTCTTGCCGCGGACCTCGACCAGATGGGCCGTCCACTCGGAGCCGCCGCGATCGGTCGACGACGAGCTGCCATGCCAGCCACACGTGCAGGTGATCGTCTGGGCCTGGTGCTTGTACTCATCGATGACGTGCTTGAAGGGCTCGTTGGCGATGGCGGGCTTCAACGGCGGTCGGCTATTCAAGGGTGCCTCCTGGACGTGGGCGGCGCACGGACGGCGGGCCGATGTGGGTCCTTCATCCTACTCGATACGGCCGATCCACGCTCAGGCAGGTGCCGTTCAGTCCGGTCCGAGGTGGTAGCCGAGGCGTCGTGAGATGCGCGACAGTTCTTTCGTCAGCGGGTCCACGGACAGCCCGCGTTGCTCCCGGGCCTCCCTCCGGGATGCCGCCTCGCGGATCACTTTTGCCCCGATCGAGCGGGCCGGTTCCGGCGGGAAGGGCCGCGGCTGCGGCGCACCCACGAAGGGCAGTGCCAGGGCCGGATCGGCCTCCGCCTCGACGGCCTGAGCGGCCAGCACGCGCCCGAGCATGAGCGCCGGTCCGACGCCGTTGCCGCTGTAGCCGAGGGCCGCATGGATGGGCCGATCGGGTGCGGACCAGACCCACGGGAGGTGGTCGGCGCTGATGTCGATGGGGCCGCCCCAGGCGTCCCGGATCTTGACGTCGCGAAGGTCCGGGAGCAGGTAGCGCAGCCCCGCGGCGGCACGGGCCGCCGAACGACGGTCGTCGGTGAAGACCTCGTCGATGCGGCCGGCGAACCCGGCACGGCCGCCACCACCACCGATGGCGATCCGGCCGTCCGGCGTCGTCCGAAGGTAATGGAGCGTGAAGCGCGCGTCTGAGAGCCCCTCGCCGCCGGTCCAGCCGATGTCGGCGAGCCGGTCCGGGATGGGCTGGGTGATGACCATGTACGAGGACCACGTGACCAATCGGCGTCCGAACCATGGCCACGCACCCGACCAGGCGTTGAGCGCGAGGACCGCGGAGCCCGCGTCCACCTGGCCGGCGATTCCGTCACTGGTCGTCCGCGTCCGGATGCGGACCGGCTGACCCCCGGTGCCTTGGCCCCGGCGCTGCGGCGCGCGACGGGCGCCCGCAGCGACCCCACCCAGCCAGCCCGGCGTCTGCCCGTCGATCTCAACGGCCTGGGTGCCCTCGCAGATGACGACGCCGCGCTCCAGCAGCACACGTCGCAGACCCCGTGCCAAGGTCGCCGGCTGGATCGTCGCGGCTCCGGGCATGAACACGCCGGCGCGGAAGACCGGCGAGACGACCCGTTCGCGGACCTCCGCCGGCGAGAGAGGCTGATAGCGGTCGCCGACACCGTGCGCCCGGCACGCCTCGACTGCGCCGTCCCAGGCCCCGTCCTGCGCGGGCGCAGCACTTACCTGGAGGGCACCCGCCTTGGTGTACCAGGCGTCCACGCCGTGCTCCAGGCACCACGCCCCGATCGCGTCCACCGCGTCTTCCGACGCCTGGGCGACAGCCAGCGCACCCGCCTCGCCATATCGCTCGATGAGTGTCGGCAGCTCATCCCACCAGTTCGTGACGAAGCCGCCGTTCCGGCCGGACGGTCCCCCGCCGCAGATGTCCGCTTCCAGCAGCACGACCCGCGCCCGAGGCTCCAGGTCCGTGATGCGGTAGGCGGCCCACAGACCGGTGTAGCCGCCACCGACGACGACGACGTCGGCCGTGATCGAGCCGCGCAACGGCGGGGCGGCGCCGGGCGCGGCGAGCGACGGCGTCGCAACGGCTTCCGCGGCGAGGGCGTCGCGCAACCACCACGACCGTCGGTCGCCGCGGGGATACACGCCGCCCATCATCGCCGCGACCGCCTCAGCGACCATTCGGGAGCAGGCCCTGGACGAGCACGTCGTCGACAGCGATCGGGTTCGGCACGAGGCCCAGGC
The DNA here is from genome assembly GCA_046599085.1 of Candidatus Limnocylindrales bacterium. GTDB lineage: Bacteria > Chloroflexota > Limnocylindria > Limnocylindrales > CSP1-4 > SPCO01. Next base: position 18,622 of record JBKJHI010000053.1, read on the forward strand.
TCTCCAGGTACTCGATGGATGTGGCCCAGCCGTCGCCGTCGAGCTCGCCGAAGCCGTGGGCCTCCTGAAGCGGGCCGCGCCACGTCTCGATCGTCGCATCCAGGATGGCCGCCTGGGTGTCACGCGCCGAGGCGAGTTCGGGTACGGCCGCGATGGCCGCCTCCAGGCCGACCGTGGGATCGGCCGCGATCTCGTCCATCGCCCGCAGCGTGGCGGCCACGAACGCCTGGATGGCGTCGCGCTTCGTCTCGAGCGTCGCGACGCCGGTGATGAGGCCCGGACCCGGGAGCGGCGTGATGTCGTCCACGCGCAGGATGCCGACCGCCTCGCCGGTCAGCGCGAGCTGGACCGGCTCGTTGTTGGCGAAGCCGGTCGCCACATCGACCGCGCCCTGGGCGACCGCGGCCCCCTGGCCGAAGTCCGGGTATTCCACGATCTCGAGGTCCTCCGGCGTGAGACCAGCCGAGGCGAGCAGGGCCTGGAGCATGATCCACGACGAACCGTAGCGCCCTGGGATACCCAGCCGCTTGCCCGCCAGGTCGGCCGCCGTGGCCACCCCGGCCGAGGTCTTGCCGAACACGACCGACGGGAACTGCCCGTAGACGGTCGCGATGTAGCGGACCGGGATGCCCTGGCTGACGGCCGGGATCACGCTCGTGCCATCGGCGATGCCGACGTCGATGGAGCCCTGCCCGACCAGCGTGATGAGATCGGGGTCGATCTTGTTCTGGAAGGTCACCTCGAGCCCGGCCTCCGCGTAATAGCCGGCCTGGTCGGCGAGGTAGAACTGGGCGAACTGGACGCTCGGGATGTAGCCGAGGCCGACGGTCAGCTTGGTGGGCTCCGCGGCTGGAGACGCGGTCGCGGGGGCGTCAGTCGCGTCGGGCGTCGGGGCGGCCGATGGCGGATCGGTGACGGCGGGCCCATCGGCGCCGCGGCACGCGACCGCGAGCAGCGACAGGAGCAGCAGGGCGACGATGGCGATGGAACGGCGGGGCGACACGAGGACCTCCATGGGGCTGGATCGATGGACTAGCGGGCGCCGACGAGGCGCCGTTCGATGACCACGACGACGAGATACAGCGCGATCCCGACGAGCGCGATCGTCAGGAGCGTGGCGAACATGAGCGGGATGTCGAAGAGGGAACCGCGCGCGAGGTTGACGAGGACACCGAGACCCCGCTCCGCACCGGCCCACTCCCCGACGATGGCGCCGACGACGGCGAGGGTCACGCCGACCCGCATCCCGCCCAGGATCGACGGGAGCGCGGCCGGGATCTCGAGCGTCAGCAGGACCTGGCGGCGTGTGGCCCGCAACGACCGGCCGAGCTCGAGCAGGCGAGCATCGACGGCCCGGATGCCGACCATCGTGGCGATGGCCACCGGGAAGAACACGATGAGCGCGCAGATGATGACCTTGCCGAGCAGCCCGGGCCCGAACCACAGGGCGATGAGCGGCGAGAGGGCCAGGATCGGCGTCGCCTGAAGGGCGACGAGGTACGGCGAGAGGAGGCGTTCGACGAGGGCGCTCCGCGCCAGGGCATAGCCGGCGATCAGGGCACTGCCCGCCCCGACTGCGAAACCGAGCAGCACCTCGGACAGCGTCGTCCACAGGTGGGGCGCGATGGTTCCGTCGCCGATCGCGGTCACCCATCGGGCCGCGACCTGCCATGGCGGCGGCAGGATGAACGGCGGGAAGCCGCTGATGGCCACGACCAACGACCACAGGCCGATGAACCCGGCCAGCGCGAGGATCACGGAGACGGCCGTCGAGCGGGTCATGCGACGGCCTCGTCCGCGGAGGGCGGCCGCTCCCCGGGGTCCAGCCGCTCCCCCGGGTCCAGCCGCTCCCCCGGGTCCAGCCGCTCCCCGGGGTCGCCCAGGTGTCGCCGGATCTCGCGAGCGGTGTCCGTCACCACGGCTGCGTCGAGGTCCGCGATCGACCGCGGCCGCGGCAGCTCTACGGGCAGATCTGCGACCACGCGCCCAGGTCGCGGACTCATGACGACCACCCGATCCGCAACGAGGATGGCCTCGGCGATGCTGTGCGTGACGAGCACGATCGTCGACCGGGCACGGTCCCACAGGCGCAGCAACTCGAGGTCGAAGCGCTCGCGCGTCAGCGCATCGAGGGCGCTGAACGGTTCGTCCAGGAGCAGCACTTCGGGCTGCAGCGCGAGCGCTCGCGCGAGTGCCACGCGCTGGCGGGTGCCGCCGGACAGCTCGGCCGGTCGATTGGCGACGACCCCCGGATCGAGCGCCACGAGATCGGTCAGTTCGGCCAGTCGTTCCGCACGCCGCTCGGTGGACCAGCCGGCAAGTTCCATCGGGTACGTGATGTTGTCGGCCGCCGAGCGCCAGGGCAGCAGCCTCGGCTCCTGGAACACGAGGCCGATGCGGGCATCCGGGCCGTCGATCGGGTCGCCATCGAGCGTGGCACGCCCGCCATCGATCGACAGCAGGCCGGCGATGACGCGCAGGAGCGTGGACTTGCCACAGCCGTTGGGACCGATGAGCGCGACGATGCCACCCCCCGGGATGGCGAGATCGATGCCGCCGAGGACGTCGAGTCGGCCGCCATCTCGCCGCGGGAACGACAGGCGGACCTCGTCAAGACCGATCGCGCCGCGGGTCACGTGGCCGCCTCCGCACGGGCGTCCCTGACCGACCCCACGCCCGGATCCGCGAGGCCGCGCAGGATCGGCGAGACCGCCGGGTAGAGCGCGACGTAGGCCTCGAACAGTCGGTCGTAGCGGTCCGCGAACTCCGGGCGCGGCTCGATCTCCCGGCTGATGCCTGTCATGGCCCGGATCGCCGTCTCGATATCCGGCACAGCGCCGACGCCGACGGCCCCAAGGATGGCCGAGCCCAGGACCGCGGTCTCCAGCACATGGGGCACCAGCACGCGGAAACCGGTGACGTCCGCCTTGACCTGGTTCCACGCGTGACTTCGGGCCGGGCCACCGCAGGCGCGCATCGCCGTGACGCGAACGCCGGCGGCGAGCATCGGGGTCGAGACGTGGCGGATCGCCAGGGCGCTGGCCTCGATGATCGAGCGGGCGAGGTGGCCGCGGGTGTGACCCAGGGTCAGGCCGGCGAAGACGCCACGTGCCTGCGGGTCCCACAGAGGCGACCGCTCCCCCGCCAGGTACGGCAGGAAGACCAGGCCATCGGCACCGGGCGGCGTGGCGGCGGCCTCCTCGAGGAGCCGTTCGGTGGTGACCGCCCCGGGTGTGCCACCGCCGACCATCGAGTCGCGGAACCAGTCGAGCGCCCGGCCCGTGGCGGCCATCGCGGCCCCGACGCTGTACATGCCGGCGAGGGGCGCCGGGGTGACGAACGCCCCGGGCACGGACACCGGCTCGTGCCAGTACACGCCGAAGCCGCCCGCGGATCCACCTGGGTCGTAGGCATCGCCGGGTTCCAGGAGGCCTGCCCCGAGGTAGCTGGCGAAGGCATCGTTCGTGCCGCCACTCACCGGGATACCGGCACGGAGCCCGAGCGCCGCGGCCGAGGTCTCAGTCAGCTCCCCGACGATGGCGCCCATCGCCCCGTCGCTCGGCCGCCGATCGATGTGCATGCCCGTCGTCCGCGCCACGACCTCGAGGTCCGGCTCGAGCTCGACGGGGACCCGCGGCGCCACCGCCTTGCCGGTCAGCCGGTAGGCGAGCCACTCCCACGTCGTCAGGTACCAGCGAGTGGCTGCCGCGGCTGCCGGTTCGTGTCGCTCGAGCCACAGGGCGGCAGGCAACGGGCCCAGGGCCCAGCCCCGGACGCCCGTGGCATCGCCCAGTTCCTCGGCCTCGGCCGTCGCTCGTGTATCCAGGAACGTGATGGCGGGCCGGGTCGCCTCCCCGCGCGCATCGACCGGGGCCAGGGTCGGCCCGTGGCCGTCGACGCCGATCGCCACGACATCGATGGCCTCGGTCGCATGCAGTGCGCGGACCGCGCCGACGACCGCGGACCACCAGGCACCCGGGTCCTGTTCCGCCCAGCCCGGTCCGCCCGCGACATCCAGGCCGTACCCGGCACGAGCGAGCGCCAGCAGGCGGCCATCGAGGGTCACGAGCCCGGCCTTGACCTCAGTGGTACCCAGGTCCAGGCCGAGCACGACCGGGATGCCGGCACGGACCGTGCTCAATGAAGGGTCTCCCGGTCGAGTGCGACGACGGCCTCGGCCGTGACCACGTCCGTGACGAGCGTCCGGACGACGCCGGCCCGCAGTGCCCCCAGGATCGGGCGCACCTTGCTCTCTCCGGCCGCCACGCCGATGGCGACCGGTACCCGGCCGAGCCCCCGCGCATCGAAGCCGAGCACGCGCTCGCGGAGCTCTGCACACACGAACGCGCCGTCGAGGTCGAACGGGGCGATGAGGATCTCACCGACCGCCTCACGCTCATCGAGGCTGCGAGACGTGTCGGCCCCCACGGAGGCCGGGCCCCAACTTCGGCCCCCGATCCCGAACAGCGCGACATCGAGGCGCGACCAGAGGTCGATGACGGCCTGGACGCCTGCATGGGCGGCCAGCGCGTCTCGCGTCGGTGCGTCGTCGAGCAACCCCGGTGCCATCAGGCCATGGACCTGCGCGCTGAGGGCCTCGGCGATCCGGCGGAATGGCTCGCGATCCGGACCGGGCGTCCAGTAGCCGCCAGTCAGCGGGATCACGGTCGCGACCACCGGTGTCGCCGCATCGTCGATCGCGTCGGCCACCGCCGAGACGCTCGCGCCGTCGCCGATACCGATCACCGCTCCGTCACGCACGACCGATCGCAGGACCTGGGCCGCCAGCCGTCCGACCATACGGCGGGCCAGATCCTCCGGGCCGGACATCGTGGGAGCGAGGTGGACCGCATCAAGGCCGTAACTGCGTCGCAGGGCATCCCCGGCCGGGCTCTCGGCGTCCATGCGATCGATGATCCGGATCTCGACGATACCCTCAGCCCGGGCGCGCTTCAGGAGGCGGCTGACCTGCGGTCTGGTCACGCCCAACCGCTCCGCGATCGCATTCTGCGTCTCGCCCAGTTCGTAATAGAGGCGGCTAGCCGCGATTAGCTGCTCGAAGTCACCAGCTCGGTGCGTCATCGCGCCTCCGAGACCTCATCCACGGCCATCGCCGACCAGCGCATCGCCGCTTCGTGCATCGCCGCCCCGCCCATCGCCGCCCGGCGCACAGATGTACTGAACAGATGTGCACGCATGTCCCGCGCATCATCACGGCGGCCAGCGAGGTCTGTCAAGCGGGTGCGACCGATCCCATCACTCGAGCGCGCGCCGCGCGTGATGTCCCTTTTGCGCGCCTTGCGAGCCCCTGGTCGTTGCGATGCACTTCCGCGGCATCACGACGTGGATGCTTGCGTCCGGCGGGCTCGCGGAAGTCGCACATCTCGGCCCGCCCCACGTCCCGCTGCACTCGCTGATGCAGCGGAGGGACATCAAAGGCGAAGACGTGTTCTCTCCGGGCCGAAAAGGACATCAGCGGTGGGGCGACGAGGCGGCGGCGGCGGCGAGGCGGCGGCG
>JBKJHI010000074.1:0-4247 GCA_046599085.1 Candidatus Limnocylindrales bacterium
TGAGTTCGAGGTGTTCCTCGAGATGCCCGCGAATTTGGACTTCTGCGTGGTGGCCACTGACATTGTGGACCGAAGAGGGGGGGCTGCCTTTCGCAATGCGCTCGGTAGTTCAGCCTACATGTTCACGCACAGCAGTGAGACTCTGCTCTTGAATCCGAACGCTCCGCAGATGTTCGATGACAAGGGGAACGGCCTCTTCTCCACCGTGCTCCTCGATTGGATCGAATGGGAAGGACCGCTGGTCACGGAAGCGGAAAAGTCCCGACGCAACGGTTTTGTGCCTCCCGATGACGCGACGCCCGAAGTGGTTGCGGAGCATCTGCAACGCTTTGCCGAACGCGCCTGGCGGCGGCCAGTGAAGCAGGAAGAGCTGGGACAGTATCTGCAATCCTACCGTGTCGAGCGCGATGCGGGCGAGAAGATGGCCAACGCCTATCGTGTCGCCTTGCAGGGGGTGCTGACCGCCAGACACTTCATCTACCTCGTCGAGGGCGACCCGGTGTCTCGCGAACGTCTCAACGACTGGGAACTCGCCACCCGGCTCTCGTATCTCCTCTGGAGTTCGATGCCCGACGACGCCCTGTTCACCGCAGCCCAGGGCGGCAACCTAAACGGCGAAAGTCTGAAGAAGGAGGTGGACCGACTCCTGACCGACAGCAAAACCAACCGCTTCATCGACGACTTTGCGCGACAATGGCTCCAACTGCACCGCCTGGGCATGTTCGTGCCGGACAAGAAGCTGTACCCGACATACGATGCGTGGCTCGAAACGAGTCTGCGTGCCGAAGTCATCGAGTATTTTCGCGAGATGTTCGCCAAAAACCTGCCTGTCGATGGCTTCATTGATTCTGATTGGACGATGGCCAACGCCCGGCTCTGCGATTTCTACGGACTGCCGGAACCGAAGACGGGCGGCTTTCAGCGCGTCTTGCTCAAGCCCGAGGATCATCGCGGCGGTCTGCTTACCACGGGCGCGGTGCTCGGGTTGACTTCGGACGGCACTCGCCATCGCCCCGTTCACCGCGGCGTGTGGGTCAGTGAAACGATCTTTGGCAAAACGCCCCCGCCTCCGCCGGCCAACGTGGATCCGATCGAACCCATTCCACCCACGGGCACCAAGGTCACCATCCGTCAGAGAATCGAAGCCCACGCCAAGAATGCGAGTTGTGCCGCCTGTCATCGCAACATCGATCCCTTTGGGCTGGCGTTTGACCAGTACGATGCCATCGGGCAGTGGCGCACTCACGAGCGGGTTCCGACTGGCGTGGGGGGAGATCCACCCGTTGATGCTTCCGGCATCATGCCCGACGGTCGCCCGTTCGGCGATTCCGCTCGCTTCAAACAGCTCCTGCTTGCAGACCGAGACAAGATGTCGCGGGCCTTCATCGAGCACCTTTGCACGTACGCCCTCCGCCGCGTGCTCACCGTGGACGATCAGGCAGTCATTCGATTGATCGTCGAAGAAGCCAAGAGCAAAGGGTACGGAGTCAGAGACATCGTACGCGCAGTGGCCCTGTCGGACCTGATGAAGAAGAGATGACCGCCCGCCGTACGACGGACTAGAAGTCCGTCATACAGTCCAGCACCAACCGCTAACCTCTTAAACTAAGAAGAAGGAACCAAGAACCATGAAATTCCTATCTCAATCCTGGTTGATCGACCGCCGTCACGCCCTGCGTGCCATGGGTAGTTGCATCTCGCTTCCGTTCCTGGAATGTATGGTCCCGCTCCGGGCGGCCGAGCAACAAACCGCCACGCCGCGGCGTAGCGCCTTCATCTACCTCGCGAACGGCGTCCATTCACTCAGCTACCAGATCACCACACCGGGGAAGGACTACGAGTTCTCCCGGTCACTCAAGCCCTTGGAAAAGCACCGCGAGGTGATCACTCCCATCAGCGGTCTTCATCATCCAGGAGCCCTCAGCCATCACCACAACTGCATCTCGGTCTGGCTGACCGGCGGAAAACTTGGACCTTCGGACCGCAACACCATCTCCGTGGACCAGAAGATGGCCGAGATCACAGCGAAACAGACGCGATACTCTTCAATGGAGATCGCCCTCACGGGAGACGCCCTCGGCTGGACGGCCGACGGGGTCCGGTTGCCTGCGATGCGTCGTTGCAGCGAGATCTTCGCGTCGCTGTTCGAGGCGCCGAAAGGGGGCATGGCGGCTCAGCGAAGGGCCTTGCGCCGCAAAGGGAGCGTCCTAGACGCCAACCTCGCGGAGGTGCGCCGGCTCGAGCAGGCAATGGGATCGGCGGACAAGGGTCGCATGGAACAATACCTCACGTCCGTCCGTGAAGCGGAAGTTCGCACGCGACGGGCCGATGCTTGGCTCGATACGCCGCTCCCCGCCGTTTCCGATGCCGACCGCAAACGCATCAATCGCGATGTCGCTCAGACCATGGCGGGCGACTACTTCCGCACCGTCTACGACCTCATGGTGCTCGCGTTCCAGACGGATGTGACGCGTGTGGCCACGTTCAGCCTGGGAGGCGAGGGGGATGCCTTCTCGATTCCCGAGATCGGCATCACCGAGTCGCGTCATCAGCTCAGCCACCACGGCGGCGATGCGGGCTACATGGAGAAGCTCACCAACTACGACACCTTCGCCATCGAGCAGTTCAGCTACTTCCTCACTCGGCTCGCGGATACGAAAGACCTCAACGGCCAGCCGCTCCTGGGCTCGACGATGGCGCTCTTTGGCAGCGGGATGTCCTACGGCCACAGCCACGGCAACGCCAACCTCCCGCTGGTGCTTGCCGGCGGTTCGGACCTGGGATTGCGGCACGGCAGCCACCTCGACTTCAACCAAGGCCACTTCAATGGCTACCAGCTCGACAAACCTGGTGAGCACTACTCGCTCTGTAGCCGCCCGGCGAACGCGGACGCCCACATGAGTAACCTGCTGCTCCTGATGGCCCAGCGGATGGGAGTAGAGACTGACCAGTTTGGCGACAGCAAAAAGGCGATCGAACTATGAAATCGTTCTTCGTTCTGGGTGCTTGGTGCTTGGTTCATGGTTCATCGTTCCTTGTTCCTCGTTCGTGGTTCTTGGTTTCTGCATGGTCCGCGCTGTTTGCATGTTCGTTCATCTTTCATGCGACCTCCGCCAACGAAGAACCAGGAACAAAGAACCAAGAACAAGATGTCTTCCGGCCCGAAGCCGGCAAGTTCCCTCCGCTTGAGCAAGCGCACTCCTACCGGGGCGAACTCGTGTTCGTCGACCATGCCAACCGTCGCGGCAGCATCCGCGTGCAAGGGGACGGCATGTTCTTTCGCAACGACCCGCATCCGTTCGCCATGCTCCCGTACGGCATCGTCCGCTATCATGGAGCACCAGCGGATCTGCGGGACATCCCGCTCGGCACGGTGCTGCACGTTCGCGCGTTTCTCCCGCCCGACCCCAAGATCTCCGCCGTGCCAGTCTTGCCGGTCGATAGTAAGAAGAAAGACGCCAACCACAATCGAGGTGCTGGCATCGCCCCCGCTGAGAATCATGTCCTTCTCCTCGAAGACGAGCCCAGCCACTGCCAGCGAGAGGGAATGGTCTGGAAGCTCAAGGAGGTGGACCTCAAGAGCAACGAGGGGATGATCGTCGCCCGCCGCGAACCGCTGGCAGGTCCCGACGACAAGGCCGCCGATGAGACGCTGACCTTCGATTCCGCCATCCGCGTTTGGCGTGGCCGTGAACTCCTCAGCATCGAGGATTTGATCGCCGAGGGGACCTGGCCCGCCGGCGGGAAGAAAGCACTTGACGGCCAAGCTGTCCAACTGGGGATCACCTGGAAGCCCGCGCCGGATGGTGTGTTCACTCGCTTCCATATCTCGGACATCTGGCTGGACGAAGCCGCGATGCAACGAGCGGCCCGCCATCAAACCGAAACGCACAAGGCCTTTATCCGCAGCCGCTGGCTGCCCGCCTGGGTGGACGCCGTCGAGTACGGCAAGTTCGGCCGCGCGACGGTGACCGCCACCTTGTTCGGCGGCATGGACGAGTCCCTCTACGCCGATTTCAAGAAGGATGCCCCCGCCCTGATGAACTCAGTCGAGAACACGTTGAAGCATACGCACGGTGCCTACGGACCCGCACACATGGCCTCCAGAGGCTCCATCCTAGAAGTCATAAAGACGGAAGGAGCTGTGCCAGTCGGCAGCAGCGGCATCCAGATCCGTTTTGAGACCGATCTCATCACCGAAGGGATGCGTCCCACCCGAGTCGTCCGCATCCGTCCCGCGGATTGGC
>JBKJHI010000046.1:0-4197 GCA_046599085.1 Candidatus Limnocylindrales bacterium
GGGGCTGCTTCCGGCTCGGGCTCCGGGGCTGCTTCCGGCTCGGGCTCCGGGGCTGCTTCGGGCTCCGGGGCCGCCTCGACGGCTGCCTCGGGCTCCGGGGCTGCCTCGGCCGCAGGCGTCTCGGCCTCGGCCAACTGCTGCCGGACCTGGGCGAAGGCCGATGCCAAGGTGTTGTCGATCCCGCCTTCCGGCTCCTGGACCGCATCACTCATCGAGTAGCTGCGTTCCTGGCGCGGTCGGCGCTCGCCACGAGGGGCGCTCGCCGGCTGTCCGAGTTCAGGCATCGGTCGAGCGGGCGGCTCCTCGGCCTGCTTGAGGCTGAGGCCCAGGCGATGGCGCTCGGAGTCGAGCGAGATGATCTTGAGCTTGAGCGTCTGGCCCTCGTGGACGACATCACCCGGATGGGCGACGCGCTGGTGCGACAGCTCGCTGATGTGGATCAGGCCTTCGAGACCATCACGCACCCGGACGAACGCGCCGAAGTTGACGAGCTTCGTGACCGTCCCGTCGATGACGTCACCGACATTGAAGTCGGCGACGGTCGAATGCCACGGATCCGGCTGGAGGCGACGGATCGACAAGCTGATCCGGCCGCGCTCGTGGTTGATGTCGATGACCTCAGCCTCGACCTCCTCCCCGACCTTGTAGCCGGACTCGGGGTTGTTGACCTTGTTCCACGAGAGCTCGCTCTTGTGGACGAGGCCATCGATGCCGCCGAGATCGATGAACACGCCGAACGGCGCGATGCTGCGCACGGTGCCGGTGACCTTCTGGCCGACCTGCAGACTGCTGAACAGCTCGTCGCGCTTCTCGCGGCGCTCCTCGTACAGAGCGACCTTCTCGGACAGGATGAGTCGGTTCGCCTTGCGGTTGACCTCGAGGATCTTGAGTCGAAGCTTTCGGCCGACGAACGGCATCAGCTTCTCGGCGATCTCCTGGGCCGCGTCGCGCGGCTGGTCATTCTGCGGTCGGCGCGGGAAGTCGACGATCTGGCTGATCGGCACGAACCCGCGGATGCCGCAGTCGACGATGAGACCGCCCTTGTTGTGATCGATGACCGGCGCCTCGATGATGACGCCTTCCTCGAACTGCTCCTGCATCGAGCGCCATTTGCGCTCGAGCCCGGCGCGGCGCAGCGAGAGGACGACGTGTCCCTCGGGCGACTCCGGCTGGAGGACGTAGACGAGGACGACGTCGCCGATGGCCAGCGGGGCCTGGCCCTCGCCGTGGCGACCGAACAGCTCGCGATTGCTGACGACGCCTTCCGACTTGGCGCCGATGTCGACGAGGATCTCGTCCTTGTCGATGCGCACGACGGTCCCGTCGACGACGTCCCCGTGCTTGAAACTCTTGATGTCGGTGTCCTGCTCGGCGAGCAGCTCCTCCATCGTCGTCGGCTCCGGGCCGAGCTCGCGCGGAGCGACCTCTTCGGGCTCGTCATCGGCGGCAGGGGCATCTGCGGTGTCGTCCGCATCGAGGCCGCTGGAGTCGTCGCCGGCCGCGGCTTCGACAGGGGCGTCAGCCGGTGCGTCGTCCGCGGGTGCGACGGGGGCATCGGCGACTGCCTCAGCCTCCGCGGCGGCGGGGACGGTCACCTCGGCGGCAGCGTCGACCTCCGGGGTCGCCTCGGGTGCCGCCTCGTCGGGTGCCGCCGCCGGGGACGGGCTGTCCGGGACAGCCTGCTCCGACGCGGTGTCGGTCGATGGCTCCGCTTCGACGGGCACGTCGGTGGCGGATGCGTCGGCGCCGGGCTCGTCAGCGACGGGCTCCTCAGCGACGGCGATCGCGGCGACGGACTCCTCTGGCGCCGGTGTGGTCACGTCGGCGGTGGCCTCCGTGTCTGGCGCGGTCCCGCCCTGCTCGTTTTCGATCAACGTTCTGGTCACTCCTGTCATGGATTCGCTCCCACGAATCAGGAACGGCCCGAGCGCAGCTCAGGCCGTCGACGAGAGTGGGGTGTGGGTCCGTGGTATCGACTCCGCGGTCCGCTCCTTCGCTCGAGATGGGTCCAAGATCGCTCTTCAGCTGTCCTGCCTCGTGAGGCCGGGGAAGTCTAGCACAGGGGTTCGCCGGGCTACAATCGGCAGAACGTGCCCGAATCGCCTGACTTGACCGTCGTCGCCGAAGCCCTGGACGCAGCACTTCGGGGCCGCCGGATCACGTCGGCGAGCGCGCCCGGCCCGCTGGCTGTCCGGGGCACGCCGGCCGAGCTCAGCGCCCTCATCGACCAGGCCGTCCTGGCCATCCGGCGCCGCGGCAAGTTCCTCCTCATCGACCTCGCGCGCGACGCGGTCGTGATCAACCCGATGCTGACGGGGCGATTCCAGCTCGCCCTCCTGCCGACGAAACTGCCGGCGAAGACCGCGCTCGTCCTTGGCTTCGGTCCACGCGCGTCAACGAAGGTCAGGGGCTGGCCCGCCCCGTGGACACGTGGCGCCGCCTGGGTACCCTCGGACGAGGCGCTGCCTGAAGTCCGCTACAAGGACCCGACGCAGATGGGCAAGGTCTACCTGCTACCGGCCGGGATCGACCGCACGGTCCCAGGCATGGGTGCCGACGAGATCGGCCCGGACGCCGACGACCCGGCGCTCACGCTCGAACAGTGGCGAGACCGGATCCGGCGGCATCCTGGCGAGTTGAAGAACCTGTTACGAAACCAGGCGTTCGTGGCGGGGATCGGGAATGCCTACAGCGACGAGATCCTGCACGCAGCAGCACTCCTGCCGTCGCGCAAGCGCGCGTCGTTGGCGGCGGAGGAGATCGATGGCTTGTACGTCGCGACCCGCGAAACACTCGCATCCGCGGGCGCCATCCTGCGCGCGCGCGTGCCGCCGACATTCGAGACGCAGGTCCGTGACTTCCTCGCCGTGCACATGAAAGGCGGGCAGCCATGTCCGCGCTGCGGCACCAGGATCAGCGAGATCAAGGCCGGAGGATTCGTGACGTCGTTCTGTCGGCATTGCCAGCACTGATGCGGTCGTGGCCTCAGGGGAGCAGCAACTCCTGCCCTGCCCGGATCCGCCGCGCGTCGTCGATCCCGTTCAGCTCCGCGATGACCTGCCATGTCGTGCCGAATCGGGCCGCGATGCCGCTGAGCGTGTCGCCCGGGCGCACGAGGTAGGTCGTACCTGCCGCCGAGGGCTGGGGCGCATCCGTCGCACTCGGGGTGTCCGTGGCCGTAGCTGACGCGGTCGGCCCCGGTGATCCGCCCGACGGCGTGGAGGGGGTGCCGCTCGCCGATGGGGTGGACGCGATGGGGCTGGAACTGGCAGATACGCTGGGCGTCGGGCCCGGCGTACCGGTGGCGCCCGCGACCGCGCCCGCTCCCGAGCCGTCGGCGCCGGCCAGTCGCGCGACGAGGATCGCCGCGAACGCCAGCACCATCAGGACGACCAGCGCCGCCTGCCCGATCGAGCGATCCAGTCGCCAGGCGGTCGTCGGCGCGCTGAGCGCGAGGCGACCGTGGTCGAGGACGAGCGGCGTCGTGCGGGCGATGGTGCGCGCCGTCGGCCGTGCCCCGCGCGCGTCGGCTCGGTCTGTGGCAGGACGCAATGACCGCGCGGCCATGAACGTCGCGCACCCGTGGTGCTCAGCCGTGAGGCACAGACGGCGCTGCTTTTCCGTGGTGAGCAGTGCAGGCGGCGCGACGGCCGCGCAACGGTGCGCTCGTGCTGGCGTGGAAGCGCGCCAGGCGCCACCATCCGCGAGCAGGTAGGGGCAGATCATCTCGCCGGTCGACGGCGTGGTCGGCCGGGGCTGGGGTTGCTCGATCGAGTCGGCCATCACGCCTCGAGGATACCGCCTGCCCGCGCCAGACTGGTGCGTGCAGGCCTCGGAAACGCAAAAATCCTGGCGACGACCTATGTTCCCGAAAGGCTGCCCTCTCAGTATCTTCGGCGCTGGAGAGCTTGACTTCCGTGTTCGGGATGGGAACGGGTATGGCCTCTCCGCTAGAGTCACCAGGATCTGTTGCGTCTGGATGTTCGGCAGCGGCTACGCATGGGTCCGTCGACCCGGCGGGCGCCAAGAAGGATCTTCGATCTCGTTGGTTCGAATCGTCATCGGAACTGATCCGCGATTCCCAGCCACTGACCCCTGGTCAGTTGCTGAAGAGGTCAAGCCCTCGACCGTTAGTACCGCTCAGCTTCATCCGTCACCGGACTTCCACATGCGGCCTATCAAACAGGTGGTCTCCCT
>JBKJHI010000094.1:0-3044 GCA_046599085.1 Candidatus Limnocylindrales bacterium
GAACTGCGTTCGGCAACCACGATGCTGCCTGGTTGCGCAGCCATCTGCCGGACGATGGCAGCGTGACGCTGCGCGACATCACCGCCGGCCGCGTCTGCTTCGGACTGTGGGGGCCGCTGGCGCGGGACATCCTGGGGTCGGTCACGCGCGACGATCTGTCCGATGCCGGTTTCCCGTTCCTCACCGCGCGCGAGATCAGCGTGGGCTTCGTTCCGGTCCTCGCGCTGCGCGTGACGTACGTCGGGGAGCTCGGCTGGGAGCTGTATGCCCACGCAGAATACGGGCGGTCCCTGTGGGACACGCTCTGGGAAGCCGGCCGATCGCACGGGATGGTGGCTGCGGGGTACCGCGCCATCGACGCGCTGCGGATCGAGAAGGGCTACCGCGTCTGGTCGAGCGACATCACGCCAGACGAGACGCCGCTCGATGCCGGCCTCGGCTTCGCGGTCGCGTTCGACAAGGGCGACTTCCTGGGTCGCGACGCGCTGCTCGCTGCGAAGGCCGCTGGCCCGCGCAAGCGGCTGCGCTGTCTGGTGCTGGACGACCCGCGCGCCGTCTGCCTCGGCAACGAACCGGTCCGCGTGGATGACGCGGTCGTCGGGCGGGTCACGAGCGGCGGCTACGGGTTCGCGGTCGAGCGTTCGATCGCGTACGCCTACCTGCCGCCGGACCGCGCTGCGCCGGGGACGCGCGGCGAGGTCGAGGTCTTCGGCCGGTGGGTCGGGTTCGAGGTCATGCGCGAGCCGCTGTACGACCCCGGCAACGCGCGGATCCGATCGTGAGCGGGCGGATGACGGCGGGCGACGGCCGCTACGGGGCTGAATGGTCAGCAAGCCTGCGGCGGGGGAGCGACGAGGAGCTTCGAGGCTGGCTGGACGTCGCGCTTGCCGCGTGCGACGAGGCCGACGCGACGGCCCGAGCGCATTTCCGCCGCGATCTCGTCATCGAGACGAAACCCGATCGGACGTTCGTCACAGAGGCCGATACGGCGATCGAGGCGCGCATCCGCGAGCGGCTGGCAGATGCCTTCCCGGATCACGGGCTGCTTGGCGAGGAATACGGGACGGAGGCCGCTGGGGCATCCGTCCGCTGGTACATCGACCCGATCGATGGGACCCACAACTTCATGCGCGGCATCCCGATCTTCGCCACGCTCCTGGCGGTCGAGCGTGACGGCGAGCTGCAGGCAGCCGTGCTCTCGGCACCGATCCTGCGGGAGCGCTGGTGGGCGCACCGGGGTGGGGGAGCATGGTCACGGTCGGCCGACGACGGACCTATGCGCCCGGTCCGCGTGTCCAGCGTCGCGGCTCTCGACGACACCCAGCTGCTCTATGGGTCCGGTCGCGACGTCGTGGCGTCCGGTCGCGCGCCGGGCTTCGAGGCCCTGCTCGACCGTGTCTGGCGCGGGCGCGGCTTCGGCGATTTCTGGGGCTATGCCCTTGTCGCCGAGGGTGCCGCCGAGGCCATGGTCGAGGTCGGGCTGAAGCCGTGGGATGCCGCGGCTCCGTTGCTGCTCGTGGAGGAGGCCGGCGGGCGGGTCACCGACTTCGACGGCGTACGGGCGATCGACTCCGGGACGTTCCTCGCGACCAATGGACCGCTCCATGAGGCCATGCTTGAACGGCTGGCGGGACCGCCCCGGGACCGACCGGCGTGAAGATCGTCTCCGCCGCCGACGCCGTCGCCGAGATCCGCTCAGGCGATCAGGTCTACGTCCACTGCGCGGCCGCTGCGCCATCCGTGCTCCTTGATGCGCTCGTCGCACGGGCGGCCGACCTCCACGATGTCGGCATGGTGCATTTGCACATCGAGGGTCCCGGACCGCACCTCGCGCCGGAGATGGCCGGGCACTTCCGGCATCGCGCGCTGTTCGTCGGACCGAACGCCCGGGCCGCGGTCAACGAAGGCCGGGCCGACTACGTGCCGACGTTCCTGTCCGACGTGCCGCGGCTGTTCCAGTCCCGGGCCGTGCCGCTCGACGCCGTGCTCGTCAACGTCACGCCCCCGGATCGGCACGGCTTCTGCTCGCTCGGGGTGTCGGTGGAGGCCATGCAAGCGGCCATCGGCTCGTCGCGGCTCGTCATCGCGCAACTGAATGCCGCGATGCCGCGGACGCTCGGCGCGAGTTTCATCCACGTGGACGACATCGATCTCGCCGTCGAGGTCGACATCCCGCCATACGAGCACGCGGTCGGTGCGATCGGCGAGGTCGAGCGGGCGATCGGTGCGTTCGTCGCCGACCTGGTCCCGGATGGCGCCACGCTGCAGCTGGGGATCGGCGCGATCCCGGCGGCGACGGCCCTCGCCCTGGTCGATCGCAAGGAGCTGGGCGTCCACACGGAGATGTTCACGGACAGCATCGTCGACCTCGTCGAGGCCGGCGTGGTGACGGGCACCCGCAAGGAGCGCAATCGGGGCAAGATCGTGACCGCGTTCGTCATGGGCAGCCACCGACTGTACGAATTCATCCACGACAACCCGATGATCGAGATGCGCTCGGTCGACTTCACCAACGACACGCATATCATCCGGTCATTCGCCTCGATGATCGCGATCAACTCCGCGATCGAGGTCGACCTGACCGGCCAGGTCGTCGCCGACTCGATCGGGAGCCGGATCTATTCCGGCGTCGGTGGCCAGATGGACTTCATCCGCGGCGCGGCGCTGGCGGACCACGGTCGGGCGATCATCGCGCTGCCGTCGACGGCAGCGGGCGGCGCTGTGTCACGGATCGTCGCGACGCTCCGCGACGGTGCCGGCGTGGTCACGACGAGGGCCCACGCGCGAACGATCGTGACGGAGTACGGTGTCGCGGAACTGTTCGGTCGCAGCTTGCGCGAGCGAGCCGCGGCGCTCATCGCCATCGCCCATCCGGACCATCGCGAGACACTGACCGCGGAGGCGCGCCGCCTCCAGCTGCTCTGACCCAGCAACGGGGAGGCACCCATGACCACCGCCGTCGGCCCACGTCAGCCCGGCCCGCTCGACGCCGAGACGCTGCGCAGCATCGACGCCTACTGGCGGGCGGCGAACTACCTGTCGGT
>JBKJHI010000113.1:0-26716 GCA_046599085.1 Candidatus Limnocylindrales bacterium
TCGGCGGCCGGTGCCTCGGCGTCGGTCGTCGCTGCGGCGACCTTGCGGGGCGCACGTCGCTTCGGAGCCGGAGCCTCGGTGGCGTCGGCGGCCGGTGCCTCGGCGTCGGTCGTCGCGGCGGCGACCTTGCGGGTCGCACGTCGCTTCGGGGCCGGAGCCTCGGTGGCGTCGGCGGCCGGTGCCTCGGCGTCGGTCGTCGCGGCGGGCTGCGCGCTCGTCACGCTCCGCGGGGCGGGCGCCCCGACCTGGGCACGAAGCATCGCCTCGAGCTCCGGCGGGACCTCGCTCCACGGCTCCCTGGACGTTCCAGCGGGCGCCGCGTCGCGGGGAGCCCGAGTCTCACGGGGTCGATCGTCACGTTCGCGTCGCGGAAGCGGTCGCTCCTCCCTCGGAAGGGGCGCACGTCCCTGACGCGACGGGCCACTGGACCCGGTCGAGCCGGTCGAGCCGGTCCGGGCGCTGACGTCCGGATACCGATTGATCCCACCACCACCACGGCCGCCACCAAACCGCTCGCGATCCATGGCCGATTGGTACGCCGAGCGACCACCGCGGGCACCGCGGCCTCCCTGGCCTCCCTGGGCACCCCGTCGCTGCTCGGCGATCAGGTACTCCGGGATCTCGGGCTCGTCGAAGTCCTCATCATCGGCTGCGATGGGACTGAGGTTGGCCGGCGCGGTGGTCGTCCCGAGCTGCGAATCCCAGACCGAACCGAACGGCGTCGCCCGCGGTCGCCGCGGAGCGGCGGGAGCGGCGGGAGCGGCGGGAGCTACCGTCGGCGCTGCGGCGACGGCCTCCTCGTCGTCCTCGACCTCATCAAGGTCGACCTCGACTTCGGCGCCGAGGTCGGGATCGAATCCCGCGACGGCGCCCGCCGCGATCGCATCGGCCACGGCTTCAGCCTCTGCCTCGGCCTCCGGATCGAGCGCGCGCGGCGCATCCGTCCCGTCTTCCCGGCTTCGGCCACGGCCACGGCCGCGCCCGCCACGACGGCGTCGACGACGGCGCTGGCCGTCCTCGCCGTCCTCGTCCGGTCCATCGAGTCCGAGCGGCGTGGTGCCATCCGGTGCCTCGGCGTCGGCGGGTGCATCGAGATCGTCCAGGGTGAACACCTCGGCCGTGGCGAGATCCGCCTCAGACAGGCTGCCGCCGCGCGACAGGCGCTCGCCCGGCAACGCGACGATGGCCGCTGATCCGGCTGTGTCGCCGCCGTCCCCGGCGGCAACGGCCGATCGGCCACGCCCGCGCCCACGATCACGGGTTCCGCCGGCGGCGACCGCGTCGCCGTCCGCCCGGCCACGTCCGCGCCCGCCGCGCGTGCCGCGACCCCGGCCCACGCCGGTGCCGTCGGTCTGCTTGTCAGGGACCTCGGTCATCGACAGATCGCCGTCGTCGGCGACCCGCCGGCCGGAGCGCGAGCCCTTCTCGACACGGGCCAGCTGGATGATGTCCGTGAACTGGTCCGCAGCCTCGATCAGGTCGGAGCTGGTGTTGCCGCGGAAGCTGATGACCTCGACGCGGACGCCCTGCTCCTGGACCGCACGGATCGCCGGGGCGAAGTCGCCATCACCGGACACGATGATCGCGATGTCCAGGTTGCGAGCCGTCTTCATCATGTCCACGACGAGCTCGATGTCCAGGTTGGCCTTGATCTTGCCGTCGCCGTACTTGCGGATGTCCTTGCTCACGACCTTGTAGTTGCTGCGGCGCAGGAAGTCGTGGAAGTTGCGCTGATTCTCGTTGTCCGGGTCCAGGCCGGTGTAGGCATAGGCCCGCACAAGGTCGCGGCCTGTCGTGGCCGACTTGAGGAGCGTGACGTAATCGATGTCCACGCCAGCGGCCTTGGCCGCATAGAAGATGTTCGCCACGTCCACGAAGACGGCGACGTTCTTGCCCATAGATGACTCCTATCGGGTCCGGGTGTTGATGGCCCGCAGGCGCGCTTCCTCGCGCAGCGCTGACAGGTCGATGATCAAGTGCGTCGCGCGGTGCTTCCCGCAGCGGCGACGGGTCGTTGGATGCGTGGACCAGCCGGCACGAAGCCCTGGGCGGCCCACCTGGTGAGTGCTCGTTCGTCGTCCGGCAGACCGGCTTCGACGAGCGTGCAGCCCTTGTTGCTTGCCGACCGGAGGACTTCCTCGAGCAGGGCGTCGGTCACCCGGTCCGTGTCGTGGTCGGGGTCGACGACCAGCAAGTCGATGGTCCCCACGAACCCGCCGGCGCGAACCGACGGTCGAAGGGCGAGGACTGCCCCTCCGACGACGAGGCGCTGTGCCTCGGCGATGAAGATGCTCGCCTGCGGCAGGTACACCAGTTGGCGCAGCAGGTCGGCTGAGTCCATCGGGCTCGCGGCACGGGCAGCACGAAGGTCAGCGTCGCTCAGGGCGACGAGACGATCGATGTCCGTGACTCGGGCCGCTCGGACCAGGTACTCCACGCCGAAGGTCAAACCTCGCTGGAGGCGACCGTCACCCCTCGACCGGGGCACCGGCCCGTGGCCGGACCGCCAGTGGCGCGTCCCCATCGTCCTGCGTCGTGCATGGCTGCACTCGCGAGTAGCGTCGCGTCGACGCCGAAAGGGGGTGCGCCCGACGGTATTGCAATCGGGTCGCCGATGCCTAATATACGGCATCGCTTCGGCGGCCACCTGCGCGCCGCCTGGATCGGACCTGCGTCGCCGTCCGTCAAGCACCGCTCCTCGCCTCCGCCGACGCCCTGGGAGGGCACCATCTGTGGCAGATGCGAACCAGCGGGCAACGAAACGACCGATGCCTGTCCGTGCCGGGTCGGGACGCGATGGCTCCGACCGAGGGTCGCTCCGGGGCCGCCGGACGACCGAGACATCAGGAGGAGATCGGATGAAGTTCACCAAGGTTGGGGCACTCGCTGCCGCCGCACTGTTCGCGTTCACCGCGTGCAGCGGCGGATCGGGCGGCGGGAGCGACAAGGGCGAGATCGAGATCTGGTCATCGCTGCCGCGCCAGGGGTCAAGCAAGGCCCAAACGGACACCATCGTCAACGCCATCAACATGGCGCTCGAGGAAGCCGACCACAAGGCCGGCGGATACACCCTCGTCTACAAGGACGTCGACGACTCCACGGCCGCAGCCGGCAAGTGGGACGAGGCGACTGAGATCAAGAACGCGAACGACGCAGTCGCGAACGACAAGCTCGTCGCGTACATCGGCACGTTCAACTCGGGCGCAGCCAAGCTGTCGATCCCGATCCTGTGCCAGGCCGGTCTCGTCATGATCAGCCCGGCGAACACGAACGTCGGCCTGACCAAGCTCTTCAATGCAGGCGAGCCGGACGTCTACTACCCCAACGGCTGCAAGAAGAACTACACCCGAGTCGTCCCCGCTGACGACCTCCAGGGTGGCGCTGGCGCACTGTGGGCCTCCCAGCTCGGCGCGACCAACGTCTACCTGCTCGACGACACCGAGGTGTACGGCAAGGGCATCGCCGATGTCTTCGACAAGGTCGCTGCCGACAACGGCCTGACCATCCTTGGTCGGGACGGCATCGACGGCAAGGCTTCGGACTACAAGGCCCTGGCCGAGAAGATCAAGGCCACCAGCCCGGATCTCGTCTACTACGGCGGGATCACCCAGAACAACGCCGGCCAGCTGTGGCGCGACCTGCGCGACGCGATGCCGGACGTCAAGCTCATGGGCCCGGACGGCATCGCCGAGAGTGAGTTCCTGGAGTCGGCCGGTGCGGCCGCCGAAGGCAGCTACATCACGTCGGGTGCCATCTCGCCGGATCAGCTGACCGGCGCCGGCGCTGACTTCATCGCGCGTTACAACGCGAAGTATCCGGACGCCCCGCCTGAGGTCTATACCGCGTATGGCTACGAGGCGGCCAAGGTCGTCATCGCCGCCATCGAGCGGGCGGCCGCAGCGAACCCGGCCGACATGAAGGCCCTCCGCGCCCTCGTTCTCGACGAGGTCAAGGGGACCAAGGACTTCGCCGGGGTCCTCGGGACCTGGTCGTTCGATGCGGCCGGTGACACGAGCCTCACCGACATGACCGCGCTGATCGTCACCGACGGCGCGTTCAAGTTCGACAAGATCATCAAGTAGCGCTCCGGACCCCCACGGGTCTGTAGTTGGATCGGCCGCTCGGCATCGCCGGGCGGTCGATCGTTACCACCCCGGTCGACCGGAGATTTCCGGTATCCGATGACTCCTGAGGAGAGGGCGTGGAGGAACTCGTCAAGGCGCTCACGATCGGCCTGACCAACGGCCTGATCATCGCGCTGATCGCGATCGGCTACACGCTGGTCTACGGCATCCTGGAGCTCATCAACTTCGCCCATGCCGACGTCTTCATGCTCGGCACGGGCCTGACCTACTTCGCTCTGGAGTTCATCGTCAACGCGATGGGCTTCCCGCCGGGCGGCCTCACGGCACTCATCCTCGTCTTTGCGGCGCTCCCCGTCATCATGGTGCTGACCGCGATCATCAACGCGAGTATCGAACGCGTGGCCTACAGGCCATTACGCAACGCGCCACGCCTGGCGCCGCTGATCAGCGCGATCGGCATGTCGTTCGTCCTCCAGAACATCGGCCTGGTCCTGCTCGGGCCGTCGCAGCGGGCCGTGGAGCCCGTCCTGCCGAAGACGGACATCATGTTCTTTCCCAGCGGCGCGCCGTGGTTCGGGATCGACGAGATCATGGTCATCGGCGTGACCATCCCGCTCCTGCTCGTGCTGCGCTGGTTCGTCGGTGCGACCCGTCAGGGCAAGGCGATGCGGGCGACCGCTCAGGACCGCGAAGCCTCCGGCCTGATGGGCATCGATGTGAACCGCACGATCTCCCTGACCTTCCTCATCGCAGGCGCCCTGGCCGGTGCCGCGGGGCTCGTGGTGGCGATGTACTACGGCCAGACATGGTTCCAGTTCGGCTTCCAGTTCGGTCTCCTGTCGTTCACGGCGGCGGTGATCGGCGGCATCGGCAACCTCACGGGCGCGGCGCTCGGCGGCATCGTCATCGGGCTCATCGGCGCGATGTCGGACCGGTTCCTCGAGGCGAAGTGGACGAGCGTGATCGTCTTCACGATCCTCATTCTCGTCCTCGTCTTCCGCCCGACCGGCCTCCTGGCTGAGAAAGTCTCGGAGCGCGCCTGACATGACGACCGCCGTCAGATCTCGCCGCCGATTCGCCTTCCCGGACCCGTTCCGAGGCATGGAGCGCAAGCGCCGCGAGCGCATCATCCTCATCGGGATCGCCGTGCTGGCGATCGTCTACCCGATCGCGTTCCGCGCGCTGGAATCGACCTTCCCGTTCCTGCCGTGGCCCGGCACGGCCGTGCTCATCATCGCCGCGACCTTCGCCATCCTGGCGCTCGGGCTCAACATCGTGATGGGCTTCGCCGGGCTGCTTGACCTTGGCTATGTCGCGTTCTACGCCATCGGCGCGTATACGACGGCCTTCCTGGCATCGCCCCACTTCGGCATCCACATCAGCTGGTGGATCGTCGTGTTCATCGCCGTGGCCTCGGCCGCCATGTTCGGCATCCTGCTCGGCGCGCCGACGCTGCGCCTCCGCGGCGACTACCTGGCCATCGTCACCCTCGGCTTCGGCGAGATCGTCCGGATCGTCTTCCGCAACCTCGGCGACATCACCATCGCTCTGCCGGCGTTCCTCGGCGGTGCCGTCCTCATCGGACCGAACGCCAACCTGACCGGCGGCAATGTCGGGATCAATCCGATCGATCCACCGACGATCCCCATCCCGGGGCCGTGGGGCGATGCCATCGTGTTCTCGAACCAGAACCCGATCGCGTCCTTCTACCTGGTCGCTGTCCTGCTCGCGATCACGTTCATCATCTGTGTCCGCCTGCGCGACTCGAAGCTCGGGCGGGCCTGGATGGCCATCCGCGAGGACGAGACCGCTGCCGCCGCGATGGGTATCAACACGGTCACGACCAAGCTGCTGGCCTTTGCCCTGGGTGCGAGCTTCTCCGGCTTCGCCGGCGCCTTCACCGGTGCCTACCAGACCGCGATCTTCGCGGAGAGCTTCAACTTCGCCGTGTCGATCCTTGTGGTCATCATCATCATCCTGGGCGGGATCGGCTCGCTGCGGGGCGTGGTGATCGGCGCGTTCGCCGTCCAGTACGTCAACCAGACGCTGCTGCGCTACCTCGGCGACACCATCCTCAACGACCCGATCAACGCCGTCGGCCGCGGGACGGGGATCGCCCTGCTGGCCGACTTCAACCTCGTGAACTACAACTACCTGATCTTCGGCGTGGTGCTGGTCGTGATGATGATCCGCCGTCCGGAGGGCCTGTTCCCCGTCGAGACGTCCCGGGCTGAGATGCACGGACTCGGGATCGCCGGCTCGACGATCGACAGCAACGAGCCGGACCTGGACGACGATATGGGCCCGGGTCGGCCCGATCTGTTTCCGCACGACCAGGAACCGGATCCGACCTCGGCGGCCGGCGCGGCGCTGATGGCGGACACACCACCCGCGACCATCCGCGATCGCGACCTGCCGGAGGACACCCGATGACGATGCCGGTCGCCACGGCCGCTCCGACGGCGGTCGACGACCTCCTGGTCGCGAAGGCCTGCACCAAGCGCTTCGGCGGGCTGGTCGCGGTCAGCGAGATCGACTTCACCATCCCCCGCGGCGGGATCGTCAGCCTGATCGGCCCGAATGGCGCGGGCAAGACGACGTTCTTCAACATGATCACGGGCCTGTACGTCCCCACGGAGGGATCGATCACCTTCGACGGGACCGAGCTGACCGGGCGCAAGCCGCACGAAGTCGTCCGCCTGGGGGTCGCCCGCACATTCCAGAACATCCGGCTGTTCGGCAACATGACGGCCGAGGAGAATGTCCTGGTCGGACTCCATCACCGCCTCAAGGGACGCTGGTTCGGAGCGATCCTGCGCAATCCGGCCATCCGCCGCGAGGAGGCCGAGGCACACGCCAACGCCATGGAGCTGCTCGAGCTCGTCGGCCTGGACAAGCGGGCCGCGGACATGGCCCGCAATCTGCCGTACGGCGACCAGCGTCGCCTGGAGATCGCGCGGGCCCTCGCGACGGGCCCGAAACTCCTCCTGCTCGACGAGCCGACCGCCGGCATGAACCCCGAGGAGACCCGCAGACTGACCGACTTCGTGCGCGAGCTTCGCGAACGCATGGGCCTGACGGTCCTCCTCATCGAGCACGACATGAAGGTGGTCATGGGCATCAGCGACCGGGTGACCGTGCTTGACCACGGCGAGAAGATCGCCGAGGGATCCCCCGACGAGGTCCGCGCCGATGTGCGCGTGATCGAGGCGTACCTGGGCCGCGGTGCGGCCGGGGCGAGCTGAGCGATGGCACTCCTCGAGCTGCGCGACGTCCACACGTACTACGGCAACATCCACGCCCTCAAGGGCATCAGCCTGACCGTCGAGGAAGGCGAGATCGTCACGCTCATCGGCGCCAACGGCGCGGGCAAGTCGACGACGCTCAAGACGATCAGCGGCTTGCTGAAGCCGCGCCGCGGTGAGGTCCTGTTCGACGGCAAGCGCATCGATGGCGTACCGGCTCATGACATCGTGGGGATGGGTATCTGCCAATCCCCCGAGGGCCGCCGCATCTTCCCGCGCATGACCGTTCGCGAAAACCTCGAGATGGGCGCATTCCTGCGCACCAAGGGTCCTGAGCTCGCGTCCGACTTCGAGCGCGTGTACACCCTGTTTCCGCGGCTCAAGGAACGCATCGGCCAGAACGGCGGGACACTGTCGGGCGGCGAGCAGCAGATGCTCGCGATCGGCCGGGCGCTCATGGCACGGCCACGGGTGTTGTTGCTCGACGAGCCCTCGATGGGCCTCGCGCCGATCCTGGTCGAGCAGATCTTCGACATCATCAAGGACATCAACGCGGCCGGGACGACGGTGTTGCTGGTCGAGCAGAATGCGCTGATGGCGCTGGGCATCGCGGTTCGCGGCTACATCCTGCAGACGGGCCAGATCGTCCTGCAGGACAGCGCGGAGAAGCTGATGGTCGATCCGGAGGTCCGGAAGGCCTACCTGGGCGGCTGACCCAGGGCTCGTGGGGGTCCCCAGCGGATCGTGACCATGGCCGTTCGTCCCATCGCCTCTCTCGTCCTTGCACGTCTGCGCCACCGAGCCGGGCCAACCGTGCTGGCCATCGCGGCCGTCGCCGCAGCGACGGCGCTCATCGGTGTCGTCGCCGGGATCGCGCTCGTTGCGACGGATGCCACGCTGGCGAGGTCGCTCGCGGGCACGGGGGCGGATCGACCCGTGATGCGGACATCCACGTTCTCGCCCTCGTCGCGCGATGCAGCCGCCGTGGCGGCGACCGCAGAGTCCGCGCTCGGAGTCCTGTCCGGCCTCTTCGATCCGTCGATCCGCGGTGTCCTCGTCCACGAGTTGCTGGACCTCGACGCACCGGTCTTCGAGCTTATCGTCGCCGTCGACGACCCGGGGCCGTGGACGACCCTGGTGGAGGGACGGCTCCCCGCCCCGTGCATCGATGGCACGCGCTGTGAGGCAGTCCTCCTGGCAGAGGATCCCGGCTCGGTCCCGCTCGCCGTCGCGCATCCGGCACCCGACCTGCGGTTCACCATCGTCGGCCGCGGACAGATCGATCGCGGCGTGCCGTTCGGCGACCTCGATCAGCGGGGACCGTATGGCGACGAGCCTGGCGGCGGCCAGTACCAGACCGGTCGGGCGAGTCCGGCCGTCCTCCTCGTCAACGGCGTGGACGCGATCGCCACGAGCCCCGCCCTGGAGGGCACGGGCCGGACGTACGTGTGGACGACCACCCTGCGTGTCGACGCGGTGCATCCGTGGACGGTCGAGGAGCTGCGTGACTCGATCGACCGCACGAACCTTGCCCTCGCCGCCGACCGCGCGGGTTTCCGCGTCACGAGTCCACTCGCCGAGATCGACGATACCCTGGCCCGCGCCGAGGTGGCACGCGAGCGGTCGCTCCTGGTCCTGTCGCTGGGCGTGGCGACCCTGCTGGCGTTCGCGGTCTACCTCGCCCTGGTCACGCGCGACGATGTGCGCGCCGAGATCGCCCGGCTCGTCGCCCTCGGGGCGCGCCGGCGGGACCGCTGGCTCTTCGTGATCCTGGAATCGGCCGCGCCGGTCGTCGTCGGGGCGGTCGTGGGATGGTCGCTGGCCGTGCTTGGCGTCCTCGTCATCGCGCGATGGACCGGGGCCCAGCCACTCGAGATCGTGACCGGTGCGGTCCTCGCTCCCTGGGTGATCGGCGCCGTGATCGCGGTCCCGGCGCTGTCGATGGTGGCGACGGCGGCGGCGGTCGCCCCGGGATCGCCGGGGGCATCGATCCTTCGACTCGCGGCGGCGGTGGCGATCACGGGCGCCGTCCTCCTCGGCTGGCCGCTCCTGACCGGGACCACGGGCGTCGGCGCGGTGGGCGATGCAGGGCCGATCCTCGTCCTCCTGCCGGCCTTCCTCGCCTTCCTCGTCGCGCTGGCGCTCGCCGCCAGTGCACGGCCCCTCGCCCGCGCGGTGGCGCGCCGGTCCGCGGGTCGACCCCTGGCCATCCGGCTGGCTCTGCTGTCGATCGCACGCGAGCCGTCGCGACCCGCCGCCACCATGACCCTCCTGGCCTTCTCCGTGGGCGCCATCGTGTTCGCCAGCGGCTGGACCTCGAGCCTGGACCAGGGCATCCGCGATGGCGCCGCGTACCGGGCGGGCCTGGATCTGCGTGTGACCGAGCTGGGCACCGGTGCATCCATCAGCGGGTCCGTCGTGCCGATCGATCGGTACGCCTCGCTCGGCGCGGATATCGAGGCCGTGCCCGTCTATCGCGACGCGGCAATCGGCGACGTCCAGGGCCGGACGGAGATCCTGGCCATCCCTCCATCGGCGCTGTCGTCGCTGCCGGGGTGGCGGGCCGACTTCTCCGACACGACCCTGCCCGACCTTGCCGCGCGACTGGAGATGGAGCCGCCGGCCGGCGGCTGGGCAGTGCGGGGTCACCGCCTCGCCGACGACGCGACCGAGCTGGACCTGCGCTTCACCTGGGAGGGCCATCCGCTTCGCATGGAGGCGCTGGTCGCCACGACGGGCGGCGACACGGTCACGGTCCATCTCGGTGACATCAACGCGTCCATGCGGGAGGTCCGCGCCTCACTCCCCGCGTCGGCCCGCGGCGGCCTGCTCACGGCCCTCATCCTGCGCAACCCGGGGCTCGTCAAGGGCTCCGGCCACCAGGACGAACTGCGCCGGGCGACCGTCACGTGGTCCGGCCTCGATGGCCTCGTCGACGAGCGACCGATCGACGTCGAGATCTTCACGACATCGGCCCATGTCATCCGCGCTCCGGCCGTGACCGACGATCTGCGGCTGCCCGCCATCGTCAGCCCGGATGTCGCAGCTGAGGCAGGTCCGGACGGCATCCTCGATCTGCAGGTCACGGCCGATGCCGTCGTCCGCCTGCAGGTGGTCGGTGTCGCCCGGCGCATGCCCACGATCGTCGAGGCCAACCCTCGGTTCGTCGTGGTCCCGCTGGACCCCTGGCTCGTTGCCATCGCGGCCGCGATCCCGGGCGCCGGGCGGCCCACCGAGATGTGGCTCGACGTCCCCGACGATCCGGCCCGGCTGGCCGGCGTCCGGGCCACACTCGCCGAGGCACCGTTCCGATTCGCGCAGGTCATCGATCGCGAGGCACGCATCGCGGCGGATCGCGACGACCCGCTGCGTGTCGGCATCGTGTGGACCCTCATCGCCGCCGCCCTGGCCGGACTGGCTCTGGCGATCGGTGGCCTCCTGCTGGGTACGGCGACCGACCTGGCCGACCCGCGGGGCGAGGCCGCGGACCTCGAGGCGCAGGGCGTCGCGCCGGCGATCCTGCGGCACCTCGCGACGATACGGACCGCCGTCTTGGTGAGCGTCGGTGCCCTTGCCGGGACAGCCGTGGGGCTCCTGCTCTCAGCGGTCGCGACGGGCGCGCTGCCGCTGACCGCCGACGGCCTCGTCCCGATCCCGCCGCTGGTCGCCACGGCCTCCGCGCCGACCCTCGTCGTCCTGGTCGGAGGGCTGATCGGGGCTGTCGTCGCCGTCGCCGCCGCGATGGCGCGCCGCGTCTACGGGCGACGCCGGCCGACAGGGAGCGACGCGTGACGGAGGCGATCGAGGCAACCGGGCTCATCCGCATCCACCCGACGACGGGCGGCCAGGTCGCCGCGCTGCGCGGCCTCGACCTCCGCGTCCGAGCCGGCGAGATCACCGCGATCGTCGGGCCGTCGGGCTCCGGAAAGTCCACCCTGCTGCGCCTGCTGGCGGGGCTGGACCGACCATCGGCGGGTCGCCTCGTCGTGTTCGACCAGGAGCTGTCCGGCGCATCCGACGCGGCGCTCGCCCGTCACCGCCGCGACCGCGTCGGCATCGTCGAGCAACACTACCGCCGGGCGCTGTCGCCATATCTCCGGGTGGACGAGGCGATCGGGTTGCCGCTGGGGCTGCGCGGGGCGACGACCGAGGAGCGCTCCGAACGGGTCGCCGGGCTCCTGGAACAGGTCGGCCTGGCCCACCGCGGCCGGGCATGGCGCCGCGAGCTGTCGGGCGGGGAGCAGCAGCGCGTCGCCTTTGCGGCGGCACTCGCGGCGCATCCGGCGCTGCTCCTTGCCGATGAGCCGACCGGCGAGCTCGACGGCGCCACGGCCGCGGAGTTGCTGGACATCATCCGTGCCCTGGTCCGCAGCGAGGGCAGCACGTGCGTGATCGTGACCCACGACCCGATGGTCGAGCGGATCGCGGATCGTGTCGTCCATCTGGCCGACGGTCGGGCGGTGGCGGAGCGTCCCGGGCCGGATGGGACCGACCGTCGCCGCGCGGTCGACGCCCTGGGCTGGCTGGCGCCCGACCTCCCGGCCGAGTCGGCTGCCCTCGGGCGGGCCCGTCGTCCATCGGCGGAGGACGATGCCGTCGCGGTCGAGGCCGCGACACGCCGCTACGGAGCCGCCGACACGCGGGGTGCGGCGCTGGGCCTCGCGCCGGTCAGCGCCCGATTCGCCCGTGGTGGGTTCCACGTCGTCACCGGCCGGTCAGGGTCGGGCAAGACCACGCTGCTGCGATTGATCACGGGCCTCGATCGGCCCACCGAGGGGCGGGTCGTGACACTGGGCACCGACCTCACGACGCTGGATCGGGATGGCACGGCGGCGTTCCGCGCGGCTCGGATCGGCCTCGTCGACCAGATTCGCGACCTCGTCCCATTCCTGTCAGCCCTGGAGAACGTCGCGCTCGGCATGGCCATCCGCGGGCGCCACGGACCGGACGTGCCGGTGCTGGCTCTCGCCGCCCTCGATCGCCTGGGCGTGGCTGCCCTCGCCCATCGACAGCCCGAGGGGCTCTCCGCGGGCGAGCGACTTCGGGTCGCCCTGGCCAGGGCCCTGGCGCCACGGCCGGAGCTGCTCGTGCTGGATGAACCGACGGCCGCGCTCGATCGAGCCGGAGCACGCGCCGTCGCCAGGACGCTGGCCGAACTGGACGACGGGACGATCACGATCATCGCCACCACCCACGACCCGATCCTCATCGAGGCGGCGTCGGATCGACTCGATCTGCCGGCCATGGCGGACCTGCGAGCCACCGAGCGAGTGGATCAGCGGTAGATCGGCTCCCGGGCCATCCGGTAGACCGCACGCGACAGGATCGCCAGGCCGAGGCCGGCGACCCACAGCCCCGGGCCGTTCGTGAAGACCTGTGCCGGCTCGCTGAACTGGAATGCGTCGCGCAGGAGCAGGTCCAGGATCCGCCACCCGAGGCCGAACCAGCCGATCACGGTCAGGATCCCGTAGATCAGCGGTCGGTCGATCCCCGTCGGTCGATCGCCGATGGCGTACGGCAGGGTCACCAGGGCCAGCGTGGCGAGGGCGGCCAGGAAGACGAGGATCCCGCTGGCCTCCAGGCCGTTGCCGCTGAGCTGTGTCAGGCCATCGGCGCTGCCGACGCGCCACCACGGCAGGAAGCAGCCCACCACCATGACGATCCCCGCGATCGTCGCCAGGGTGCGGCCGCTGCCGAGCGGGCGCCGATGCATCGTCACCCTGCGTCAACCTCCGCGAGCGGCTCGCCCGCCGCCCCGTACACCTCGGGGCGCAGGACGCCGACATAGCGCAGGTTCCGGTACAGCTCCCCGTAGTCGAGGCCATAGCCGACGACGAACTGGTCCGGGATCGTGAACCCGATGTAGTCCACCGGGATCTCCACGAGGCGACGCGCCGGCTTGTCGAGCAGCGTGCAGATGCGCAGCGACGCCGGGTTCTTGCCGCGTAGATAGCGGATGAGGTAGTTGAGCGTGAGCCCCGTATCGATGATGTCCTCGACGATGAGGACGTCCTCGCCCTCGATGCTCGTGGACAGGTCCTTGAGGATGCGCACGAGGCCGGACGACTCAGTCGCATTGCCCCCGTACGAGCTGACCTCCATCAGGTCGATCCGCAGGGGACGGTCGATCGCACGCATGAGATCGGCCATGAACGGCAGCGACCCCTTCAGGACGCTCACCAGCGTGATGGGACGGTCCGCGTAGTCGGCCGCGATCCGCGCTCCGAGCTCGGCGACCTTGGACGCGATCAGCTCCTCGGCGACCAGGATCTCGCCGATATCGGCGTGCAGGTCGGCGGTTCGTGTGGTCATCGGCTGGTCGCCGTCCTCTCGGTGTCAGTGGTGATCGCCGCAGCCGTCAACGTCCGGGCCAGCACCCCGACCGTGGCCAGCGGCGTCTGAGCCGTGGGCAGGTCGTCCTCGGCACGTGCGTCGGTGGCAGTGACGACATGGTTCGGCTGCGGAGCGAATGCGTGCGGCGCCGCGACCTGGCCGAGGGTCCCGGACAGGCCGTCCGCCAGCGCCACCTGACCGTACTTGAGCATGAGCGCCCGGAAGTCGCGTGCATAGAACAGCTTGATGTTGACCGACGGATACAGCTCGCGCAGTCGGCGCAGCTTGCGATTCTTCTTGCGCACGAGCTTCTGGCGCAGCGTCGTCATCTCGAGGTAGAGGTCGAGCTCGGGCAGGTAGAAATCCGGCGAAAAGCTCTCCACGACCGCGCCATCGAGGTTCCACAGGATCGGGAACGTCTCGGGCTCGTACTCCCAGCGGACCGCGTAGAAGTCAAGGATGCGTGCCATCTCCGCCTCGCTGGCGTGGGCGAATGGGATCCGTCGGTCCATCGGCGCTGAGTGTAGCCGAGGTGGGCCCGCGGCGGTTATGCGCGACCACCTTGCTCCCGATACCCCCAGGGGGTATCATGCCGCCCATGGCTACCACGACGACCTCGCGCCGGGCCGCGGCTTCGGTCGACCCCGCCCATTTCCGCCACAGCTATGCCAAGGATCGCGCCCAGCTGATGCGTCGGCTCTCGCGGATGGAGGGGCAGGTCCGTGGTATCGCCCGGATGATCGAACGTGAGGAGTACTGCGTCGACATCCTCCAGCAGACTGCCGCCCTTCGCGCGGCCGTGGATGCTGTGTCGATCCTCGTCCTCGAGGACCACGTGCAGGGTTGCGTGCGAACCGCCGCAGAACGCGGCGAGGCCGACAAGTACGTGGACGAGGTCATGGACGTGGTCCGCCGCACGCTCGGTCGCCCGGTCCGCACCGGGTCGCGCACGGGCTGATCCGCGGGCGCCACGAGCGCCCCGGTACCATCGGCGCACCGGCCGCACCGCCCGGGGGGTGGTGCCGCGAGCCCGGCGCGGCGACGATCGTCCCGTTATGGCTGCCCCTCGTCCCACACGTCTGCCGCCCGCCGCACCCAGCGTGGCACCACCCCCGCCGTTCGTCGATCGGCGGCGGACCTTTCGTCGTCAGGCAGACCAGATCGCCCACGACGAGACGCGCCTGCTCGCTCGGGCGCTCGACATCCTCGCCACCAACGCGCCGCCCGAGGCACGCCTGGCCGGCATGCTCGATCTGCTCGCGGACACGGTCGGCGCCGTCCGCGCGGCGGTCGTCGCCGATGGCACGGAACGGCGGGTCGCGGTGGCCGCCGGCGGACCCGATGACGAGCCGATGGCTCGCGACCTGGCCGTCTGGCTCGATGCGACGGCGCCGCGCAGTCGCGCGCGGCGCGCGGCATCGGGACCTGCCGTGGTCAGCATCGTCACCGGTACACCGCGACGCAGCACGCGCGTCCTCCCCGCCTACGAACTCCTGACCATCCCGTCAGCGGGTGACGTCACCCTCGGATTCGCCTTCACCGAGGCGGTGCCGCCCGGGACCCTGGCCGATCGATTGCCGCCTGCGATGGCTCGCCACGCAGCCGTCGCCCTGTCGCTCGTGACCGATTCGATGACGACCGCGCGAGCTCTGACGGAATTGCGCAGCGGCGAGGCCGAACGCGACCGCTTCGTGTCCACGGTCGCCCACGAGCTGCGGACGCCGCTCACCGGCCTGTCCGGCTATCTCGATCTGATCCTCGATGGCCGCGTCGGCGATCCAGAGATCGAGCGCGAGTTCCTGGAGCGGGGCCGGACGATCGTCGGGTCGATGGCGGCCCTGGTTGGCGATCTGCTCGAGATGTCGCGCCTGGACGCCGGCTCGATCGCCTTGGACGACACGCCGTTCTCCGTGGCGGAGGCGCTGTCCACGGTCGCTTCCGGCCTGATGCCCATCGCGATGGATCGCCGCGTCGATCTGCGCGTGGACGCACCGCCGCGGATGCGTGCAGCGTCGGGCGACCGGCGGCGGGTCGAGCAGATCCTGACCAACCTCGCGGCGAACGCCCTCAAGTTCGGCCGGGCCGACGGCACCGGCGTCGTCGAGCTCTCGGCATCGTTCACGGGCCCGGTCGCACTGCTCGTCGTGCGCGACGATGGCGCCGGCATCGAGGCCGACGACCAGCCCCGGATCTTCGAGCGGTTCTATCGCATGGTCGGCCATGAGCGGGTGACCGGGACCGGACTCGGCCTGCCGATCGCCCGCGAGCTCGCGCGCGAGATGCGCGGCGACCTGGATGTCGCGAGCGTGCCGGGAACCGGCTCCGCCTTCGTGCTCGCCCTGCCGACCCCCGGCGCGGCGGTCGACGACGCTGCCGCGATCCAGGCGGCGCTGAGCGGGTCGCTCGCCGCGGAGACTCACCGACTCGAGACCTCCGCCGCAGTGCGCGCCGGTCAGGCGTCACGCGACGAGCGCACCAGCCGCGACCGATCGCCGTCACGAGACGCCGGCCGAGGGGGCTCACGGACTCGGATCCCCAGCCGCTCCATCGTGGCGATCCCCGCCCGACCCTGACCGAACGCGGGACTCACGGCCCGGGTTATCCACGAATCGCGGCCCGTCGGACGAGTTGGTGGATAAGCCCATTGACGCTCCAGCAGCCGACGGGCTACGGTCCGGCTCCCGCACAGGGGCCCACGCTGGGTAACGCGGTCCACGAGGGGCTCGGGGAAACCCGGCCGTGAACCGGACGGATCGCGGAAGACCGGAATCGCCACCCGTGCGAGATGCAGTCGACGCCGGGAGCGGCACCGCGCTTGGGGACGGCACGTGACCAGAGGAGACGTGTCGTGGACCGACCGCGCGAGCCGCTCCCGACGCTCGTCGAGCAGACTCGCGCCCTGCCTGCCGGGTACGACCGTGCACTGTCGGCGGGCCTGCGGGCGATCGACATCAGCCTCACGTCGGCCGAGCGTGCCGCCATCGATGGGCATGTCCGCCTGCTGTTGGCCTGGACCGGGTCGATCAACCTGACGGCCGTGCGCGATCCGATCGCTGCTGCCACGGCCCACGTCATCGACAGCCTCACCGGCCTGCAGTGGCTGCGGACCCGAACCGTCCCCACCCTGCTCGATCTCGGCTCGGGTGGCGGATTCCCGGGGTTGCCACTCGCGATCACGCTGCCCGCTACCCGCGTGACGTTGCTCGAAGCGACCGGCAAGAAGGCACGCTTCCTGGAGGTCGCCGTGCGGGCCGCCGGTCTTGCCGATCGGGTCGCCGTGGTGGCGGCGCGCGGGGAAGCGCTCGCCCGCGACCGGGCGCAGCGCGGCATGTGGTCGGCGGTCAGCGCGCGGGCTGTCGCCTCGACCGCCGACCTCGTCGAGCTCGCCTTCCCGTTGCTGGCCGAAGGGGGCAGCCTGATCGCCTGGAAGCGTGGGGACCTCGCCGCTGAACTTGACTCGGCAGAGCGGGCGATGTCGGCCCTGGGTGGCGGCCGGATCGCAGTGATGCCTGTCGGGTCCGGCGTCGCCGGGCTCGAGGCACACGCTCTGGTGATCGCCACGAGGACGGGACGGCACCCCGCCCCGGATGCGTACCCGCGAGACCCGGCCGCCCGCGCTCGCCGGCCGTGGTGACGCGACGCGGACGAGCCGTGTCGTGGGGGCGACCCGCCGCGCTCATCCGGATCGCCGGGATCAGCTACGACCAGCACCCATCCGACTGGTACGCTCCGCGCCGATGCGAATCGCCGTCCTGTCCGACATCCACAGCAACCTCGTCGCCCTCGATGCCGTCCTCGCCGACGCCGGCGACGTGGACGCCGTCTGGCACCTCGGCGACGTGGTCGGCTACGGTCCGGATCCGGATGGCGTGGTCGCCCGCCTGCAGGAGGTCGATGCGATCGGCGTCCGCGGCAATCACGATTCGGCGGCGCTCGGTGGCCCGGAGATCGCCTGGTTCAATCCGGATGCCCGTCGGGCCGCCGAATGGACGGCAGCGGTCATCTCGCCCGACACGGCCGAGTGGCTCGCCCGCCTCCCGGACATGCGTTCGATCGGCGACATGACCCTCGTGCACGGGAGCCCGCGCGATCCCCTCCGCGAGTACGTGACGTCGCTCGACGTGGCGCGCGCGGCCTTCGACGGGATCACGACGGACCACGGCCTGCACGGCCATACCCACGTACCGGTCGGCTTCGTGCTCGAGTCGACGCGGATCGGGGTCCACGACGCGCGACACGAAACGACCCTCGATCTCAACGATCGCCGCGCCTTTCTCAACCCTGGCAGCGTCGGGCAGCCGCGCGACGGCGACCCGCGCGCCTCATACCTCATCCTGGACCTCGACGGGACGGGCGCGGGGGGGAGCGCCACCTGGCACCGGATCGCGTACGACGTCGATCGTGTCGCCGACGCCATCCGTGCGGAAGGTCTGCCCCGCCGACTCGCCGATCGACTCGGTCTCGGGCAGTGATCGGCGGCCGCCGTCCGCTGCAAGGCCGGAAGCCGGGCGACCGCCGCGTGCGGATCGAACGGCCGCACGCCGCCTTCTTCCGGTACACCGGGCCGGGCCAGCTGACGGCCAAACCTGCGGCCAGCATCCCGACGACGGCTGGCGGGCGCGCCCTCGCCCGGATCCGGGCCGTGGTCCTTGGTCGCCCGCTCCACCAGGAAGAGGAGATCGGCGAGCGACTGCCGAAGCGCAAGGCACTGGCGATCTTCAGCTCGGACGCGATCAGCTCATCTGCGTACGCCACCGAGGAGATCGTCCTGGCCTTCACGATCGCTGGCGCGGGAGCGCTCGCGGTCGGTCTCGCCCTGGAGGTGGCCGTCGCCATCGCGGCCCTGCTGGCGGTGGTCGCGTTCAGCTACCGGCAGGTGTGCATCGCGTACCCCAACGGCGGCGGCTCGTACTCTGTCTCGAAGGCAAACTTCGGCAAGCTCGCGTCGCTCGTCGCGGCGTCGGCCCTGCTCATCGACTACAACCTGACGGCAGCCGTCTCGACCTCGTCGGCGGTCGAGCAGCTCGTCTCCGCCGTCGGTGGACTCGAGCCGATCCGGGTCGAGATCGGGGTCCTCGGCATCGGCCTCATCACCGTCGCGAACCTCCGAGGGGTGCGTGAGGCCGGCAACATCTTTGCCGTCCCGACCTACCTGTTCCTGTTCAGCGCCCTCCTGATGATCGCTCTCGGCGCCTATCGGATCATCGTCCTGGGTGAAGGTGGCCAGCCACCGCCGCCCGAGGTCGTCGCGAGCACGACGGTGACGGCCCAGGCCGTCGGGGTCGTACTCCTGCTCCGGGCCTTTGCCGCTGGTGCCGTTGCCTTGACCGGGACCGAGGCCATCGCGACGGGGGTTCCCGCGTTCGAGCCGCCGGAATCGAAGAATGCGGCGACCACGCTGATGATCATGGCCGGGATCCTCGCGGTCCTGTTCGTCGGGATCACGTTCCTCGCCACGAACTTCGCCGTCTACCCGATCGAGTCACCCAAACAGACGGTCATCGCCCAGGTCGCGCGGATCGTGTACGGCGATTCGGTCGCGTTCTTCGCCTTCCAGGCGTTCACCGCCCTGCTGCTGTTCCTGGCCGCGAACACCTCGTTCGCCGCGTTCCCGCGGCTGGCCGCCGTCCTCGGCGAGGATGGCTTCTTCCCGCGCCAGTTCAGCCTGCGCGGCGATCGCCTGGCGTTCTCGACCGGCATCATCCTGCTCGGGATCATCTCCGCGTCCCTGGTCGTCGCGGCTGGCGGGCGGACCCACGCCCTCATCCCTCTGTACGCGGTCGGCGTGTTCATCGACTTCACGATCAGCCAGGCGGGCATGATCCGCCACTGGCTGCGGACCAGGAGCCCTGGCTGGCGGCGGCGGCTCACGATCAACGCCATCGGGTGCGTCGCGACGGGCGTCGTGGCGATCGTCGTCACGACCGTGAAGTTCGTCGACGGTGCCTGGTTCGTCATCGTGCTCATCCCGATCCTCGTCGCGCTGATGCTGTTCATCCGCCGCGAGTACGACGCGCAGGAACGCGACCTCTTCGTCCGCGACGACTTCGTCATGGACGCCCCGCACCGCGAGCAACGGGTGGTCATCCCGATCAACGGGGTCAATCGATCGGTCATCCAGGCCGTGAAGTTCGGGCGCACGATAAGCAGCGACGTACGGGCTGTCTTCGTGACGGTGGATCGCGACGTGGGCGACGCATTCCGCCAGCAGTGGGAGCGCCAGGTCCCGGGCGTGGACCTGGTGATCGTCGAGTCCCCCTATCGCGCGGTCGTGTCGCCGATCCTCGCCTACCTCGACGTCCTCGACCAGGCGTGGCCGCCGGACAAGGCGGCTCCGGTCACGATCGTGGTCCTACCCGAGTACGTGGCTCGCCACTGGTGGGACCGAGTGCTCTACAACAGGACGGCAAAGCGCCTGAAGGCCGCGATCCTCGGGCGAGAGCACACCGTGGTCGCCGACGTACCATACCGGCGATGACGGCGTCGACGAACAGCGTGCCTCGGTGACCGGAGGCCGGCCGCCACTGGAGGGTCGACGTCGGGCCGATCGACGCGTGCGTGTCGATCGGCCGCACGCGGCGTTTTTCCGGTACACCGGACCCGGCCAGCTCGTCGCCAAGCCGGCGGCGAATGTCGCACTGACGCCGACCGGCCGGGCGCTGGCCCGCATGCGGGCCGTGGTCTTCGGTCGTCCTCTGTCGAACGAGGAGGAGCTGGGCGAGCGCCTCACGAAGCGCAAGGCCCTGGCGATCTTCAGCTCCGATGCGATCAGCTCGTCCGCCTACGCGACCGAGGAGATCCTTCGGGTCCTGCTGGTCGCCGGCGCGGGCGCACTGCTCGTCTCGGTCGAGGTCGCCATCGCGATCGCCCTGCTCCTCGCCGTGGTCTCGGTGTCCTATCGACAGGTCTGCCGGGCATATCCCAACGGCGGCGGTGCCTACGTCGTCGCGCGTACCAACCTTGCGCCCGTGCTCGGGCTGGTCGCCGCGTCAGCCCTGTTGATCGACTATGTCATGACCGTCGCCGTGTCGACGGCGGCCGCGATCACGCAGATCCAATCGGTCATCCCGGCGGCCTATGAGCTGCGGATCGAGATCGCACTGGTCGCGATCACCCTCATCACGATCGCCAACCTTCGTGGGCTACGGGAATCGGGCAACATCTTTGCCATCCCAACGTACCTGTTTGTCGGCCTCGCACTGACGATCGTCGGGATCGGTGCCGTGCGGATCCTGTCCGGCGACGCGGCAGCCGTCCTGCCCGAACCCGACGCCGTCCCCCTTGGCTCCGAGACGCTTGGCGTCCTGCTCCTGCTCAAGGCGTTCGCCGGAGGATCCGTCGCCCTGACCGGCGTCGAGGCGATCGCCAACGGCGTGCCGGCATTCCAGAAGCCGGAGGCCAGGAACGCGGCGAACACGATGACCATCATGGCCGTCCTCCTCGCGATCCTGTTCATCGGCCTGACGATCTTCGCGGTGCAGTTCGGCCTGCGGCCGACGGCCGAGGGCGGGCCATCGATCGTGGCCCTGGCCGCACAGACCGCCTTCGGCGACGGCTCCCCGCTGTTCATCACGTTCGCCGCCAGTACAGCGCTGATCCTGTTCCTCGCCGCGAACACGAGCTTCAACGCGTTCCCGAGGCTGGCCGCGATCCTCGCCGAAGATGGCTACATGCCGCGCCAGTTCGCATTCCGGGGTGACCGGCTGGCCTACTCGTGGGGCATCGTCCTCCTGGCGGCGATCGCATTCACCCTGCTGTGGTTCTTCAACGGCGACGCCCACGCGCTGATCCCGTTGTACTCGGTCGGCGTGTTCCTGTGCTTCACGCTGAGCCAGGCGGGGATGGTCCGCCACTGGCTGCGCACCCATGACGCCGGCTGGCGCTGGCGGCTGACGGTCAATGCCGGCGGTGCGCTGTTGACCGCGGTCGTGCTCGGCGTCGTGGTGTTCGAGAAGTTCGCCGACGGGGCGTTCGTGGTGGTCATCCTCGTGCCCGTCCTCGTCGCGATCATGGGGTTCATCCATCACCAGTACGACCGGTCCCAGCGCGAGCTCGCGGTCCGGTCCGACCTCATCGTCGCACCGCCACATCGTGAGGAACGCGTCGTCATCCCCATCCCGGGCCTCAACCGTGCCGTGATCCAGGCGATCAATGTCGGACGGTCCATCGACGATGACGTCCGGGCCGTCTTCATCTCTGATGACCCGGCGGCATCGGCATCGGTGCGAGCCGCGTTCGAGCGCCAGGTCCCCGGCGTGCCGCTCGTCGTCGTCGAGTCGCCGTATCGGGCGCTGATCGGCCCATTACTTGCGTATCTCGATGTCCTCGATGCCGCCTGGCCACCCGACAAGCCGGCACCGATCACGTTCGTCGTCGTGCCGGAATACGTTGCGCGCAGCTGGTGGGAGCGGATCCTCTACAACCAGGCCGCCAAGCGCCTGCGGACGATCCTGCTCGGCCGACCCCACACGGTCGTCGTGAACGTGCCCTATCGACGGGAGGAGCCCGATCTGTTCAGCGGTGGTCGGCGGCCTCCGGAGGATCCCCCCGTCAAGCCCTGAGCCGAAGACGGCTACCACATCGGCGCGCGGTGGTATCGTGGCCGGCGATGCCCGACACCCAGATCCCGGCCTTCCACCGGGCGGTCCTCGCCCTGAATGGCGGGCCGAGCGACAGGCGGATCGTCCAGCTCGTCGCAGCCCAGGCCAGCCGAACCAAAGGCACCGAGCTGATCGCCGTCCACGTCGTCGAGATCGACTGGACGCTGCCGCTCGATGCCGACATCGCCGGCCGCTCCGAAGAGGTCCAGCGGGTGCTCGATGTCGCCGAGGCGACCGCCGAAACGTACCGCCAGACGCTGGAACCGGTCCTCCTCCAGGCGCGGGACGTCGCCGCCGCCATCGTCGACGAGGCGACCGAGCGCGGCGCCGATCTGCTCGTCCTGGGCCTCCCCTATCGCAAGCGGTTCGGCGGGGAGTTCGCCATCGGGCGGACCATCCCCTATGTCCTGCAGAACGCGCCGTGCACGGTCTGGGTCGTGCGTGAGCCGATGAACGAGGAACCATCTTGAAGATCGTCATCGTCGGGTGCGGCCGCGTGGGCGCTTCCGCCGCCGAGCTGTGGGATGCGGCCGGCCACGAAGTGATCGTGATCGACATCCTGACCCGGGCGTTCGAACGCCTGGCATCGTCCTTCAAGGGGACCGCGATCCGCGGCGACGGGACCGACGAGGACGTATTGCGCCGCGCCGGGGCCGAGGGCGCCGATCTGTTCCTGGCGCTGACCGAGGGCGACAACCGGAACGTCATGGCGGCCCAGCTCGCGACTGAGGCACTCGGCATCAAGCGGGTCATCGCCAAGATCAACGACCCGGTCCGCTCCACGGCCTATGCGGAACTCGGCATCGCCACCGTCTGCCGGACCGGCCTGATGATCGATGCCATGAATGGGTACATCGGGTTCCCGCCATCGGGCCTTGCCGGGATGCTGGCGCCGACCGGGCACCATCCGACCCACGAGAGCGAGGCTCCGGTCGCGCGCGAGCCCGATGGCGTCGGCCACGCGATCGCCACGCACTCCCATCCCGAGACCGATGCTGCGCCCGGCGCGGCCATGGAGGCCTGAACCGTGTTCGTACTCGTCGTCGGCGGGGGCAAGGTCGGCTACTACCTCGCCAAGGAGCTCATCGATTCGGGCCACGAGGTGGCCCTCATGGAAAAGGACCCGACGCGGGCTAAACAGATCGCCGACGAGATCGGCTCGATCGTGATCGCCCACGACGGCTGCGAAGGCAAGTACCTGGGCCAGGCGGGCTGCAACCGCGCCGACGTGGTGGCCGCCGTGACCGGCGATGACGAGGACAACCTCGTCATCTGCCAGATGGCCAAGCACCACTTCGACGTGCCGCGCACGATCGCCCGGGTCAACAACCCGAAGAACGAGGCGCTCTTCCGGCACCTCGGCGTGGACGAGCTGATCAGCCCGACGAGGATGATCCTGGGCTCGATCGAGCAGGACATCCCCGTCCACGAGCTGCTCCACCTGGCGGCGCTCGGCGAGGGTGAGCTGGAGCTCATCGAGGCGCACCTGCAGGCGGGCTCGCCGGCCATCGGCCGGGCGACGCAGGACCTCGACATCCCGGACGGCTGCTCCCTGTTCGCGGTCATCCGCGGGGGCGTCGCGTCGTCGCTCCGGCCAGAGACGGTCCTGCTCGAGGGCGACAAGGTGATCGCCATCGGCAAGACCGAGTGCGAGGCGATGCTGCACAGCCAGCTGATCGGAGATCCTGAGGCCGCTGCCGCCGGCTGATGCGCCCGGATCCACGAGAGTTACGGAACCTTCACCCCCGCTTCACGCCCCGATGTCTTGACAACGTCATTGTCAGGGTTCTAGCATCCTCTCGTGTCCGCCGACGACCGTGTCGCGGACGGTGACCACGTGCAGGAGGTGCGACCGATGACGACCGTGCGCCGCGCCCTGCCACGCAAGGCCTGATCCATGGAGTCTCCACGGCCGGAACGCGACCCGGAGCGACCCGTCTACGTCATCAGCGTGGCGGCGAGCATCGTCAGCGCCCATCCGCGCACGCTGCGGATCTACGAGGACGAGGGCCTGCTCTGTCCGGCCCGGACGCCGACCAACATCCGGCTGTACAGCGAGAACGACATCCGGCGGATCCTGTGGATACGACATCTGACCCGCGAACGGGGGGTCAACCTCGCCGGCATCCGGATCCTGTTCGAGCTCGAGGAGCGCCTCGGGGCCCGCATCCTGGAAGTCCTCTACGCCGAGGGCACGGCAGATATCGAGGCGACGCGAGCCGCCGAGGCCAAGACATCGACCAGTACACCCGCCGAGGCCACACCAGTGGCCGGTGGCACCGGGGGCACTGCGTCCCCATCCGAACGATCGACGGCCGACCGTTGACCGACCGACCGTCGTCGATCCGCCCGACGCACTAGGAGACCTCACGATCATGGCCAAGCGACCGTCCGCCCCGGCGGAGGAGCACGATCCCATCAGCGACGCGGGTATCCGCGATCTTCCGCTCGTCGCTCTGCGCGAGACGGTCATCTTCCCGGAGATGATCGTGCCGCTCCAGGTCGGGCGCGAGAAGAGCGTCGCCGCGCTCAACGCAGCCGTGGCCGAGGGCGGGCCGATCGCGCTCGTCACCCAGCGCTCGGCGGAGCAGGAGGACATCGACGACCCCTCCGAGCTGTACGCCATCGGCACCCTGGCCAAGATCGCCCAGGTCGTCCAGTTGGGCGACGGCACGGTCCGCGCCATCGTGCAGGGGCAGTCGCGCCTGCGCGTCCATGGCTTCACGCAGTCCGGGCCGTACCTGCGGGCCAGCGTCGAGGAGCTGCCTGACGAGATCCCGGAGGGCCTGGAGATCCAGGCCCTGATGCGGACCGTGCAGGCCCAGATCGAGCAGTACGTCGCGAACGGCGCACCGGTGCCACCGGAGGCCGCCGTCGCCGCGCGGAACATCACGGAGCCCGGCCTGCTCGCCGACATGGTCGCCTACAGCCCGGACATGAGCACCGAGCAGCGCCAGGAGCTGCTCGAGACGATCGACGTGTCGGAGCGCCTGAAGCTCGTCACGGATTTCCTCGCCAAGCAGGTCGAGATCCTCGAGCTGAAGGGCAAGATCCAGTCCGAGGTCAAGTCCGAGATGGACAAGACCCAGCGCGAGTACATCCTGCGCGAGCAGCTCAAGGCCATCCAGCGCGAGCTGGGCGAGGACGACCCGCAGCAGGCCGAGATCAACGAGCTGCGCGACAAGGTCGAGGCCGCCGGGATGCCGGAGGAGATCAAGGCCCGGGCGATCAAGGAGGTCGACCGGATGAGTCGGATCCCGTCGGCCAGCCCCGAGGTCGGGGTCATCCGGACCTACGTGGACTGGCTCATCGGGCTGCCCTGGGACACCTCGACCGACGACCAGCTCGACATCAAGGAGGCCGCGCGCATCCTCGACGAGGATCACTACGGCCTGGACAAGATCAAGGAGCGCATCCTCGAGTACCTCGCGGTGCGCACGCTGGCGGACGAGATCCGCAGCCCGATCCTGGCATTCGTCGGGCCACCCGGCGTGGGCAAGACGAGCCTCGGCAAGAGCATCGCCAAGGCGATGGGCCGCAAGTTCGTGCGGATGAGCCTCGGTGGCATCCATGACGAGGCCGAGATCCGTGGCCATCGGCGCACCTACATCGGTGCGCTGCCCGGTCGGATCATCCAGAGCATCAAGACGGCGGGCTCCAACAACCCCGTGTTCATGCTCGACGAGGTCGACAAGATCGGGATGGACTTCAGGGGCGACCCGAGCAGCGCACTGCTCGAGGTCCTCGATCCGGAGCAGAACAACACCTTCCAGGACAACTACCTCGAGGTGCCGTTCGACCTGTCCAAGGTGCTGTTCGTGGCCACGGCCAACCTGCTCGACCCCATCCCGGCCGCCCTGCGCGACCGGATGGAAGTCGTGTACCTGCCCGGCTACACCGAGACGGAGAAGATCGAGATCGGCAAGCGGTTCCTCATCCCCAAGCAGATGACGAACCACGGCCTCAAGCCCAAGCACATCCAGATCACCGACCCGGCGATGACCGAGCTCGTCCGCTCGTACACGCATGAGGCCGGGGTCCGCAACCTCGAGCGCGAGCTCGCCAACGTCATGCGCAAGACCGCGCGCCAGGTCGCCGAAGGTCGCAAGCGCAAGACCGTCATCGACCCCAGGAAGCTCGCCGACCTGCTCGGCCCGCAGCGGTTCGAGTACGGCGAGCTGGAGCCCGAGGACCAGATCGGCTCGGCGACGGGCCTGGTCGTGACCGAGGTCGGCGGCGATGTCGTCGCCATCGAGGTCACGAAGATGGAGGGCCGCGAGGACTTCATCCTGACCGGCCAGCTCGGCGAGGTCATGCGCGAGTCGGCGCGTGCCGGACTGTCCTGGACGCGGGCGCATGCCCGCGAACTGGGCATCTCTCGCGAGGTCTTCGAGACCAACACGCTGCACATCCACGTCCCGGCTGGGGCCATCCCCAAGGACGGGCCGTCGGC
>JBKJHI010000203.1:0-16026 GCA_046599085.1 Candidatus Limnocylindrales bacterium
CGCGGCCGCGATCCTGGCTCGCCTCGAGGCGCCCGCCACTGGAGCCCCTCGGACCAGCCCGGCACTGACTGCGTCGACCGCGCCGACCGGCGGCTCGCGGCTCCTCGCGCGGGTCGGCCTCGCCGATCCAACGTCGCTTGACGACTACCGCGCGCACGGCGGCTACGCGGGACTCACCCGGG
Source organism: Candidatus Limnocylindrales bacterium (assembly GCA_046599085.1). Lineage (GTDB taxonomy): Bacteria > Chloroflexota > Limnocylindria > Limnocylindrales > CSP1-4 > SPCO01. Next base: position 183 of record JBKJHI010000203.1, read on the forward strand.
CGCTGGAGATCGGGCCGGAGGCGGTCATCGCCGAGGTCACCGCATCGAAGCTCATGGGCCGTGGCGGTGCCGCCTTCCCCACCGGCCGAAAGTGGGCAGCCGTGGCCGCGCAGCCGGCCCAGCCCCACTTCGTCGTGTGCAACGCCGACGAATCCGAGCCCGGGACATTCAAGGACCGGGTGCTGATCGAGGGCGACCCGTTCGCCATCGTCGAGGCCATGACCATCACGGCCTTCGCGACCGGGGCGACCAAGGGCTTCCTCTATCTCCGCGGCGAGTACCCGGAAGCCGAGACGCGGATCGCCGCGGCGATCGATGCCGCGCGCACCGCCGGTCTGCTTGGCGCGGCGATCCTCGGCTCGGATCTGGTGTTCGACATCGAGCTGCGGCGCGGCGCCGGCGCCTACATCTGCGGCGAGGAGACCGCGCTCTTCGAATCGATCGAGGGCAAGCGCGGCGAGCCGCGCAACAAGCCGCCGTTTCCGGTCGAGGTCGGGTTGTTCGGCAAGCCCACCGTCGTCAACAACGTCGAGACGCTGGCCAACGTCCCGCTCATCCTGGCCATGGGCGGGGCCGCATTCGCCGCCATCGGCACCGAGGCATCCACCGGCCCGAAGCTGTTCTGCCTGTCCGGCCACGTCGCGAAGCCCGGGACGTACGAGGTCGAGTTCGGGGCGACGTTGCGCGACCTCATCCAGATTGCCGGCGGCGTGGTCGGGACCGGTGAGATCCGGGCGATCCTGCTCGGCGGCGCGGCGGGCGTCTTCGTCGGGCCGGATTCCCTGGACATGCCACTCACCTTCGAGGCGACGCGCGCCGCCGGCGCGACACTGGGCTCGGGCGTGATCATGGTCTTCGACACGTCCGTCGACCTGGTCGACACGCTGCGCCGCATCGCGCAGTTCTTTCGTGATGAATCGTGCGGCCAGTGCGTCCCGTGCCGGGTCGGCAGCGTGCGCCAGGAGGAACTGCTGGCACGCCTCGCTGCGGGCGCGACGGTGCGCTCACGCGATGACGAATTGGTGCTGCTCCGCGAGATCGGCCAGACGATGCGCGACGCGTCGATCTGCGGGCTCGGGCAGACCGCGTCCTCAGCGATCGAATCGGCGTTGCGCCAGCCCGACCTGGTGGCCCTGTGAGCGACGACGTCACCGGCCTGTCCATGACGCGCGACCCGGCGCCGGATCCCCGCACGCCCCATGGTGACCAGGCGCCGGGAGCTCAGCCGCTGACCGACATCCTGCTGCGGCCGCCGGCGCGGTCGTCGCGGATCCCCGGTCCCCCGCCGGTGGAGGCACCGCCGCCCATCGAACTGACCATCGACGGCGAGGCCGTGACGGTTCCGGCCGGCGCCACCATCCTCGATGCCTGCCGCGCCCAGGGCATCGACACGCCGACCCTGTGCTACGCGGAGAACCTCACGCCGGTCAACGTCTGTCGGGTGTGCGTCGTCGAGGTCGCCGGGGCCCGGGTGCTGGCGCCGGCCTGTTCGCGCAAGGTCGAAGCTGGCATGGAGGTCCTGACCGACTCGGAGCGCGTCCGGACATCGCGCAAGGTCGTGCTCGAATTCCTCGGGTCGTCGGTCGATGTGTCGCTGGCCGGGCCCGCCGTGCCGGACGGGTCGATCGCGTCGTACATGTCCCGATATGGGGCGGATCCGGGGCGCTACGGGGCTCCGGCGCCCGCGGCGGCGGCCGGGGAGCGCGACGCGCACGAGCCAGGGCATCACCACATCCCGACCGGTGACGAGGCGGCGTTAGCCGCGACGGTGGCCCAGCCGACCAAGATCGACAACGAGCTGTACGTCCGCGATTACTCGAAGTGCATCCTCTGCTACAAGTGCGTGGAGGCCTGCGGCGAGGATGCCCAGAACACGTTCGCGATCGCGGTCGCCGGGCGGGGGTTCGACGCGCGGATCTCGACCGAGCAGAACGTGGTCCTGCCCGAATCCGCATGCGTCTACTGCGGCAACTGCATCGGCGTGTGCCCGACCGGCGCGCTCATGGCCAAGCCGGAGTACGACATGCGCCAGGCCGGGACCTGGGACCCCTCCCAGCAGACCGTCACAGAGACGATCTGTCCGTACTGCGGCGTCGGCTGCGCGGTCGAGTTGCACGTCCAGGACGACCGGATCCTCAAGGTCACCTCACCGCTCGATTCCTCGGTGACGGAGGGGCATCTGTGCATCAAGGGTCGCTTCGGCTTCGAGTTCGTCAACGAGCGACCGAAGGGGCCGCCCTCCACCTCGTCGTGAGCGCGGCGGAGCGACATCGCGTTCAGGTCGGCGCCCTGGACATGGCCGTCATGATCGAAGGATCTGGCCGCGACCTCGTCCTGCTGCATGGCGGCGGCGATGGCGCTGACGGGATGGCGGTGCTCCAGACTCGCCTCGCGACGACGCACCGCGTGACCGCACCGGAGCAGCGCGGCCACGGACGCACGCCCGACCCCGGCACGATGTCCTTTGCCGATATGGCCGACGACACCATCCGCCTGCTCGACACGCTCGACATCGACCGCGCGGACCTCGTGGGCTGGAGCGATGGCGGGATCCTGGCGCTGCTCATCGCCCGGCAACGACCCGATCTCGTCCGCCGCGCCGTCGCCATCGGCGCGAGCGTCGCGATGGACAGCGAACCGGCACCGCTGGCACCGGACGACGTCGAGTGGATCCGGACGGTCGATCCTGCGGAGGTCGAGATGCCGATCCCGATCGAGACGCGACGTCGGCTGCTCGCGATGTGGCTCGATGGACCCGCGCTCAGCCTCGCCGATCTGGCCGATGTCGCCGCGCCGGTCCTCGTCGTCGCCGCGGATCGAGACATGATCACGCTGGACCACACGGTCGCGATCTTCCGCAGCCTGCCTGCCGCGCAGTTGGCGATCATCCCGGGAGCCCGGCACGACGTGCCCAGAACGGATCCGGACCACATCGCGACCGTCATCGAACGGTTCCTGGCATCGTGACGCGTGCCCTCACGACCGACGAGCGAGCGCTGCTCGATGGCACGCGCCGGGCGGTGCTCGCCACCATCCGGCCGGACGGGACGCCGCGGCTGGTCCCGATCGGATTCGTGGCCAGGGACGGCGACCCTGGCACGCTCGAGCTCTGGTCGTCGCTCGATGAGAAGCCAAAGGTCTCGGGTGATCCGCGCGACCTGGCCCGGGTCCGCGACATCCTCGGCCGGGCGGACGTGGCGGTGCTCGTGGACCGCTGGTCGGAGGACTGGTCGGAGCTGGGCTGGCTGCGGCTCGGGGGCGTGGCACGGCTGGTGGAGCCCGACGGCATCGCCGCCGACGTGGTCCCTGCCTTGCGCGCACGCTACCCCCAATACGCGACGCACGACCTCGAAGGTCGGCCGATGCTCGCGATCACCATCACGAGCGTATCGAGCTGGGGCGTCGCCGGCTGACGCCGGCGTGCTGGGGCGTCGGGCTCAGCCCCAACCGGTCAGGTCGCGCAGGTCGACGCGCCGGTCGTGGGCATAGACATTGAACCCATCGCCGCGCAGGAACCCGACAAGCGTCACGTGCAGGCGCTCGGCCGTCTCGATGGCGAGGTCCGACGGCGCGGAGACGGCGCACAGGATCGGCACGCCCGCGACCGCGGCCTTCTGGACGATCTCGAAGCTGACCCGACCGCTGACCATGAGGATCCGGTCGTGCAGCGGCAACGCTCCGGCGAGGACCTGCGAGCCGATGACCTTGTCGAGCGCGTTGTGGCGACCGACATCTTCGCGTAGGACGACGAGCTCGCCGGTCGGCGTGAACAGCCCGGCCGCATGGAGGCCGCCCGTCTCGTCGAAGGCACGCTGGGCCGCACGAAGCATGTCCGGCAGCGCGAGGATAACGGCCCGCGCGACGATCGGTCCGTCTGGCAACGGTGCGCAGCGGACCGCGATCTCGTCGATGGAGGCCTTGCCGCAGATCCCGCACGAGGCGGTCGCCACGAAATGACGCTGGGCCACCACCGTCGCATCGAATGGTCGCGACAGGCGCACGAGGATCGTGTCGTCCGGCTGGCTGAGCGTCGAGGGGTCCCCCTCGTCCGTGCCGACGACCTCCGGCCCGTCGATCAGGCCCTCGCTCCGGAGGAAGCCCACGGCGAGCTCCGCTTCATGACCGGGAGTCCGCATCGTGACCGCGACGGCGACGGGCTCCTGGCCCGGCCCGGCCGCGCGGATCTCCAGCGGCGCCTCGCCCACGATCCGGTCGTTGCGCAATTCCAGGGCCGCACCACGCACTGCCACGATCGAGCGCGTCGTCACGTGCCGAGTCGGCGATCCATCCGCCCCGCGGTCGGGCTGCGCCATCGTCAGCGCTCCAGGAAGACGGCGTCGGCCATGGGCCGCAGGCAGTGCGTCGAACTCATCGCCTGGTGATAGCCACCGGCGTTGAGCAGAGCCAGGATGTCGCCCTCGGCGACGACCGGCATCGGGTAGTCCTCGGCGAACACGTCGCCGGCCTCGTTGATGTGTCCGGCCACGGTGATGCGCTCCGTGCGCGGGGCGTCCGCCGCCCGGCAGAGCACGAACTCCTGCGCATAGCGGTAGATGAAGTACGAGCAGTTCACGTTCCAGCCGATGTCCAGGCCGACGAAGGTGACGCCTCGGCGCGACTCCACGCTGACCACCTCACCGAGCAGGATGCCCGTGTCCTTGGCCAGGTAGTCGCCGGGCTCGACGGCGACCGTCACGCCAAACGGTCCCAGGTGTCTGGCGAGGACGGCAACGTAGGCGTCGATGTCGACCGGGGCTTCGTCGGCGCGCGCCGGCACACCGAGTCCACCGCCGACATTGACCTCGCGGACGTCGTGTCCGGCGGCACGCACCCGTGCGACCGCCTCGATGAGCGGACCGAGTGCCGCCTCGAACGCCGAGAGACCATCGCCGAGCCAGCCCGACCCTGCGTGCATATGGACGGTGTCCACGCGAAGGTCGTGGCGCGCGACGGCGGCGAGTGCCTCGTCGAGGCGATCGAGCGCGATCCCGAATTTGGACGGCGCGGCACCGCTGTATTCGAGGTGGGCGTTGTAGCCCGCGCCCAGCGCCGGATCGATGCGCAGGCCGATGCGGCTCCCCGGGGAGCGGCGTCCGAACCGTTCGACCTGGCTGATGCCGTCAAGGTTCAGATGGATCCCACGTGCCAGCAGGACGTCGAGATCCCGCTCGGAGACGTTCGTGCCGGTGAAGCTGATCTCCACGGGCTGCCATCCGCACTCGAGCGCGCGCAGCACCTCCCCGGGCGAACAGGCATCGATCCCGACGCTGCCGCGGCTGCCAGCACTGCCAAGCCCGCGCAGGACCGCGAGGACGGTCGGATCCGGGTTCGCCTTCAGCGCGAAGCGCAGACGGAACGGTAGGTCGATCGCTGCCGCGGCGCTCTGGAGCCGCCGGGCGTTCTCCTCGAATCGTGGCAGGTCGTACACGAACAGCGGTGTCCGGTGCGCGCGCGCGAGCGACTCCGCGTCCTGACCGGCGATACGCAGGCGTCCATCCGGGCCCACGTCCAGGCCGGGACGCACCCACCACGGTGCGGCGATCGCGGTCACATCTGCGCTCACGCGATGGACCGGGCTCGGCCACTCCCCGGCGTCCAGCGATCGGGCCCATCCTCGACATCGACGCCGACGGCCTCGACCAACCGCCGTGTCGCCACGGCGACCTCGGCGATGGCGGCGTCGAACGCCTCGCGATTGCGGGCGGATGGCTCGCGGAAGCCGCTCAACTTGCGGACGTACTGGCGGGCGGCGGCCTCCAGTTCACCGGTCGTCGTGCTCTCCCCGGGACGACGCAGGGTCTTGATGCTTCGGCACATGCCGATACGGTAGAGCGGCGCCCGGCATCCGTCATCTACCCTGCTGGCGATGGAAGCCGACGACCTCATCACCCAGCTCGCGATGCGACCGCATCCAGAGGGCGGCCACTATGCCGAGACGTGGCGCGCGCCAGTCGGGGACGATGGCAGGCGACCGGTCGGCAGCGCGATCCTGTACCTGCTGGTGGCCGGTCAGCGGTCGCACTGGCACTGCGTCGACGCGGCCGAGGTCTGGCAATACTCCGCGGGCGAGCCGCTGGAGTTGCGCATCTGGACGCCTGGTGATGCGGAAGTCACGACGATCCGGCTGGGCGATCCGGCCAACGACGGCGCGCTGCCACAGGCGGTGGTCCCAACAGGTTCATGGCAGGCCGCACGGCCGCTGGGGGCGTGGACGTTGGTCGGCTGCATCGTGACGCCGGCCTTCGAGTTCGCGGGCTTCGAGCTGGCGCCGGAGGAATGGGAACCGCCCGTCTGAGCCAGTTCCGGATCAGTTGGCGGAGGCGTACCGCCACTCGATCGTGCCGGTATGGCAGTGATCGAGCTTGAGACAGGCGCCGCCGGTCAGGTCCCACTGGCGCCCGGCGACGTACGGGCCACGATCGACCACGGGCATCGTCACGATTCGCCCGCCATTGCGGAACGTGATCAGGGTGCCGCACGGCAGCGACTTGTGGGCGACGCCGACGAGGGTCTCGGTCATGGCCAGGCCGCAAGCGGTCCGTCGTCCGTAGAAGCCCGGGCCGTACCAAGAGATGTTGCCGTCGAACCGCCACGGGTTCTTGGCGATCGAATCGGCTGTGGCCTGCGGCTGGGCAGCGACTGACCGACCCTGGGGCGGCTCCTGGGCCGGCGCAGGTTCGAGCATCGTCGAGGTCTGGTCCAGGATCCCGTCTGATCGGGACCCCGGGTCGAGGGGCATCGTCGTCATCACCGGCCCACGGACAGCCGCCATCTCCACATCTTGGAAGAGGCCGGCGTCAGGCGATCCGAGCGGGCTGGGGACCCGCGAACCGACTGGTCCAGGGACGGCGACCGCGGCGAGGATGGCGATGAGCGCCATGCTCGCGACGACCTTGGGGCGTCGCACGTCGAAGGGACCTTAGCACGAATCGCCGGTTTCAGATGGTTTCGGCACGAACCGTGACCATATCGAAACCGTGACAGACTCCACCAGATGCCACAGCGCGACCTCCCCCTGGAACGGCCGATCGACCTGGTGGCCACACTCCGGCCGCTCGTCCACGGACAGGGCGATCGGACCATCCGGCTGCGTCCGGATCAGGCCTGGTGGACCGTGCGAACCGCCGGCGGACCAGCCACCGTCGTCATCCGGATGCTGCCCGACCGGATGCTCGCGGAGGCCGAGGGCCCTGGCGCCGTCCATGCCCTCGAACGCGTGCCGGATCTCGTCGGCGCCCGACCGGGAAGCGCCTCCCCTGCCGGCGTCCGGCCCGGAGCCCATCGCCTCGTGGATGCCCTCGCGCGGGCGTATCCGGGCATCCGCATCGCGCGCAGCGGCGCCGTGCTCGATGCGCTCATCCCGGCAATCCTGGAGCAGAAGATCACCGGCGACGAGGCTCGCCGCGCGTGGCAGGGTCTCGTGCGGGCCCACGGCGAGGACGCGCCGGGCGCACATGGCGCAGGCCTGCGGCTGACGCCCGACCCTGCACGGCTGGCTGCCCTGCCCTACCACGCGTATCACCCGTTCGGCATCGAGCAGCGCCGTGCCGAGCTGATCCGCTCGCTGGCCGCCCGTGCGGACTGGGTGGAGGGCCTCGCCGACATGGATCACCCGGCCGCCTCCGCGGCGCTCCAGGCCATCCCCGGGATCGGCCCGTGGACCGCAGCGGAAGTCGCGGTCCGGGCCTTCGGCGATCCGGACGCCGTGAGCGTCGGCGACTTCCACCTGCCCAACCTGGTGGCGTTCGCCCTGGCCGGGGAGCGGCAGGCCGACGACGCTCGGATGCTGGCGCTCCTGGAGCCGTTCCGGGGCCACCGGGCCGTCGTCATGCGCCTGCTCGACATCGGCGCACCAAAGCCGGCCCGACGCGGTCAGCGCATGCCGACCCGCGCCATCGAGGGGCTATGACCCCCGACGTCAACCGTCGCGGAAGCGATCCATGGCGGCCGCGAACCGTTCCACCGCGGCTGGTGTCGCTGGTTCCAGGTTCACGATGAGGTGCCCGGTACCAAGCTCGGCGTAGGCCGCCAGCCCGGCCGCGACCTCGTCACTCGATCCACTCAGGGCCTCACCATCCGTCCCGACCGGGAACGCCTCGGTCGCGAGGTCCGGGTAGCGCACGTTGATCCCGACCGTGATGTCGAGCGTCGCCGGGTCGCGCCCGATCGCGGCACACGCCGCCATGAGACCTGCGCGGACCGTGGCCAGCCGTTCGTTCGGCTGGCCGAACCAGGCCAGGTTCCAGGCATCCGCGTAGCGGGCGGTCAGGTCGAGCATGCGCGGGCGCTTGGCGGCGATGAGGATGGGGATGTCGGGGCGAGCGGGCGGCGCGAGGACGGCTTCAGCGACCGTCGTCCAGCGGCCGGAGTGGTCAGCCCGGCCATGGCGGATGAGGTCATGGATGACCGTCAGCGCTTCCTCGAACCGCCCCACCTTGTGATCGGTCGGGTAGCCGAAGGCCTCGTACTCCGGATCGTGCCAGCCGCAACCGACGCCGAGGATGAGCCGGCCGCCGCTGACGTCGTCGAGCGTGGCGGCCATCTTGGCCAGGAGGGCCGGGTTCCGGAACGATGTGCACATGACGATGCTGCCGAGCTGGACGCGCGAGGTCGCCTCGGCGATGGCCGACAGGACGGTCCACGCCTCATGGCAGCCGGTCGTCTCGCCATCGAACCGGAACAGGAGATGGTCGTAGACCCACAGCGAATCGAAACCGGCCGCCTCGGCCGCGACGGCCACGGCACGGATCTCCGGATAGGTCGGTGGCGCGGTCATGCCGTCGTCCTGGGAGATGGGCAGCACGACCCCGATCCGCATCCGATCCTCCGCTCCGCGACGACGACGTCTGCGCGCCGTACGCTAGGAAGGATGACCGCATCCGCCCCGTCACGCCGACCCGGCATGGGTGCTCTCCCGTTCGACGGCGGGACCACGTTCAGGGTCTGGGCACCGCACGCCGAAGCGGTCTTCGTCAGCGGTCCGTTCGATGGCTGGGCGCAGACGGCGACGCCGCTGACACGCGACCGTGACGGGGAGGCGGACACCTGGTCGGCCGACGTGCCCGGCGTCGGGGCGGGCACGGAATACCGATTCTCGATCCAGACCGCGGGCGGCCACGTCGTGTCGCGCCTCGATCCGTACGCCCGGCAGGTCACGAACTCCGTCGGCAACGCCGTCGTCTACGACCCGACGGCCTTCGATTGGGGCGACGACGCGCTGACGATGCCGGGCTGGGATGACCTGGTCATCTACGAACTGCACGTCGGCACGTTCGCGGCCGGCCCGGACCGGGGCGGCGACTTCGATCATGCCGCACGCCGCCTCCCCTACCTGCGCGATCTTGGGATCAGCGCCGTCCAGGTCATGCCGCCATTCGAGTTCGCCGGCCCCATCTCATGGGGCTACAACCCCGCCCACCTGTTCGCCATCGAGTCGGGCTATGGCGGCCCGGACGCCTTCAAACGCTTCATCCGCGCGGCGCACGAGCACGGGATCGCGGTCATCGTCGACGTCGTCTACAACCACCTCGGCCCATCGGACCTCGACCTGTGGCGGTTCGACGGCTGGTCCGAGGGCGACGGCGGCGGCATCTACTTCTACCAGGACGAGCGGGCGCTGACGCCGTGGGGGACCACCCGCCCCGACTTCGGGCGCGGCGAGGTCCGCACGTTCCTGCGCGATAGCGCCCTCACGTGGCTCGAGGAGTTCCGCTGCGACGGCCTCCGTTTCGACTCCACGCTCTACATCCGGACGATCGATGGCGACCCCGATAGCGGCGGGTCGGCGATCGCCGACGGCTGGTCGTTCCTCGCCTGGCTGAACGACGAGATCCGCGCCCGCCAGCCGTGGAAGCTGACGATCGCTGAGGATCTGCAGGATGACCCGGCGCTGATCGTGCCCACGTCTGAGGGCGGCGCCGGCTTCGGCGCGCAATGGGATGCCGGATTCGTGCGCCGCGTGCGGACCGCCCTGACGGCGAATGACGACGAGGATCGATCGATCGCCGAGCTGGTCACCGCCATCGACGGTGGCGGGCGCGGCCCGGCCAGCTCACGCGTCATCTACATCGAATCGCACGATGAGGTGACGAACGGCCGCGTCCGCGTCCCGGAGGCGATCAGCCCGGGCGACGCCTCGAGCTGGTTCGCCCGGAAGCGAGCGACGCTTGGGTCCGCGCTCGTCCTGACCGCACCCGGCATCCCGATGATCTTCCAGGGCCAGGAGCTGCTGGAGGATCGCTGGTTCGACGACACGGTCGCCCTCGACTGGGACAAGGCCGGGACGTTCGCCGGCATCCTGCAGCTGCACCACGATCTGATCTCGCTGCGGCGCGGCGGCGGCGGCCTGACGCGTGGCCTGCGCGGCGACGGGTTCGCCGTGCTGCGAGCCGACGACGACCACAAGATCCTGGCGTTCCATCGCTGGCACGAGGGTGGACCGACCGACGACGTCGTGGTGATCGCCAACCTCACCCACGAGCCGGTCCGTGATGTCCGCCTCGGATTCCCGTCGCCCGGTCGGTGGCGGGTCCGCCTCAACGCGGACTCGCAGGCGTACGGGAACGACTTCGGCGGGCTGGAGGTGTTCGACCTGGATGCCGACGGCGAGCCGGCGGACGGATGTGCACAGAGCGGCCTCGTGACGGTCGGGCCGTATGGGGTCGTGATCCTGTCGCAGGACCCCTAGACAGAGCGATGCCCGCCGACCGTGCTCACGCAGCCTCGCCGCGGGTCGGGGTCGATCGGCTCGACTGTGAGCTGACGTCAGTCGACCGCTTTCCGCCTTCGTGATGCCGGTGGTTCGGCAAGCCGCTCCGGCAGGCGACCTGAGTCAGGACTCGAGAACGACGGGAAGCAGCACCGCGACAAGGACGAGGAGCGCCCACAGCGCGGGTCCCGCGGAGGTCGCTTCGCTGTGGTGTCCGGCCATCCGCGCGGCCTCCGTCTCGCTGCGTGTGATCCACCACGGGCTGTAGCGCGCTTCCATCGCGTGGAAAGCGACCCCGAGTCCGGCGCCGAACGCGAGGTGGCCGATGAGACTGGGGAACGCCGCGGCGGCAGCCTCGACGGTCCAGGCCGGGGTGGTACCCAGGATGACGGGGGCGAGCGTGAGCGGCCCGAGAAACCACCATAGGAAACCATAGGAGACGCCCCAGCCGATGGCCCCCGCCTCATCGAACGCCTGGCGACGGAACAAGACTCCATAGGAGCCACCCACGATCCCGGCTATGACGAGGTGCACGACCAATCCGATCAACTCCGAATCCGATCCAACGAGGTTAGCGACCTTCGGCAGAAACCCGATCTGGATCATGACCAGCGTGAACAGCAATCCACCCACGAGGCCCGCCGCGGCGCCACGGCCGACCACGCGTGGACCCCACGAGCCTGCGTCGGGCGACCGGTGCCCGACGTCGTCCGAAAAGAAGAGCCGCGCCAATCGTCCCAACCAATGGTATGAAAGTGACGTCGCCGCTCCGAAGAGGATCGTGCCAGGCAGAGCAGGAAACATGGCCCGCGCGTCCATGATCGACCATGTCAGGCCTTCCCCGCGCAAGATGGGCAGGATCGTCAGGCCACCGACGACCCAGAGGATGAACCCGAAACCTGCCCCGCGAACAGCGGCTGCGCCGGCCGTGGAGGTCGACCTGGGATGCAGGACGGCGTACACGGTCGCCCCCAGGAGCGCCACGGCGAACGGTCCCAGGCCGGCGGCGCCGCCGGCGCCCCATGGCGACAGCATTCGCTCGGTGCCAGCAGGCAGCATCCCGATGGCGCTGAACCCGAGGAACCCAGCGACGAGGCCGCGGAGGACAAGGCCCGTGAGTCGCGGGGTCGGCGGCTCGGGACCCGCCGCCGTCCTCGCGTCCGGCGACTCCGAGCGGGCCCTGATCGCGACCAGGGCGACGCCCGCCGTTGCGCCCCAGATCACGTGTCCGAGCAGGCTCGGGTACGACGCCTGGGCAGCCGCCACATCCCACGTCGGCAGCCGTCCGAGGATCAGGGGCTGCATCGTGATGGGCCCGAGGAACCAGAAGAATGCTCCGTAGGCTACGCCCCACACCACGACGTCGCCCGCCGTCCATCGTCCGCGCAGGAGGGTGGCGAGGCCGGCCCCCACGATCGCGGAAATCCCGATGTGGACGATGAATCCGATCACCGGCGAATCGGTCCTCACCAGCGAGGCAACTGTCGGCAGTACGCCGAGCTGGACCATCGCGGCGCCGAATGCGATGCCGCCGATCACGCCGGCGAGGGCGCCGGGCACGAGGATCTGCCTGATCTGGCGGCGGACCTCAGACCACGGGGTCATGCGCTTCCTCCAGGACCGCCTTCGCGGCGGCGATCCGCGAATGGACCGCCCCGGCGATCACGATGTCGCGGGGAAAGACCAGATCGAGGAGCCAGTCGATGAGGACGCGGACCTTCTTCTCGAAGCCTGGGAGCTTCGCAAGGTAGATGCCGCGCCACAGGAGCCAGGCGAACAAGCCCGAAAAGCGCATCCCGCGGATCTCCGCCGCCGCTGTGTTGTGCCCCAGGACGACGAGCATCCCCAACGAGCGGAACCGGAATGGCCGCTGCGGGCGGCCGTCCATCGCCGCCACGAGGTTGTCGGCCGCCTGGCGGCCCTGCCGGAGGGCATGCTGCGCCGTGGGCGGGCATGGCTGCGCTTCGCGGTCTGGATCCGGGATGCGGGCGCAGTCGCCGACAGCCCAGATGTCGTTCAAGCCCTCGACCCTCAGGTGCTGATCCGTCGCGAGGACGTGGCTTCCGCCTGCTGTGATGATCGAACCGACAAGTGGCGCAGGCTCGTTCCCGGCTGTCCACACGAATGTTTCGGTCGAGATGGATGTGTCGTTGCTGAGCGAAACGCCGTCGAGGCTTGCGCCGGTCACGCGCACGCCAAGCACGAACTCGATACCCCGGCGGCGCAGGAGCTCGAGGGCATACGCGCCAAGACGGTCGCTCAGTTCGGGCAGGATCCGGTCCCTGGAATGGATGAGAACGAACCGGAGCTCGTGGCGCCCGAGTCGAGGATGGTAGACGAGCACATCGCGGACAAGGTCGTGCAATTCCGCGACCAGTTCCACGCCGGCAAAACCGCCGCCAGCCACCGCGAACGTGAGCAGGCGGCGTCGGACGTCGGGCGCTTGCTCGTTCTCGGCGCGATCCAGGAGCTCGATCACATGGTCGCGAAGATCCGTCGCGTCGGCCAGCGTCTTGAGGGTGAACGCCCGCGCCGCAACGTCGGGCAGCCCGCGAAAGGCAGGGACGGCGCCGACGGCAAGGACGAGCTGGTCATAGGGGATACGTTCTGTCGCGCCCTCGTCGGACGAGCGGATCTGAACCGTTCGGGCTTCGGGGTCGACCGACTCGACGGTGGCTCGCCGGATCGTCGTCCGCGGGCAGGTCGCCCGAAGCGGCGCGGCAACATGTCTGGGCACGAGCGAGCCAGACGCGACGCCGGCGAGCATAGGCGTGAACAGCAGGAAGTTGCTCTCGCTGACCAGCGTGACCGCAACCTCTGGTCGGTGGCTGAGCAGTTGCTCCAGCCGCTGGGCGGTCGCAACACCGCCGAAGCCGCCACCCACGATGACGACACGATGGCCGATCGGAACGCTTGTCGCGGCGACGAGCCGGGTCGTCGCCCGGTCGCCGATCACGCGACTGCCAGCGGCCTGGAACAGCAGGGCCGCGAGGCCCCAGGTGAGGACGGTGGCGATCAGCATCGGGAAGGTCGTGGATGCCTCGGCGACCGACCATCCCGGGCCCGTCGCGGTGATCAGCGGGATGGCGGTCATCCACACGCCCGCCCACCACAGCAGACCGAACAGGAGACCGCCCCCGAACGCGGCGGCGAGGCGGCCCGGCGTGAAGCGATACAGCGTGCCGTACAGGACGCCGCCGAAGGCGTTCAGGACGAGGAAGGCCAGCCATCCGACGACCGCCACGTCTACCCGCAGCGGCTGCGTCCAATCGAGCCGGCCCTGGCCGGCGAGAACGACGGCAACCGCCAGGCTAGCCAACAGGCCCGAGCACGCACCGAGGCCCGAATCCAACCTACGCGATGCATCCACCGTCTGGTCCACCCTCCGAAACGAGATCACACCCGGTCACCGGGAGAAATGCGGGTACGTGCTGGGGACCCTCAAGGATCATCCGATCGCCGATCCGGCCCTAACGGTACGGTGGTCGCATGACGCGCGTGCGACGAAACCACGGACGGGGGCGAGTGCGATCACCGGCCGCGGAACCGAGCGGACCTGGGTGGCCGGCGAAACACGACGTTCCGCTTCGCTGGTCATGTGGCCACCACATCAGCCCCGTCGCAGGTGACGCCGATGTCACCAGAGCCTCAGACGGGAGGTGCGGAGACCCCGTGGCGATAGAACGGGATCGGCTCGGGCGGGAGCGGCGCGTCTCCGCGGATGAGATCGGCGGCCTTCTCGGCCAGCATCATCACCGGCGCGTAGATGTTGCCGTTCGTGACGTATGGCATGACTGAGGCATCCACAATCCGAAGGCCGTCCATGCCGTGGACCTGCATCGTCAACGGGTCGACGACCGAGAGGTTGTCCGCGCCCATCCGGGCAGTGCACGACGGATGGAGCGCCGTCTCCGCGTCCCGCCGGACCCAGTCGAGGATCTCCTCGTCCGTCTCCACCGTGCCCCCCGGCGACGTCTCGCCGCCGTTGAACGGATCCATCGCGGACTGGGCCAGGATGCGCCGGGCGACGCGGACCGCCTCCACCCACTCGCGCCGGTCCTGGTCGGTCGATAGGTAGTTGAAGCGCAGGGCGGGATGCTCGTGCGGATCCGTGCTCTTCAGCGTGATCGTGCCGCGAGCATCGGAGTACATCGGCCCCACGTGCACCTGGTAGCCGTGGCCCGGGGTACCGGCGGACCCGTCGTAGCGGATCGACAACGGGAGGAAGTGGAACATGAGGTTGGGGTAGGCCACGTCGTCGTTGGAGCGCGCGAACCCGCCGCCCTCGAAGTGGTTGGTGGCACCCGGGCCGCTGCGCAGGAACAACCACTGGGCGCCGATGAACGGGCGACGCCAGAGCTGGGTGGCCGTCGGTTGCATGGACACGGGCTGCAGACTGCGGTACTGGATGTAGACCTCCAGGTGGTCCTGTAGGTGTTGCCCCACGCCGGGCCGATCAGCCACGACCGGGATGCCGAGCGCCGCCAGGTCCGCCGCCGGACCGATCCCCGAGAGCAGCAAGAGCTGCGGGGAATTGATCGCCCCCCCGGCGAGGATCACTTCACCGGCACGGATCGTCTCGGTGCCACCGCCGTGCCGCTCGATCTCGACGCCGATGGCGCGCGTGCCCTCGACATGGATCCGCGTGACGAGGGTGGACGTCCGCACGCGCAGGTTCCTGCGTGAGCGCCTGATCGGGTGCAGGTAGGCGCGCGCCGCCGACAGGCGACGACCGCGGTGGATGTTCCGATCGAATGCCGCGAAACCCTCCTGGCGGTAGCCATTGACGTCGTCCGTGCGCGGATAGCCCGCCTCCACCGCGGCATCGAAGAAGGCGCCGAAGAGCGGGTTCGTGGCTGGGCCGCGCTCCAGCACCAGGGGGCCACGGTGCCCGCGCCACGGGTCTTCTGGCTCCGCGGCGAGGCACGTCTCCATCCGCTTGAAGTACGGCAGGCAGCTCGCGAAATCCCAGCTCGCCATCCCCGGGTCGGCGGCCCAGCGCTCGTAATCGAGCGGGTTCCCGCGCTGGAAGATCTGGCCGTTGATGCTGCTGCTACCGCCCAGGACCTTGCCGCGCGCGTGATAGATCCGCCGGTCGTGCATGTACGGCTCGGGCTCCGACTCGTACTTCCAGTC
>JBKJHI010000218.1:0-16454 GCA_046599085.1 Candidatus Limnocylindrales bacterium
CGCAGCGGGCTGGTTCCGCAGCGCCGCCTCCGGGTCGAGCGGCCACGGGCCGTCGGCCGCACCTTCACGACCCGCCGTCGGCTCGATCGTGGTCGGGACATGCTCGCCGCTCGCATCCGCGGAGGCTGCCAGGTCGAGCGCGGCCTGATAGACGTCGGCCTCCTTCCGGTCGTCGGCCACGACCTTGTCGGGATGGCGCTTCTCCCAGCGGGCCTCGCGCTTGGCGAACTCCTCGTGGAGGTGACCGGAATCGAGCAGGACGAGCGAGGCCAGCTCGACAGTCCCCGCCGTTGCATGAATCGGACCGCGATAGCCGGCCCGCACGAGCATCGGGAGCAGGCCGCAGTGGTCCAGGTGCGCGTGGGTCAGGACGACGGCATCGAGCTCGCCCGGGTCGAACGCGAACGGGATCCGGTTCCGGACAGCCTCATTCGGGCTGCCCTGGAACATCCCGCAGTCGATCAGGACCCGAGCGGTCTCGGTCGTGAGCAGGTACTGGGAGCCGGTGACGGTGGTGGCGCCACCCAGGAATTGGATCTGCATCGACGCATGGTGACACCAGCGCGGTACCGCCGTGCATGTCGCGCCCATCCGATACGCTTCGCCCGTGTTGCAGCGCCGGACGTTCCGCGAGATCGCTCCGCGGCTGCCGCGTCTCATCACCGGGCTCGTGACCTTCGGCCTCGGGATCGCGCTGATGGTCGAGGCCGGCCTGGGCCTGGGTCCGTGGGAGGCCCTCAACCAGGGTGTCGCGTTCCAGACGGGCATCGCGATCGGCACGGTCAGTGTCCTGCTCGGCATCCCGCTCCTCGCGTTGTGGTGGCCGCTCGGGGAGCGCCCTGGGATCGGGACGCTGTTCAACGTCGTGCTCATCGGGTCGGCCACGAACGCCGGGATCGCCCTCGTGCCGACCCCGTCCACGGAGGCCACCCCCGATGCTGTCGCCGTCCGCGTGGCCATGCTCCTGCTCGGCGTGGTCGGCATCGCCATCGGGAGTGGCCTGTACCTCTCCACGGACCTCGGGCCGGGCCCGCGCGACGGCCTGATGACCGGCGTCCATCACCGGTTCGGCTGGTCCATCCGGCGATCGCGCACGGCCATCGAGCTCATCGTCCTGGCCATCGGCTGGGCCCTGGGCGGGACCGTCGGCCTTGGGACCGTGGTGTTCGCGCTCGGGATCGGGCCGCTCGTCCAGGTGGCGCTGGGCATCTTTGATCGGGAGGGTCGGATGGGCCGGCATCGGCGCGCGCGACTGGAGGCCGAGGGGGTCGTCGGCGAGTAGCCGCGCCTGGCGCCTCAGACGAAGACGAGCGCGTCCACCGCGATCGACAGGAAGAGCAGGGACAGGTAGCTGATCGAGTAGCGGTAGAGGGTGATCGCGCCCTGGGTCGATGCCTCCTCCGAAGCGCCGCGTTGCCACAGTCGATAGGCCTGGAAGATGAAGACCGCACCAAGGCCCACGGCGGCCCCCAGATAGATCAGGCCCATCTGCGCGACCGGCCAGAGCAGCAGGCTGATGGCCACCATGAGCACGGTGTACAGGCCGATCTGGCGCGTCGTCTCCGGGATGCCCTTGACCACCGGCAGCATCGGCACGCCGGCTGCGGCGTAATCCTTGCGGATGCGCAGGGACAGCGCCCAGAAGTGCGGCGGCGTCCAGTAGAAGACCAGGGCGAACAGGATGAGCGCCGGCACCCCGACGTCACCGGTCACGGCGGCCCAGCCGATGACCGGCGGCAAAGCGCCAGCCGCACCACCGATGACGATGTTCTGGGTCGTCGTCCGCTTCAGCAGCATCGTGTACACCACGACGTAGAAGGCGATGGCCAGCAGCGTCAGGAACGCGGCGAGCAGGTTGACGAATGCCACCATGACGGCGAACGAGATCACGCCGAGGACGATCCCGAACACGACGGCCCGCTCTGGCTCCACCTCGTGCGCCGGCAACGGGCGGCGGCGGGTGCGGGCCATCAGCAGGTCGATATCGCGATCGAGGTAGCAGTTGATGGCGTTCGCGCTGCCCGCGGCCAGCGTGCCGCCAAGCATCGTCCAGACGACGAGGCCACCCCATTCGCCCCAGTCAGTGCCGGGCACGAACCGGGTGGCGAGGACCATGGCAGGAACCGTGGTGACGAGTAGCAGCTCGATGATCCGCGGCTTGGTCAGGGCGATATAGGCGCGGATCGAGCCGGTCCGCGTGCGTGGGCCGCTCGTCGTCGCGCCGACGCCGTCATCCGTCCTCGCGCCGGTGCTGCGGGCTGCCATGTGGCTGGCAGTCGCCAGGCCGACGAGCAGGGCCCAGATCCCGGCGCCGAGGGCCAGATGGAGCGTCTGCGACCACTCCGACAGCCGCGTCAGCACCTGGAGGCCGCCGATCACCATCTGGACGGCGAACAGGCCGGCCGCCAGGAGTGCCACGCGGGCGAGCGTCGGGGACGTTCGCCGATCGCGCCACGCCACGACGGCGACGACGAGCACGATGAGACTGACCACGGCCGCGACCCATCGATGGAGGATGTGAGCGGAAGTCGCGTCGGCCAGCGGCGGGATGAGCGAGCCACCCATCAGCGGCCAGTCCGGGAAGACCAGCGCAGAATCGGTCGCGGTGACATTCGAGCCGAAGAGCAGCAGCGCGAACGTGGCGGCGGCCGCGAACGCCGCCAGCAGCGTGAACCGCTGGCTTGCGCCACGGGCCGCCATGTGGGCCGGGTACCCGGCACGGACCGTCACGAAGACGAGGACGCCGACCAGGAGCATCGCCGCCGCCAGGTGCGCCGTGACCGACTCCCCGCTGTTGCCGAGGCGAACGGTCTCGCGCCCGAGCCACGCCTGAAAGCCGACCAGGGCGACGGCACCGATCGTCGGCCAGAGCAGGCTTGCCCGGTCGCGATGATCGCGGATCGCCAGGACGGCGAGCCCCAGGATCTGGAAGCCGATGACCGCCGCGATGGTCCGGTGGAACCACTCGATCCAGGCCTTCGGGTCGTCCACCGGCGGCAGCAGCTGTCCGTGGCAGAGCGGCCAGTCGGGGCAACCCAGGCCGGCGTCGGTGGCGCGCACGATGACCCCGACGGTGACCAGCAGGAGGGCGGTGCCGAGGGTCAGCGCAGCGAGCTTCTGGAAGCGGGTCAAGGGATCTCCTGGGGGCCGCGCGGCGTGGGGCGTCGAGCGTCCGCATCCTACCGCGGACGGCGGTTCCGGGTCACCTCGGCTATCGTGTCGGTCATGTCCATGCGAACGCTCCACCTCGGCGTCACTGCCCTCGCCGCGGCAGCCCTGCTGATCACCGCATGCGGCGGTCCGGGAGGATCTTCCCAGGCCAGTCCCTCGGATGCCGCCGGGTGCATCCAGCGCGCCGCGCCCGACCCATCCGCGATCTCCGACTGGTCGCCGTCGTCGCAGGACCCGACCATCTTCCCCGTCCTGGTGTCATCGAGCGGGTCGCTGGCCTGCGGCGAGAATCGGGTGATGTTCTCGTTCCTCGATACGTCGAACACGCCGATCGCCGCACCGGATCGGACGGCCTCGGTGGCGTTCTACGACCTTGGCGCCGACCCGCAGCAGCCGGTCTCCACGGCGGACGGCACGTTCATCTGGGCGATCGAGGGATCGGTCGGGATCTACGTCGTGCCTGCCGAGTTCACGAGTGCCGGCCAGTGGGGCGTCGAATTCACGACCGCCGCAGCAGGGAGCCCTGAAGAGACCATCCGCCTGCAGTTCGAGGTACAGCCGGAACCGCTCGTCCTCGCCGTCGGTGACGCTGCTCCGCCGTCTGATACGCCCACCCTGGCCGATGTCGGCGGCGACGTCGCACTGCTGTCCACGGACGACGAACCGGTCGAGCGGTTCTACGAGACCTCGATCGCGGAGGCCGTCACCGCCGGTGAGCCGTTCATGGTCATCTTCGCGACGCCGAAGTTCTGCGCCAGCGCGCAATGCGGGCCGACGCTCGACCGGGTCAAGCCGATCGCCGCTGCGCATCCGGATCTGACGGTCATCAACGTGGAGCCGTACGAACTGCAGGATGTGGAGGGTCAGCTTCAGCCGGTGCTGAACGACTCCGGCGGCCTGACCCCGGCGGCCGCGACGCTCGAGTGGAAGCTGCTGTCGGAGCCGTGGATCTTCGTCGTCGACGGCGACGGCATCATCCGCGCGTCATTCGAGGGGATCGTCAGCGAGGCGGAGCTGGAAGCGGCTGTCGCCGAGGTGACCGGCGGCTGACCGACCACTGACCGGAGGGCCACTGACCGGCGGCTGAAGGGCCGGCTCGGCTCAGACGTCGTCGACTGCCGTCGCCAGAAGGATCCCGCCCTCCACTCGGAACGACACGCGGACCGGCTCGGCCGTGGCCTGATGTTCGGCGAGGTGCCCAAGCGGGAACGTCGCCGTGTCGCGCATCTCGCGCAGGTCGAAGGCCAGGATGACACCGTCGTCCGTGCGCAGCGTGAAGGCGCGGACATCGTCCAGTCCACGCGAGTCCACGGCCACGATGACACCGGTGACCGGCGACGTCGGGGTCACGCCGCCGTTCGAGGATCCGCTCGTGGGAGCGGAGGTCAGCGGAGCCGGAACGCCCCCGCCGCCGCCGCCGCCGAGCAAGAGCGCGGCCCCGCCGGTGAAGGCCACGATCACGACGAGTGCGATGACGAAGATCCGGCGGGTCGCGGCATCCACCAGACGATCAGGCGCCGACCGGCGCGAGCGCTCCCGTACTGCCCGGCGCGTACAGGGGCGCACCGTCGGCACATGGCGGACAGGTGTCGACGCCCGGCTCGAATGTCGGCAGGTCCAGCTGCCACAGGGCCCGGACCGGGTACCCGCGACCGGTCGTCGGCGAGGTCAGCGTCGCCCGTCCCCCACTCCGGTCAACGAGCACGGCGCACTCGATGATCTCACCACCGAGTGCCTCCACCGCAGGGATCATCGCCAGCAGCGATCCGCCCGTCGTCAGGATGTCGTCAACGAGGAGGACGCGTTGCCCGGGCTCGATCGTGAAGCCCCGGCGGAACTCGCGATGTGTGGCACCCGCCGCGTCGCGGACCTCCTCGGCGAAGATGCTGCGAAGTCCGAGCTGTCGGGCGGTCTCGAAGGCCAGGATGACGCCACCCGTGGTCGGTCCGACCACGAGATCCACGAGCGGCCGTTCGCCGTTCACGCCTCGGAACCGCGCGGCCCAATAGCCGCACAGCTCGCTGGTCACCGCCGGATCGGACAGGACCGCGAACTTCTCGACGTAGGCATCGCCGTGGCGACCGCTCTTGAGCAGGAAATGGCCCTCGCGGAAGGCGCCGGCGGCACGGAACAGCGCCTCCGTCCGGGCGAGGAGGGCTGCCCGCATGGCGAGATCCTGGACGGGCTTGATGGTCGTCACGATGCGAATGCTAGCGGGTCAAGCCGCGTGACCTCCGCGACGCCCGGGCGACACGCTCAGGGTCGGTATTCGACACCCTTGGATGACGGCTGACCGGCCTTCCGCGGGAGCGCCGTGCCGACGAGGGCACGGAACGATGTGTGGCCGCGGGCCGCGCACTCGTCGGCCAGTTCATCCACGAGGCGGACCGGGAGCGTCGGGTCGGCGAAGATGGCCGTGCCCACCTGGACGGCGACAGCGCCCACGGCCAGGAAGTCCAGGACATCGGCGAGTTCGGTGACACCACCGATCGCGACGACCGGGATCGAGACGGCCTGGCTCGCCTCGTAGACGATACGCAACGCCACGGGCTTCACCGCAGGTCCGGACAGGCCGCCGTAGATGTTCCCGAGCAAGGGCCTGCCCCGACCGGGCGCCACGGCGATGCCACTCAGCGTGTTGATGGCCGTCAGCGCGTCCGCGCCCGCATCGGCGATGGCCCTGGCGATCGGGCGGATGTCCGCGACGTTGGGTGACAGCTTCACGAGCAGAGGCAGGTCCGTGGCGCGGCGCACCGCGGCCGTGACCTCCGCCGCCGCTCCGGCATCGATGGCGAACTGGAGGCCGCCCTTTCCGACGTTGGGGCACGAGATGTTGAGTTCGATGCCGGCGACACCCGGGGCGCCCTCCAGCCGGCGAGCGACTTCCACGTAGTCCTGCACGGATTCACCGGCGACGTTGACGATGACCGGCACCGCCCAACCGGCCCACGTCTTGCCGTATTTATCGACGACGGCGTCGACGCCCGGGTTCTGCAGACCGATCGAGTTCAGCATGCCGCCCGGCGTCTCGGTGACGCGCGGTGTCGGGTTGCCGATGCGTGCCTTGAGCGTGGTCCCCTTGCAGCAGATCCCGCCAAGGCGATCGACATCGACGACGTCGCCGTACTCCACGCCGTACCCGAACGTGCCCGACGCGACGAGGATCGGGTTCGGCAGGACGAGGCCGCGACCCAGGTCCACACGAAGGTCAACGTCTTCCGGCCGCACCGCGGGCGCCTCGGGCGTCGGCTCGATGGCAGCGCCACGGTCCGCCGAGCGTGCACGCGTCGGCTTGGATGCCGGTGCCATCGCCGCCCGTACCGGATCGCGCTTGATGCCACCCCGTCGCGGCGCGCCGACGATGGCCTTGCGTTTGGCCTTCACGACCAGGCGCCTTCCCAGACGAGCTCCTCAGCGGCGAACACGGGGCCTTCGCGGCAGACGCGCTGCGGAGTGCCGGTGACGCTCATCACGACGCATCCCAGGCAGGCGCCGACCGCGCAGCCCATGTTCTGCTCCATCGAGACCTGCAGGAACGCCTTCCGGCGGGCAGCTGGCGATCCGATGGCATCCTGCTTGCCGCCGCCGCGCTTGCGACCCAACTGCGCCACACCGAGCCGCTGCTTGCGGGTCGTCGCGAGCTTCGCCAGAGCGCCGAGCATCGGACTGGGGCCACAGGCGAACGCCTGATCCGCCCACGACTCGTAGCCGGCGAGGAGATCGGTCACGTAGCCGTGGTGACCCAGCGACCCGTCGTCCGTGGCGACGACGTACTCGACCTCGTCGGGCAGCAGGCTCGACGGATAGACCTCGCGCGAACTGGCGGCACCGAACAGGAGCGCCACCTGTCGCCCATCGCGGATCGCCTCATCGGCGAGCATGCGCACGCCGGCGATCCCAAGGCCGCCGGCGATGAGCAACATGTGGCGGCTGCGCGGGTCAACCTCGAACGGACGCCCGAGCGGTCCCAGGAGATCCACCGGGTCGCCGGGTCGCAGCCTCGTGAACCACCCGGTGCCTCGCCCGATCACGCGGAAGTGGACCGTGATGATCCCGCTGATCGGGTCCGCCGTGTTGATCGAGAACGGCCGCCGCAGGACCATCCCCGAATCGTCGCCGGTCCGAACGTGCACGAACTGGCCGGCCCGCGACCCAAGCGCGATGTCCGGCGCGTGGTACGACTGCAGCCACTGGCCCGGCAGGATCTCCCGGCTTTCGACCAGCTCCGCCGCGGTGAGGCGCATCGTCACGCGGTCGGTCGACCCTCGGCATCGGCGCCTTCGTCGGTCTCGGCGGCGTCGCCATCGGCGGCGTCGTCATCTTCGGCGTCGTCGTCGTCATCGCCGTCGTCCGAGGCGTCACCGTCCGCTTCGTCACTGCCGGCCTCGGCGAGCTCCGGGGCGACCGACGGGAACGCTTCAGCCAGGGCATCGGCGAGGTCGCCGAACACGTCCGTCGGGTCGTAGAACTCGACCAGATCGTCGGCGCCCGATAGCGTCCGCCACGCCCCATCGGCGTCCTCGGGGATGACCTCGGCGCGGAACTCACCAGCCGATGTGAGCACGAGGCGCTCGTCGTCGTCGTCGACGATCACGAGTTCGCCGAGCAGGCTCGTCGCTGCGGCCGCGGCAGACTCGAACTCGCTCAGGATGCGCGCCTCGTTGCGCTGGCTGCGCTCCTGGAACTCGAGCGACAGGTCGTACAACCGGCGGGCTGCCGTCTCGTCGTCATCGATCGCGTCGTCGCCCGGCTGCCCGGCTGCCCACGAATCGGCCGCGGCGGCATACGGGTCCTCGCCGAGGGCACGGTCCTCCGGCGGGATGCCCGCGACTTCGAGCAGGTCGTCCTCGGCCGTGGGCTCGTCGCCCATCCCGGCCGCATCGCGCGCGGCCTCCACGAAGGCCGAGTAGATGTCGGCGGGGTTGTAGAGCTCGACAAGCTCGGCAGCCGTCTCGATGACCTCCGTCTCGCTGACCCAGTCGCCGCTCGCGTCGTCGAGGAAGCGCGTCCGGCTGCGGAACGAGCCGTCCGGGGCGATCGACAGGTAGTCCGGCTCCTCATCGATGAGGGTAAGCCCGCCGTACGTGGCGATCCGCTCCTTGTGTCGATCGAGGAATCGACGCAGCTGGTCGGTGGACTGCACGAGGAAATCGGATCGCTCCAGGGCGGCGTCGCCCGCGATCTCACCGAGCAGGTCGTTGCGGCCCGTATCCATGGTTCGCCTCCGTCCGTTCGGTTCATCCGGGTTCGGCTCGTCGCCCGGTGGCAGGTTCTCGCGTCGCATGCTCATGGGATGGTCATCGTCCTCGTCGGGTCAGGGATGGTATTCGAGGTCGGTGCCCATCCGCTCGCGGAGGAACATCGAGTGGTGGCGCTCGAAGATCCACTCGCCGGCCCGATGGCCGAGCGCGCGGGTGGCCTCATCGGCCTCGAGCCTGTCAAGTGTCGCGTAATCCGGCAGGTCCAGGAGGATCACGTTGTCGAAGTCCCAGCCATGCGCCACGTTGTACCAGCCGACGAATCGGATCCCGAACCGCTCCTCGTATTCCCGCATCTGGCGCGGGAACAGCGTCCGCATGAAGAACTTGAAGAACGGGTCACGACCGCGGCGGACGCTGAAGTACGTGGCAAGGACGGGCATGGCTGAGCCATTGTCGCACGGGGCCATGAGCGCGGCAGCATCGCCGCGGGATCTACGGGGCCTCGTCGGGCTCGCGGAGCTCGGCCTCGCGGACCTCGGGCTCGCGGACTTCGCCTGGCTGGCTCTCGGCTGACGTCTCCACCGCCTGCCCAGCGTCCTCCAGCTCGCCGACCGTCGGCGAGGAACTCCCCAGCGGCCGGCGGCGACCGCGGCGATCCGCTGCCACCAGGCGCAGGAGGAAGATGATCGTCTGGCCGGTGATGAGGAGCAGGAGGATCACCGAGAAGAGGAGGCCCGCACTGACCAGTGGCGGCCAATCCCACGCGACGGTCAGTGGCGTCAGGACGATGAACACGACCAGCACGACGAGCTGGATCCGGAAGCAGCCGAGGCCGGGGCCGCGTTCAGGCTCCAGGTCCTCGCCCTTGTACTGGACGGGTCCACTGGGGCGGGGTCGGCGGGGAGGGGTCGGATCGTCGGTCACGGCCGGCAACGATACGGGACGGCGGCTCAGACCGCTGCGGGTGGATCCGTGGCGAGCCCGTCGACGACCTCGACGCCCGGCACGCGGGCCAGCTCCGATGGCGCGAGCAGCACCTTCCACGACCGCGACCCGCCCCCGACGACGACG
The DNA here is from genome assembly GCA_046599085.1 of Candidatus Limnocylindrales bacterium. Lineage (GTDB taxonomy): Bacteria > Chloroflexota > Limnocylindria > Limnocylindrales > CSP1-4 > SPCO01. Next base: position 9,444 of record JBKJHI010000218.1, read on the forward strand.
CGATCGCGGGTCATCACCCGGGCATCGACCCAGATCGGCAGGTCGGCCGGCAACCCGAACACGGTCACGCCGCCGATCTCCATGCCGGTGATCTCACGGGTCGACTCCGACGGCGCGAACGACGCCTTGCGCGTCCCCAGCCGATCGCGGACGACGCGATTCACGTCGAGCCGGTTCGGTGCGAGGACGACGCACGCCGCGTATCGAGGCGGATCGGCCTTGCCGATGACCACGATCGTGTTGGCCGAGTCCTCTGGCGCGAATCCGTACGCGGCGCAGAACGCGGCGGTATCGGCCAGGGCCGGATCGCAGGCGAACAGCTCGTAGTCGATCCCGAGCGGCGCAAGCGCGGCGATGAGCCGGTCGCGCCCGGCCGGATCGTGGTTCACGAGGTCGATGTCGGTGGAGTGCTCGGTCATGGCCGGAAGGGTACGCGACGTAGGAGGCGTGAGGCCGCTGGCTGGGGCGGAGACGGTCGTCGGCGGGCGGCGACTCGCGACCGCTACCATCGCCCCATGACGGATACCAAGGACCGCATCGACCCCGCCGGCGCCGGCCCGCGCATCGACTGGCACCCGGAGCCCGAGCTCATCGCCTACGGCGACGAGGCGACGTCGCGCGCGGCGATGACCCGACTTGGTGAGCGGACCTGGGGCGCCGCGCTCGATTACGTGTACGGCATCGCGGCCCAGCGCGCGATGGGCGATCCGTCCGGCTACGCGGAGGTTCGGCGCGGCTACTTCGCACCCTCTGGCGGCGGCCCAGCACAGGCCCCGATCGCTCCCATGCTCGCCGACGACGTCCTCGCCGAGTTCGAGTCGCGCATCGCGGGCGGGCTGATGAACAGCCAGCATTCGCGCCAGTTCGGCTACTTCACGCCGCCACCACTCCCGATGTCGATCATGGGCGAGCTCCTCGCCCAGGTCACGAATCAGGGCGTGGACGTGTGGCATGCCGGTCCGGTCGCGGCGTTCGTCGAGGAGGAGGTCGTCCGCTGGCTATGCGACCTCATCGGCTACGACGCCACCACCAGTTTCGGCCTGCTCACGAGCGGTGGCGTCATGGCGAACTTCATGGCCATGGCCCTCGCTCGCGACCTCCACCTGGGCAAGCTGCTCGGCACGGACGGCCCGCCGCGTGGCGGCTCCCTCGACGGTGTCCGCGTCTATACGAGCGACCAGACCCATTTCTCGATCGGGCGGGCGCTCGATGAGCTGGGCTTCCCGCGCGACACACTGGTCGTGCTACCCGCCGATGCCGCGTTCCACCTGCGAGGCGCCGCCGTGGCCGAAGCGGTGCGTCGCGACCGAGCCGCGGGCCTGACACCGTTCGCGATCGCGGCCGTGGCCGGTTCCACGAACACGGGGAGCGTCGATGCCATCGGGGAGCTGGCCGATGTCGCGGTCGCCGAGGACCTCTGGCTGCACGTGGATGCCGCGTACGGCGGCGGCGCCCGCCTGTCCGAACGCGATCGGGATCGGGTCCCCGACCTGGACCGCGCCGATTCAGTCACGGTGGACCCGCACAAGTGGTTCTTCCAGGCCTATGACATCGGTGGGCTCATGGTCCGCGACCGCCGCACGCTGGCTGCCGTCTTCGGCGGCCGCGCGCCGGAGTACTACCGCGGCGGTGAGTCCGGTTCGAACGGCGGCGGGGCTGCCGCCGATGGCACGCACGACGAACACGGCGAGCATGGCGATCAGCTCAACTTCTACAAGCTGTCGTTCGAGGGCACCCGACGCTGGCGGGCACTGAAGCTGTGGATGACCTGGAAGCACCTGGGGACGACCGGCTTCGGGCGGTTGATCGAGGCGAACGACGACCTCGCCGCCCACCTCGCGCGGCGCTGCGCCGAGGTGCCGGAGCTGTCCGTGGTGTGCTTCCGCCACGTGCCGGCGGCGCTGGCGGATGACCCGGCGGCGCTCGATGCCCACCAGGACGCCCTCCAGGCCGCGCTCGAGGCATCGGGCGACGGCTGGCTGACGACGACGCGCCTGCGCGGCGCGACGTGGCTCCGAGCAGGGATCGTGAACTACCTCGCCACGGAGGCCGACGTGGATCGACTTCTGGCCACGCTGCGGGGCCTCGCCGCGCGCTGACCAGCGGTGTCAGCCGCGGTTATGGAGCATCCCGCCGACGTGCTCGAGCATCTTCCACGCGACCTCGGCATCGCCCTGCACGAAGGACCGGAAGTCCCACAGGGTCATGACCAGGCAGCGCAGGTCCGTGGTCGCGGTCACCGTCGCGGTCCGCTTCCGGTCGCTGATCAGGGCGACTTCCCCGAAATAGCTGCCGCGCGAGACCGTGCCGACCTCGCGGCCGCCAACGTTGACCACCCCTTCGCCACCAGCCACGACGAAGAACCCGATGCCGTGCTCATCCCCTTCGCGCACAACGACCGATCCGGCCGGAAAGGTCCGCTCCGAGAAGTCCTTGGACAGCTTCTCCAGATGCTTCCGATCCAGTCCGGAGAGCAGCGGCACGCCCGCCAGCAGATCCGCGGTGTCGCTCATGGCCCCATCTCCCTATCGACGACGACGTTGGCGCAACTATGGCGTGCGGCGTGACCTCGCGGCGAGCCTGTCCTGCAGGCGGTACCACTCACCGACGAATGGCAGGAACCACGGCCGTCCCTCGAACGGCGCCGGCACCAGCGGGAATCGCAGACGCGTGAGCGCCGACGCCTCCCCGCCCGCCAGCCATTCCCCGACCCGTGTCCCGAGGTAGGTCATCAGGGCGACCCCCGTGCCGCAGCATCCCAGCGCATAGGTCACCCCGTCCTTCGTCCGCCCGACATGCGGCATCCGGTCGAAGGTGAACCCGACATTGCCACCCCACGCGTACTCGATCCGATAGTCGGCGAGCTGCGGATGCACCTCCAGCAGGCCCTCCCACAGGATCCGGGCGGTCTTGTCGATGGAGGTCGGCCGGAACGAGGCGCGCCCGCCGAAGATCATCCGGTCGTCCGCGGACACATGCCAGTAGTACAGGAAATTCTTCGTATCGAAGAACGACCGACCCCTCGGGGACAGCTGCCGGGCCAGCGCCTCCGGTAGCGGCTCGCTGGCGATGATGAACGAGCCGATGCCCATGATCCGCCGTCGCAGCGACGGCACGACGCCATCCGTGTACCCGTTCGTGGCGACGAACACGTCGCGCGCCTGGATCGCGCCACGTGTCGTCTCGACCACGAACCGCCCATCGCGCTGTTTCCGGATGGCGGTCGCGCGCACGCCTTCGTGCAGGTCCGCTCCGGCATCGTCCGCCGCTGCGGCGAGGCCCGCGAAGTACCTGCCTGGATGGAGGAGGCCGCTCCCCTCGACGACGAGCGCACCGTAGTAGGCGTCGGTGCCGATCTCCTCGCGGATCCGTTCACGCGGCACGATGTGGGACGCCACGCCGACCGCCGCCAGCCCGTCGCGCGCGTGCTCCAGCTCCGGGACATGCGAGGGCGCGTACGCGAGCTCAAGGTGACCGACCTCGCGGAAGTCGCAATCGATCTGGAGGTCGGCGATGAGGCGCTTGACCAGCTGATACGACTCGAGCGTCTCGGCATACAGCGCGGTCCCGGTCTCGCGGCCGTAGCGCTTGATGAGCTGCGGCGCGCTCCATTTGTAGCCCGAGTGGACGATGCCGCCGTTGCGGGTCGAGGCGCCCCAGCCCAGGGTGTGCGCCTCCAGCAGGGTGACCGCCACGCCGCGTGACGCGAGCTCGCGGGCGGCATTGATGCCCGCGTAGCCCCCACCGACGACCACGACGTCCGCGGCATCGGGCAACGGGCGTGCCGCACGATCGGGGAGCGCCGGCATCGACGCCTGCCAGTACGACCGTCGCTCGTAGTCGGGGTTCAGGGGCTTGAACGGCGCCATGGCGGCGAGGGTAGCGGAGCGCGACGCGCTACGCTCCACCGGACCGGCCTGTGCTCCGGGGTGCTGATGCTCATCGAACCGACACCTGCCCTGCCGCCATCGCGTGGCGACCGACGGCGGCGAGCTGCCGCCCTGTCCGTGCCGTTCGTCGTCCTCGTGGTCGTCGCCGGCACCGCCTGGCTGACCGGCGGCCGTGATCCGGCCTCCGGGGCCACGGATGGCGCGTTGCCCAGTTCGACGCCAAGCGCGTCGCCGGCTGCGGTCGGCGTCACGACAGCCTCGCCCTCCCCGGCCGAACCGGTCGACGACGCGACATTCCCGGCACGAGCCCTTGGGTTACCGGTCCGCAGCGTGGCCGACGTGCTGGCGCGGCGGGTGGCGGGCGCCCTTGGCGACGAGGTCGTCGCGGTCGCGGGACATCTGACGGTCCTGCCCGGGCGCGGTGCTTGCCTGTCCATCGACGATGCGCCCACGATCTCGACGGCCGCGCCGTGCGGTGCCGTTGCCGTCCTTGCGGCGTCGCAGGAGCCCGTGGTCGCGCGGTCGGAGGACGGCGTCGTCTGGCGCACCGCGCGGGACGGCGCGGTCGGGGTGCACCTGGACGCCACCGCCTTCCCGACCACCGACCTCGCGGCGCTCTCGGGCGGTCCGGCTGTGGCGCGGCCGCGGGTGGCGGACAACGCGGGCATCACGGCCGTCGCCACGATCGTCATCGGGCGCTTCGGGGACCCGCGCGTCGCCGATCCGCGATCGAACGACCGACATCCGAACCTCGCCTTCGTCATCGAACGCGTCGCCTGGCTGGACGGTGCCTGGCAAGCTCGCGCAGCCACGCGCTACGTGGAGCTGCCCGCGGGCTGGATCGCCATCGAACGGATCCGCGTCAGCGCTGCTTCCGCGTTCCCGGGCGGAGCCGCCGTCATCAGCCACGTCTTCGTCGATCTCGACACCCTCGGCCACGTGGACGCGGTCGCGCTGGGGACCGCGCGGTCGGGAGCCGCGAACCTCGGCCTCGACGAGCCGTCCGGCGTCTGGTACCTCCGCGTCATGCGGCGCGAGGGCGGCAGCGAACCGCCGCTGGCGCGCGACGCCGTCCCGTGGCGCCTCGGGTGGGTCGTGGTCGGCGCCGACGGGACCGTGCTCGGGTCGGCCATCGACGGCTGAGCCAGACTGAACCTCGGCCCATCGGCCGGCATCGAATGAGTGAACGCGCCACCAGGAGGGAGCCGATCCAACCAGCGCTCGACCGGTCGATCGTCGACCGGGCCCGCACCGGCGACCTCGACGCGTTCGAGGAGATCGTGCGCGCCCGGATGGATGCCGTCTACCGCCTGTCCTTCGCCATCCTCGGCAACGAGGCCGATGCGCGCGATGCCGCCCAGGACACGTTCGTGGCGGCCTGGCGACAGATCGGCCGACTGCAGGACGTGGACCGCTTCGAGGCGTGGATGCAGCGCATCGCCGTCAACGCGGCCCGCATGGTGCATCGCTCGCGGCGACGACGCGGGGTGCGCGAGATCCCGGCTGCCGAGGTGGCGGCGGCCGCGCCCGACCGGGCTGCCCCCGAGCCAGCGGATGTGCGTTCGCTCAGCGTCGCTCTGCGCGCCCTGCCCATCGAACAGCGCGAGATCCTCGTGCTCCACCACCTCGAGGGTCGGTCCGTCGCGGACCTGGCCGGCATCCTCGAAATCCCGATCGGGACCGTCAAGTCCCGGCTGCACACGGCGCGCGCCGCACTCCAGCGCGCGATCGACCAGGAGCGTGCTCGATGACCACGCCGCAGGATCCGGTGGATCAGCCGCTGGCCCCCGATCCGGGTTGGGACGACGAGCGACTCGCGGCAGCCTTCGTGGCTCGCGCCGGCGGCGTCGTGGTGCCGACCGGTCTCGTGCCGGTGACGCTCGAACGCCTCCGCCCGGCGGTCGCCCGTCGTACATGGGCGGGTCGCCTCCTCCCGCTGGTGGCCGGGATCGCGCTCGTGATCGGCGTGCTCGGCGGTGGGATCGTGCTGCTCGCCGGTCCTGGCGGGCTGATCGGCAGCGGCGTGACCTTCCGCGACGGCCCGTCGTCGGACCTGCGGACCCTCGACGCCGGCTCGTTCGCCCTCGACTTCCCGGCCGAGTGGCACGCCGAGGCCACGTCAGGGACCGTCGGCAGCGGTGGATCCATCATCGCCGTCCTGACCAGCCAGGCCATCGAGGACCGATGCGATGGCGTCGGCGGGGTGGACATCAACTGCGTCTACGAGCAGCCGCTGGAGCCCGGCCAGGTCCGGATCTTCGTGGGGACCAGCGGGTATCGCGGCGGGACCATCTTCGATCGAGTCGAGATCGAGAACGGCACCACCACGCGCCTCGCCGCCGGCGGGATGCCGGCCATCCTCGATGAGTTCGACGTCACGCCGGAGGACTACTACCGGGCTGATCAATGGGCGACGTGGCAGATCGCCACGCCGTCGTCGCTCTCGACTGTCGTGCGCCTGGAGTTCATGGCCAGCGACCCCGACGCCGCCGCATCACGAGCCGCCGCCGAGGCGATGGTCGCGAGCTTCCGGTTCACGCCGCCACCGACACCACTACCGGAGGATCTGAGCCTGGGCGTGGGCGCCGGACGGGCCGCGCTGGACGCTGAGGCCGCGTCGTTCCGGCGGGGATTCGTTTCGGCCGACGACAATGACGGGAAGACCTACCTCGATTGTCTCGCGCCGGTGCCGGGCGAAGATCGAGTCATGGACGTGGGGTATGGCCCAGGCGGCGACCTCGGCAGGTCGGTGCTCACCCGCTGCCGATGGTTCGTGACTCCGGTCAGGAACCAACCGTTCTGGCAGCTCGCCACGGTCTACGAGTGGCAGACCAGCGACGAAGTCGGCTGGTACGGCGAGCGGTATTACCTCGATGCCACTGGTGCGGTGGTGGCGCGGTCCAGCTCGGGCGAAGGCCCGCCGGCGCCCGAGTCGTCGCCCACCCCCGCTCCGATGCCAGATGACAGGCGTTTCGTCGTCCAGCCAACGGACAGCGACGGCGCAAGCGTAGTGCCGATCACGGTCATCGATGCGACGGGTACCGTCACGTCCGCTCGCGCCGCCAGCGACCAGGAAACGGGCTTGTTCACCGACGCGATCCCTGACGGCGCCGTGCGCGTC
>JBKJHI010000227.1:0-16309 GCA_046599085.1 Candidatus Limnocylindrales bacterium
GATGGAGCGCACGACCTCCAGCGACACCTCGACACCGAGTTCGCGCTGGAGGAGGTCGTCGAGTTCGGCCAGCGTCAGGGCACCGAGGAGCAGCGGCTCGTCGGCCCGCGCGAACCAGGCCACGGCGGCTGCGTGGTTCAGGTCGGCACGGTCTGCCGCCGCCAGCACCGCACTGCCATCGAGCAGGATCGCCACCGCTTCAGCGCCCCGGTCCGCGGCCGGCTTCGCGCCGGGCGATCCGCCGCCCGTCGAGTGACAGTCGTCCATGGTCGCTCTGACCGATGCCGACGAATCCGAGCGCCGGCGCCGCGTCATTCGCCTCGAGCCATGCCTCAAGTGCGCGGGTGATGACCGAGGTCTTGGTCGTGCGCGCCCGATCGGCGTGGCGGTCGAGGCGATCGAGCAGGTCCGCCTCGATCAGGATCGTCGTTCGTTTGGTCGCCATCGTATGTCAGCATATAGGACGTAGTGGCGGCGAGCCCATCCCCATGGCACCATCGGCGCTCCCCCGTCCCCCGCACAGGAGCTACCGACCGATGGATCGCTTCGAGCCGAACCTGCGCATCCCCGGGCCCACGAGCCTGCCCGCGTCCGTGCGTGAGGCCGGTGCCCGCCAGATGATCAATCACCGCGGACCGGAGTTCGCGGCGATGCTGGCGCGGGTGATCAGCGGGATGCAGCCGTTCTTCGGCACGACCAACGACGTCGCCATCATCTCGACGGCCGGGACCGGCGGCCTGGAGGCCGCTGTCGTCAACACCCTGTCGCCCGGCGACCGCGTCCTCGGGGTGAGCATCGGCTCGTTCGGCGATCGCTTCGCCAAGATCGCCGGCATCTACGGCGCGGACGTGACGAAGATCGAGGCCGAGTGGGGCTACGCCGCCGCCGCTGACGAGATCCGCGAGCGGCTGCGCACGATGTCGGATGTGCGGGCCGTGTTGCTGACCCACAACGAGACCTCCACCGGGGTGATGAACCCGATCGCCGAGCTGGCCGCCGCGATCCGGGAGGAATCGCCCGAGACGCTCATCCTCGTCGACAGCGTGTCCGGCCTGGGTGCCGTGCCGTTCGAGATGGACGCCTGGGGCGTCGACGTCGTCGTGACCGGCTCCCAGAAGGCCTGGATGTCCGCGCCAGGCTTGGCCATGATCGCTGCCTCGCCTCGAGCCTGGACGGCGATGGACACGGCCACGATGCCGCGCTTCTACCTCGATCTCCGCGCGCACCGTGATGCCCATGCCAACGGCCAGACGCCGTTCACCCCGGCCATCGCGGTGGTCTACCAGGTGGACGAGGGCCTGCGCCTGATGGCGGCGGAGGGCGCCGCCGGCATCTTCGCCCGGCACGAGGCCTGCGCGGCTGCGACGCGCGCCGGCATGGATGCCCTCGGCTTCGAGCTGTTCGCCGACCAGGCCCACGCATCGCGCACGGTCACATCGGTTCACGTCCCGGATTCGCTCGACTGGAAGGCGTTCAACGGCGAGGTCAAGGCTCGGGGCGTCGTGCTCGCTGGCGGCCAGGGCAAACTGACCGGCAAGATCTTCCGGATGGGCCACCTGGGATCCGTGACCGTCGAGGAGATCCTGGGCGCCATCGCGACCCTCGAGCTCGTGTCGCTGGCCCAGGGCCGTGACGTCGCGCCCGGTACCGCGGTCGCCGCGGCCCAAGTGGCGGCGCTCGGGTCGCTCGGCATCAGCGGGGCACCGTCCGCAGCCGCCGGAACGCGCGCATGAGGATCCTCGTCGCCGAGGCCGTCGCCCGCGAGGGCATCGAGCTCCTGGCGGCCCATCACGAGGTCGATGAGCGCATCGGATGCACACCGGCCGAATTGGCCGCCATCCTGCCCGACTACGACGCCTTGATCGTCCGCAGCCAGGTCCAGGTCGATGCCGAGATGATCACGGCCGGGACCCGCCTGGTCGTGATCGGTCGGGCCGGTGTCGGCGTCGACAACGTCGACCTCGATGCGGCGACGCGTGCCGGCATCACGGTGGTCAACGCCCCGACCGGCAACACCATCGCAGCCGCGGAGCACACCCTGGCGCTGCTGTACGGCGTGGCCCGACGCACGGCCGCCGCAGATGCATCGATGCGCCGCGGCGAGTGGAAGCGCTCGCAGTTCACCGGCCTCGAGCTGCGTGGCCGGACGCTGGGCATCGTGGGCCTGGGCAAGATCGGCCAGGCGATCGCGCTGCGTGCGCGGGCGATGGAGATGGTCGTGCTCGGGGTCGATCCGTTCGTCACTGCCGAGCAGGCTGCCAACCACGGCGTCGAGCTGGTCGACTTCGACACCCTGCTCGACCGGGCCGATGTCGTGACGGTGCACGTGCCGCTCACGCGCCAGACTCGTGGGCTTCTGGGCCGCGAGGCGCTGGCCAGGCTCCGACCTGGCGCGATCATCCTCAATGCGGCGCGCGGCGGCATCGTCGACGAGGCCGCTCTAGCGGAGGCCCTGACATCCGGGCACATCGCCGGCGCCGGCATCGATGTCTTCGAGACGGAGCCCCCGACCGATTCGCCGCTCCTGGCGGCGCCCAATACCCTGCTCACGCCGCACCTTGGCGCGAGCACGGCCGAAGCGCAGGTCCTCGTATCCGAGGAGGTCGCCGCTCAGGTCCTCGACGTGCTGGATGGGCGGAGCGCCCGGTATGCGGTCAACGCGCCGCTGCTCACGCCCGAGACGGCCCGTGCCATCGCGCCGTACCTGCCCCTGGCCGAAACACTCGGCCGGTTCTTCGCCCAGTTCTCGCGCGGCGGCGTGCGCACCTTGACCCTCGAGATCGCCGGTGACCTGGCGGAGTACGACGCCTCGCCGCTCACCGCGGCCGTCCTGCGTGGCCTGCTGGAGACGACCACCACAGAACGGGTCAACCTCGTCAACGCGGGAGCCCTGGCGAAGGCCCGCGGGGTCACCGTCGTCGAACGCAAGACGCCCGACGCTGGCGCCTTCGCCGCGCAGCTGACGATCTCGTCGGACGGCCCGTCGGGTGCTGTCGCGGTCGCGGGCACGGTCGGCGGCGGCGAGCCGCGGATCACCCGGATCGGCGAGTACCGGCTGGATCTCGCCCCATCCGACGTCATGCTCATCAGTCGCCACCACGACCGACCGGGCATGGTCGGGCGGATCGGGGCGATGCTCGGCGAGGCAGACGTCAACATCAGCGCCATGCACCTTGGCCGCAGCCGGCCGCGCGAGGATGCCCTGATGATCCTCGCCCTCGACGAGGACGTCCCGGCGGCCGTGGCCGAGGCGATCAGGGCGCTCGACGCCGTCATCGAGCTGTGGACGATCCGCCTGGGTGGCGAGCGATGATCCCCGAGGGTCTGGACGCGACGCTCGTCCTCGCTCGGCATGGCGAGTCCCAGTTCATCGTCGAGGGCCGCTTCCAGGGCCAGGCGGAGACGCCCCTGTCCGCCGCCGGCCGGAGCCAGGCCGCCTTGCTCGGCACGCGTCTGGCGCGACCGCATGAGGCCCCGGCGCTGCCGGTCCCGGCCGGCGTGCCGAGGGAGCTGGTCCACTCCCCGCTGGCCCGCACCCGACAGACGGCCGAGGCGATCGCGGACGCCGCCCCGGCGCCGTTCCCGCTGCGCCCCGACCAGGGGTTTCTCGAGATCGCTCAGGGCGAGTGGGAAGGCCTGCACCGCGATGAGATCACGGCCAGATACGGCGCAGAACTCGCCGCCTGGCGGCGGACGCCGGTGACCGCCTACGCACCGGGCGGTGAGGCACTCCCCGAGGTCCAGGCACGGGTGCGCGAGGGCCTTGGCCGCGTCCTCGCGGGGCTCGCCGAGGGCGGCACGCCCGGCACCCTGGATCGCGACCAGGTGTCGGGCTACGGAGCGGACGCGGCGGCGGCGAACCCATGGTCGATCGTGGTCGGCCACGACGGCGTGTTCAAGGTGACCCTGCTGACGCTGTTCGACCTGCCGCTGGAGCGGTTCTGGATGTGGACGATGGACCTGTGCGCGATCACCGTCATCGAGATCCGCGCCGGGCGTCCCGTGATGCGCGCCCACAACCTGACCGGACACCTCTCGGTGACGCTGGACGAGGCGACCGTCGCCCAGGCCGAGGCACGCAGCCGCAGTGGGGCGCTCTGAGCGTCGCCTAGCGGCGGTCGCGCCGTCGCAACCGGCGGACACCGAGCGCGAGCAGCCGCATCCGCAGGCGACGCTGCGCCTCACGCAGGGCCCGCAACCGATCCTCACCGAGGACGCGCCCGCCGTACGCGACCTCCACCTTGGCGTGGCCCACGGTCTCGAGTTCCGGCCTGGATGCCGGCATCGCCTCGGCGAGCCCACCGACGAACTCGTACACCGTCTGCTCAGGCCGCGGACCGAACCCCAGCCGCGACGCCAGGGCCGTCACGCTGCCATACGCTCCATCCGCCGAGACGGGCCCGCGTGGTCCGCGACGCCAGGCGGTCGCGGCGAGGACACTGACGATGAGTGCCAGGAGCAGGGTGACCGCGATGAGCGGCCCCATGGACCCGCCGGGCCCGGTCGTCCCGGTCAGTCCACCGCCATCCGGCCGGGCGGTCTCCTCGCCGAACGGCGGGTCGGAGCGCGGCCGGACCGACGTCGATGGGCCGGGCGCGAGGCTGGCCTCTGGTCGCCCCGACGGGATCGGCTCGAGCTCAGCCACGCCGCCGCCGGTCGGATCGAAGTCGACCCAGCCGTAGCGCGGGAAATAGACCTGTACCCAGGCGTGCGCGTCGCTCTGCTTGACCCGACGGACGCCAGCGGCGGCATCGACCTCACCGCGCTGATAGCCCTCGACCATCCGGGTCGGGATGCCGACCGAGCGCAGCAACACCGCCATCGTCGACGCGTAGTACTCGCAGTAGCCGACCTTGATCACGGCGAAGCATTCGACCACGCCGAGCGTCCCGCACCCGGCGTCGCTCGACTCGTCGCGAACGTCGACCTGATAGCGGAAGTTGGCGCCATTCTGCAGATACCCGACGGCTGCATCGGCGATGTCGTACGGCGTGTCGCTCCGGGCACTCGCGAGGATCGCCGCGCGGAGGTCCGTGGCAGCCGGCCCGAGCGCATCCGCGGGGAGCGCTGTGTACAGCTCCACGATCTCGCCCGGGTAGTCCGTCCCGGCGACCCGCAAGCGGTTGGCCGTGATCCCGCCATCCACCGTATCGCTCATCACCGCGAGGTGTGCCGTGACGGTGTACGACCCCACGCTCGTGTCGCGAGTGATGGACGCCAGGTAACCATCCTGGCCCACCAGCCGGACGCCGACGGGCAGGTCGATGGCCGACGGCGCAAACGGGGTGAACACGATGGAGGTCGGGACTTGCGGCGTGATCGTCACGGTCAAGGGTCTCCGCGCGCCGGGATCCACGGCGTCGCCGGTGTCGGCGAGGAGATCCTCGGCGGCGTCGCGATCGAACGTCCGCGTCGGACTCGTGTCCCAGCGATCCATGGCATACGTGTCGTACACGGCGGCGGCCCAGTACGGGACGTCCCGCTCCTCGGCGGAGATCAGCACGGTCAACGCGGGCGTGTCGTTGCTCGTCCAGAACCCGCGGATCGGTGCGCTGGTCCCGAACGACGGCCCGAGCGAGGGCGTGTTGCCCGACGACGGCAGGAATCGCTCGATGGCACGCGACCATTCGATGAGTCGGCCATTCATGTTCGTCCACATGCCGGCCAGCGGCGCCGACGATGCGAGCGTCGTCAGGATCAGTGCCCCGGTCACCGCGGCGACGATGAAGATCGTGCCGCCGCGCAGGTACAGGCCGGAGATCGCAGACGGATCGCCGATCCTCCGACGCACCCAGTCCGCCTGCTCCTCGAGCGTGTGGAAGCGGATGAGCAGGAACAGCGCGGCGAGCGAGAACACGATGAGGTATGCGAGCTGGTCGTAGAGGGTCAGCCAGATGTTGCCGATGAGCAGCAGCCCAACGACGACGATCGCCTGCAACGGCCGTCGATGACCGAAGCTCGTGTACGCCGCGTACATCGCGGTCCCCCACATCAGGAGCCCCAGGATCCACAGGTGATGCCCGGTCTCCGGCGTCGTCTGCTGGTTGCGGATGATCAGGTCATCGAATGCCCCGACCACCGCTTCCGCCGTGGCCCGGTAGAGCGTCGCGATCGACGCGCCCTCGGGGACCAGGACCGTGCCGACGATGAGCGGCGTGATCAGCGCGGCCGCCGTCGCTCCGATCAGGTAGGTCCTCCAGCGACCCCACCCGAGCTTCGCGCCGAGCACGCCCGCGCCGACACCAAGGAGCGTGATCCACGGCAGGAAGTCGGTGTCCGCATCCCGCCCGAGGATGAGCCGCGCGCCATCGAGCGACCAGGCCAACGACAGCGCGAGCAGGGCCATCAGCCCGACCGTCAACCAGCCCTCCGACGGCGCGAACGGCAGGCGGCGGCTCGGACCCGAGGCGGGCAGGCGACCGCTGGCAGCCGTCATGCGAGGAGCTCCCCGAGCGGACGGCCTGGCACGATGGTGTACGCACGGAGTTCGTACTCGGCCAGGGCATGGCGGATGGCCCGGGCACGCTGCGCCTCGTGGCTCGCCGGATCGGTCGCGGCTGCGCCCACGCGGGTTGGCTCCCCGGCCCGCGCGAAGGCCGCAGGGTCCACGGTCACGACGACGCACGCGACCCCACGAGAACGGAGCGAGGCCAGCGGGCGGACCCAGTCCGTCTCCTGCGACGCGGTGATGACCACTGCCGTCATGCCACGCCGGAGGCGACCGATGGAACCGACGATCGTCTCGACCAGCGGCGACGACGAGTCGGCTTCCACGGCAGCCAGCAGTTGCATCACCTTCTGGTGCTGGCGACCGCCACGGTCAGGCGGCAGATGCATCGTGCGCGCGGCGTTGATGGTCATGCCCACGGCCCGGTTCTCACCGAGTGCCTTATCCGTGATGGACGCGGCGGCGCGGATCGCGGCCTCGACCGTCGATTCCTCGCCGCGACCGGTCTGGATGCTTCGTTGCAGGTCGAGGACGATCCACGCGTCGGCGGTCTGCTCAAGGTCGAATTCCTTGACCTGGATCTCGCCGTGGCGCGCGGTCGAGCGCCAGTGGATGCGGTTCATGCTGTCGCCCGGTGCATACGGTCGGACCATCGTGGCCATCGGCGTCGTCTGCAGCGTGCGCTCGGGCGATGCGTGGCTCCCCTCGAGACTTGCCGATGGCAGGCGCCACGACGGCAGGGGCTCCAGCCGGGGATAGACGGTCACGCCGACACCCTGCCCGACGGTCGCCTGAGCCTCGAAGAAGCCGAACGGGTCGCCCGTCCGGATCTGGAGCGGTTCGATGCGGAAGTGGCCTCGGCGCGTGAGCGGCGCCCGGATGAGCCAGGAGCGTTCGTTGCCCCCGGCAAGGTCGATCGCCCGGCCCGGCAGGCCGCCTGGCAGCGTGGTCGGATTGTGGACTTCCAGCCACGGCTTCGGCAGGCGACTGTTGTTGCGCAAGGTGTATGTCACGCGCATGCGGTCGCCGACATGGCCGTGGAGCTGGCTGACGGCGTACCCCGCCTCGAGATCGGTCAGGCCCAGGCGGACCAGGATGTACGAGCCACCGACGATGAGGATCCCGAGGTAGAGCAGGTAGAACAGGAACGGCAGGCCCGTCGAGAAGGCCGCCACGACGACAGCCGTCGCGAGCACGAGGGCCTGGAGTCGGCGGATCACCGGATCGTCGACATGGATCGTGTCGTCAGCTGACCGCTAGGCGTCCGACGAGGACCGGGCCGCAGTCGGCCGCAGTTCCGTCGGCCCCCCGCCGCCGGTCGGGCGGATGCCGTCGATCGACGTCGAATCGAGGATCTCGCGGACGACCTGCCCGGCCGCGATGTCGTGGATCGACGAGCTGGTCTTGATGATCAGCCGATGCGCCAGAGCCGGCTCGGCCAGGGCCTTGATGTCGTCGGGGATCACGTAGTCGCGCCCGAGCAGACCGGCGAGCGCCTGCCCGGATCGATACAGCGCGATCGACCCGCGCGGTGAGGCGCCCAGGTAGACGTCGGGATGGGTCCGTGTGGCCCCGACGATGCGCACGATGTAGTCGCTGATCGTCGAGTCCACGTAGACCTCGCGCACGGCATCCTGCATGGCCCGCAGGTCGACGGCAGCGAGGACCTCGGGGAGTTCGTCGAGCGGGTGGGTCCGCTTCTGCTCGTCGAGGATGACGATCTCCTCGATCGGCTGCGGGTAGCCCAGTCGGATCCGCAGCATGAATCGATCGAGCTGGGCCTCCGGCAGCGCGAAGGTACCTTCGTACTCGATGGGGTTCTGGGTCGCGATGACCAGGAACGGATCGGGCATCGGATGGGTGATCCCGTCGATCGTCGCCTGGCGCTCCTCCATGCACTCGAGCAGGCTCGACTGCGTCTTTGGCGTCGCCCGGTTGATCTCGTCGGCCAGGACGACCTGGCTCATGATCGGCCCTGGCCGGAACTCGAATTCCTGCGTCTTCTGGTTGTAGATGGACAGGCCGGTCACGTCGGACGGCAGCAGGTCCGGGGTGAACTGGATCCGGCGGAAGGTGCAGCCCAGGCTGCGCGCGATCGCCTTCGCAAGGACCGTCTTGCCGGTGCCGGGCACGTCCTCGATGAGCAGGTGACCTCGACACAGCAGGGCGACGAGGGCCAGACGGACTTCGTGATGCTTCCCGACGATCACGCGCTCGACGTTGGCGATGACCTTGTCGCCGGTTTCCTGGATCTTCGTCATCGGCCTCTTCTCGCGAACTGGGCGGCGTCTGGGTCGCGGCCGGCAGGGCGGTCGGCCGCGTGCTGCGCAGGGGTGCGACGGACAGCTGTGCGGTGCCGTGATGTCGAGGGATAGTACGTCGGATGTGTCGAATCGGTTCCCGGCAGCACCGGTCGGGAGGAGGCGCGCTCGAACGGTTCGCGACGGGATCAGCCGCGGATGAGCGTCAAGCCGCCGACCCACGCCGTCATCAGGCTGCCGATCGCAGCCATGATCGCCAGGAACGGTTCCTCACCTGCCCAGGCGGCCACTGCGACCCCACCGAACACGACGGCGAGCACGGCCGCGATCCCGGCCATGCCGATGCGTTCGAGCCAGGGCCGCGGCTCGCGCGACGGCGTACCCTCGTCCGGGCGGACGCCCTGGTCGGGCCGTTCGTCGTTCATGGGTGGTCCACGAGATAGCGTGCCATCAGGGCGCCCGCGATCGGCGCGGCCGCCTCGCCGCCACGGCCGCCCTGCTCGACGATGACGGCGATCGCGATCCGCGGGGTCTCGGCCGGAGCGAACCCGATGAACCACGAGTGGGGCTCGCCCGAACCGCCGAGCTCTGCTGTCCCCGACTTGCCGGCAGTCAGCACGCCCGGGATCCGGGCGCCGGCCGTGAACTGCCGCCCGAGATCTCCCTCCACGGCCGCGACCATCGCCTCGGTGATCGCGGCAGCATCGTCGGGATCGATGACCCGGCCCAGCGACGACGAGCCGATGTCCCGCCGGCCGCCGTCCTCGCCGATGATCGCCGTCACGAGCCGCGGGCGCCTCAGCTCGCCACCATTGGCCACGGTCGCGGCGACGAGCGCCATCTGCAGCGGCGTGACGAAGGTCTGGCCCTGACCGTACGCGGCGTTCGCGAGCTCCACGTCATCGAGGAACCCACCGGGATCCCCCCCCTCCCCGTTCGTCACCTGGGAGACGGCGGTCGGCAGGTCGAACGGGATCGGGGCGCCGAACCCGAGTCTCCCCGCGTACTCGACGAGATCCGCGCCCCCGGTCTCGAGGCCGGCTAGCGCGTACCACAGGTTGCATGACACCTCGGTCGCGCCGACCAGGTCGAGCTCGGTGGCGCCGGTCTGCGGATGGTGACCATCGCGCACGCGGAATCCCTCGACCAGCAATCCATCCGTCTCGGCGGCGGGCTGCTCGGGGAATGTGGTGTCCGGTTTGATCGCGCCGGAACCCAGGCCGGCGATCGCCGTGACGATCTTGAACACGCTGCCGGGCACGTAGCGGCCCAGCGTGGCTCGTGGCAGCAGGGGCCGCGCGTCGTCCGCCTGCAGCGCTCTGAAGGTGGCGTCCGAGGTCGTCGGGTCGGCGATGGCGGACGCCTCGTATGTGGGCGTGGACGCGAGGGCCAGGACCTCGCCCGTGGATGGATCGATCATCACGACCGCGCCACGGAACTGCCCGAGCGCCGCCACTGCGGCACGCTGCAGCTCGTAGTCGAGTGACAGGACGAGGTCCTTCGGGTCGTACGGATCGGACCCGAACTTGCGTAGCGCGTCGGCGAGGGGATCGCCGGCCAGACCGGCCAGCTCGGCGTCGTACGCGCGCTCGATGCCGGCGCGACCGTACCGGGCCGACGCGTAACCGACCACATGGCTGATGGCCGGACCGCGATAGACCCGATACAGCTCGCCGTTGGCATCCGTTTCGTTGCGCGCCAGCGTTCGCCCTTCGCGATCCAGGATCCGGCCGCGTGGAACGGTCCGTGCCGCGGCGATGACGGCGGGGTCGTACGGCGAGCGGACGAGGTCCGGGGCACCGATCACGCTCCAGTAGCCGCCCGCCCCCGCCAACACGCCGAACAGCAGCGTGATCACGACCGAGACGTGCACGATCGTGCGACCGAGTGGGCGACGCCGCCCCGCTGTGGCCAGCATCACGCCCTCCCGCCGGCCGCTCGTGGCCGTCGCTGCAGGCGGCGGCGTGCGCGCCAGCCGTCGCGGCCGAGCGCCACGGGGGCGGGCGGCGGCTCCACGCCCCGATCGGACAACGCCAGCAGCAGCCCGATGACGATGGCGTTCGCGAGGAGCGATGAGCCGCCGTAGCTGATGAACGGCAACGTCACGCCGGTCAGCGGCAGGACCTTGAGGTTGCCGGCCGCGATGATGAACGCCTGGACCCCGATGACGAGGGCGAGGCCCGTCGCGAGGATCGCCCGGTAGTCGTCCGCAGCGGCCGCCCCGATGCGCAGGCCGCGCTGGACGATGACGAGGAAGCAGGCAAGGATCGCGATCACCCCGACCAGACCCAGCTCTTCGCCGAGCGCGGCCAGCGGGAAGTCGGTGTGGACTTCCGGGATCGGCAGGCGGCCACCGACCATCGGCAGCCCGGCCCCGAGGCCGGTACCCAACAGGCCCCCTCGGGCGAAGGCATGCAAAGACTGCACGACCTGGTAGCCGGTCCCCAGCGGGTCCGCGAACGGGTCAAGCCAGATGTCGATCCGGTCGCGGACGTGGTCGAACAGCTGGACCATGAGGAAGCTCCCGGCCACGAACAGCACGAGGCCGATGATGACCAGGCTCAGGCGGCCCGTCGCGGCATACGCGAGCGCGAGGAAGACGGCAAAGAACAGCAAGGCGGCCCCGAGGTCGCGCTGGATCACGACGACGCCGAGGGCGATCGCCCACATCGCGACCATCGGCGCGAGGTACGGCAGCGGCGGCACCCGGAAGGGGCCCAGCCGGGAGTCCTGTTCGACGAGGAGCGACCGGTTCTCCGAGAGATAGCCAGCGAGGAACACGACGAGGATGACCTTCAGCAGCTCCGACGGTTGCCCGCTGATCGGCCCGAGGCGCAGCGTCAGCCGCTGCCCGCCCACGTCCGACCCGAACGCGAATGTCAGCAGCAGCAAGGCGATCCCCACCGCGGCCCAGGTGTACTTGTAGCGGCGGAGCCAGCTGTCCGAGCGGACGGCGATCCCGATGGCCGCGGCGACGGCGATCGCCAGGCACAGCCAGATGAGCTGGACCTCGTCGAGCCCCAGGACGGCCTGTCCGAACTCGAGCGTCACGAGGTCCGCCGGCAGGCGCTGCATGAGCAGCAGGGAGATGCCGCCCAGGAGCCCCATCGTGGGCAGCAGGATCTGGTCGGATCGTCGCCCGGCCAGGACCTGGGCGAGATGGGCAAGCAGCAGCGCGCCAAGGTAGATCGCGACGCCTCGCGCGTCATCGATCTCGAACGTGCCCGATGTCGTCAGGGACAGCGAGATCCGACCCACGAGCAGCGTCGCCGCGACCAGCACCAGCAGGCTGGTCTCGGTCCTGCGTGGGCGCGGCCGGATCGGCCCGAGGATGCGCGGAAGGGCGACTCCCTGCCTCGCCGGACCGGCGGACCGATCGGCGGGGCTCGGTGATCCGGCGCTCATGCGCCCCGCGCTCGCTCCAGGCGCAGGCGGACCTGGCCGATCCCCAGTTCGTCCCCGTAGCCGATCGGCGCCACAGCCGCCACGGCGCGCCCATTGAGGAACGTCCCGTTCTTGCTGCCGAGATCCTCGATGTACCAGCTCCGGCCGCGGTAGGTCAGCACCGCGTGGTCGGACGAGGCGAACTGGTCGTCCACCACGATCGCGTTGTTGACATCACGGCCGATCGTCGTGATCACGTCCAGGTCGAACGAGCGGCCCGCGGCCGGATCCCCCGAGGGCGACTCGGTGACGACGAGCCGACCGAGCAGGCTGGCGGGCTCTCGCGCGGCGGCGCGGAGGTCGCGCAGCAGGACGCGCATCACCCGCAGGAGGAACAGCAGCAGCAGCGCCAGAAAGAGCAGGCGGATCGCCCAGATCACGACGAGCAGCGCATCCATCAGCCCACGTCCCCGGCAACCTCGACGGTGATGTGCGTGTCCCCGACCTCGATCCGGTCGCCGGCCCCGAGCACGAGCTCCCCGACGGCGACGCCGTTGACCCGCGAGCCGTTCGTCGACCCGAGATCGATGAACACGAGCGTGCCCCGGCGGCCGGCCAGGCGGGCGTGGTGCCGCGACACGCGGCCATCGGCGAGGACGAGGTCGTTGTCCGGCGCTCGCCCGATCGTCATGCCGGTCCCATCGAATCCGACCGTGCGATCCGTGCCGTCAGGGGTCAGGACGCGCAGGCGGGCCGTCGGCGCAGTCGGTCGCGGGACCGTGTACAGGACGGTGTCCGTCGGACCGGCGCCCCCGGAGTAGCCGGCCCCGGTGACCGTGCCCGCGATATGCGGTGCGGGTGCCTCGTCGCCGGACAGAGGGCGGGAAGTGCCGCCGATGGGATCCGCGAAACGGGCGACGACCCGGATCTCAGCTCGATCGACAGCCGGATCGGCCACGAGGTCGACGCGAGGTCGGTCGACCAGAGTGTAGCGGTGACTCCGAGCGAACAACAGCGCGCCATCGGCCAGTTCGGTCGCGAGTGAGCCGGTCATCTCACCGAACGCGGCGAGATCCGCCGGATGCAGCTGGACGACGAACCGATTCGGGACGAGCGTCCGGTTCGATGCCGAGAGGCGCTCCGCCTCCATCGCGCGCTCGATCCGACGCTGCAGCTGGATCGGTTGGAGCCGTGCCCGGAACAGGCGCGCGGACGGGCGCTCCAGAAGACGTTCGAAGAACCGCTCGATGGCGGCCAGCGGCGGCATGTTCGGTGGCGGAGTCTACCAGAGGGTCCCGTGGCCTCCCGATCCGGCGCTTGCCCTCGTGCGCGTCCGAAATCATGCCCGGACCATCCGCGGGGCTGCGCAGGTACCGTCGTCGGGAGGTCGGTGGAAGGCCCTGGGCTATACTTTCGATCCTGTGCGGGCCACCCTGTCCGCCCTTGTCCAACGCATCACCGAGAGCGGCATGCCCGAGATCCTGACCGAATCGTTCTGCGAACGGTGTGGCACGCGGTACACGTTCGAATCCGCGGCCCCACGCGCCGCTCGTCTCAAGGGCATGCGCGTGCTTTCGCGGGGCCTGAAGAACTTCGTCATGTCCGACGACTCGTCGCTGGACGAAGCCATGGCGGCCGCGCGCAGCGACACCGAGCGCGAAGTCACGTCGCAGCAGCTTGATGCGTTCCACAAGACCTTCAACTTCTGCATGCAGTGCCGTCAGTACACCTGTGCCAACTGCTGGAACGACGCCGACGGTCGCTGCCTGACCTGCGCGCCACATCTCGGGCACGACATCCTCGCCGCACCGTTCCCCGATCTCGAAGTCGGCAGCACGATCGATCTGCGCGTCGCCCCGAACGGCAACGGCTCGAATGGGCATCATCATGCACACGACCCGTCGCTCGATGCGCTGGCCTGGCCCACCTCCGATGTGACCGACCACAGCGAACCGGGCACGGACCCGATCGCGTGGGCAACGGACGAGCCTGCGGCGTCAGTCGAGGCGTCGCCCGTGGATGCGGTGCCGGCGGATGGTCCCTTCGCCGCCCATGATCAGATCGACGACCCGACGGTCGAACCGACGGTCGGGGCGACGGACGTCGCACATCCACCCGCGTTCGCCGAGCCCGGCCCGGCGGCCTCCGATACCGGGATCGACGATCGAGCGGCCGCGGCTTCGGCGGCGACGGCTCGACTCCTCCAGTCGTTCCGCCCCGGTCAGAGCCTCGACGACGCGCTTGACGCGTACGAACGCGATCGTGCGACGGCGGACGCTCGCCCAGACGTTGAGCCTGCGACGACGATCGCGCCGGAAGCCACCGTCGAGCCCGGCGAGATCGCACCGATCGAGGCCGAACCCACCGCAGCCGTCGAGAGCGAGCCCGTCCAGGCCGAGCCCGTCGAGGCCGAGCAGCCCGTCGGGGCCGTGCCGGCCTCCGCCGTGCCGACACCGGATCCTGCACCGACACCGGTCGATCGCGTCGAGCAGCCCACCTGGCGGATCGTCGCCCCGGACCAGACCGGATCCGACAGCGCGGTCACCCCGTCCGACGCGCCCCCCACCCCGCCTGCAGCACCCGTCGCCGAGCCGGAATGGCCGTCCAAACCCGAATGGCCGGCGCCCGGCGCCGCCGCTGGCCTGCCGTTCCTGGGCCGCCTCGCGACCCCCACGGGCGGGATCGAAGCACTCTGGGCGGAATCCGCCCGGGAAGTCTCGACCGTGCCGGCGTCCGGCCCGGCTGCGAATGCGGATGCCAAGGCAACGGGCGGCGTCCAGCCCTGCATCAGCTGCGGCTTGTCACTCTCCGCCAATGCCCGGTTCTGCCGACGATGCGGGAGTCGCCAGGGCTGAGGCGCCGGCTTCACGCCGCCGCAGATCCTCGACGCGAACCCAGGCCGCGCCGAGCAGCAGCACCTGGAAGGTGAAGGACAGCCAGGCCAGGGCGATGAACACGGTCGCCAACGGACCCACGACGCTGGCCAGGCCCACGACCCGCGGCGCGAGGAACGCGAAGAGCTGGCTCAGCAGCGCGATGGCGACACCGGCACCGACCGCGGGCCCAGCGATGGCTCCCCAGGCTGGCGTCCGACCCGGCACGAAGCGGTAGATCGCGCCGACGACGATGATGGCCAGGACGATCAGGACCGGCCAGGACGCGACCATCCCGGCGACCCCGCTATCGGTCGGCGCTCCGGGCGGCAGGAGCGCCCCGGCTGCGGCCACCAGGCCGCCGATGACGATCGCGCCGATCACGGCAGCGACGACCAGGCCGACCCAGATGAACCCACGTGCCGTCCGGCGGACGACGCTCCGTTCCGGCGCCAGGGGGAAGACGCGCGCGAACGCGGTTTCGAGCGTCACGAAGACTCGGCTGACAGTCCACACCAGGCCGATGACCCCGATCACGGATGTGACGGCCGCGCCGTCGCGCAACGCAGCGAGGCTCGCGTCGATGACGTCGGCCAGCGGCGGGAAGGCGGCCACGAGCGTCCGGGCGAGCGCGGCCTGCAGGGCCGGGTCGTCGACCAGCCAACCGGCGAGCCCGAGCGCGACGAGCGCCGTGGGGATGGATGCGAACAGTGCCGTGAACGCGAGGCCGTTGGCGAGCAGGCCGCCGGGTGCCCCGCCGTAGGTATCCAGGACTGCGCGGATGTATGCGATCCGCGGCCGCTCGAGGAACCGGCCCAGGATCTCGAGTGGGTCCAGGCGCACCCCTACTCCCGCCAATCCTCGAACAGCACGGGCTGGACGTCCTCGACGCTGACGCGCCGTGGAGCGGCGATCAGGGCGCGGACCTCGCCGCGCCGGACGAAGCGACGCCCACCGAGCTTGATGCTCTGGAGCCGACCTGCACGGGCCCAACCGCCGATCGTCGAGGGCGTGAAGTGGATATTCACCGATGCGAGGATGTCCCGTGCCTCGACCAGGGTGATCCAGTCGGCCGCCGACGGCATCGCGTCAGTCGCTACCGGCGGCCGCGCCGGCCGAGGCCGGCGTCGTCGTGGGGGTGGTCGTCGGCTTGCCACCCTTCTTCGGGCCCTCGCCATCGCCCGTGGAGGCGCCGCCGGAGTCACCGTCGCCGCCGGAGTCACCGCCGCTGGAGTCGCCGCCGCTGGCGCCATCCGATCCACTTGTCGTCCCGGCTCCCTTCGCCGTGTTCCCCGGCGTCTGCGTCGCACGCCGCTCCTTCTTCGCCCAGCCCGAACCCTTGA
>JBKJHI010000049.1:0-3307 GCA_046599085.1 Candidatus Limnocylindrales bacterium
GCGAAGCTTGACCCGGCTCGCTTTCCTCGCTGGCCTTGATTGCGACGGGTTTGCGCGCTGCTCGCAGGTAAGCAAGCGAAGGGGCGGATGCACCTCCTGCGAAATCCTCGAGCTGGCGCAATGCTGTTGCCGCGCGTTGAAAGCTGACCAGGGGGGGGCGGACGATTTCTTGGACTATCTGAAGGGGTAGTTCATGTATTCATACGAGGATCGGCTTTGTGCCGTGCGGCCCTACATCAAGCTGGGCAAGCGAGTGGGCTTGACCATTCGCCAGCTCGGCTACCCAACCAAGAACGCGCTCAAGAGTTGGCATCGGGAGTACGAGCAGCGCACTGACTTGCCCGCCGGCTACGTGCGCGAAGCGAGGTACACGCAGGCGCAAAAGGAACGGGCGGTCGAGCACTATCGGGAGAACGGTCGCTGCCTCTCGGCAACGATCCAGGCGCTGGGCTATCCCTCGAGGGAACTGCTTTCCGCCTGGGTTCGAGAACAATGTCAGGAGGTTCGCACGCGCTTCGTTGGACGATCTCAGGAGCTTTCTCCTGCGATGAAGCAGTGCGCGGTCGTCGCGTTGTGCATGCGACAAACAAGCGCGCTGGCGGTGGCTCAAGAAGTCGGCGTGTCTCGGCCAACCCTGTACAAATGGAAGAATCAGCTGCTCGGCAGCGAAACATCCGCACCCATGACGCGCCACCATGATTCCTCGTTACGCCCGGAACCAGACGACCTGAAACAGCAGATCGAGGCGCTTCGACGAGACATCCGGCGCCTACAGCTCGAGCAGGACATTCTGAAAAAGGCTAACGAACTACTAAAAAAAGATCTGGGCATCGACCAGCAGCTCCTGACGAACCGGGAGAAGACGCTGCCGGTTGATGCCCTGAGACCGGCCTACGCGCTGACGGAACTGCTCGGAGCCGTCGGCTTGCCGCGGAGTTCCTTTTTCTACCATTTGGCTCGACTGGAGGGTTCAGACAAGTACGTCGAGGTACGCCGCGCCATGGCCGACATCTTCGAGCGCAGCTACCGTTGCTACGGCTACCGCCGGATGCGCGCCTCGCTCACCGGGCAATCCGTGAATGTCTCCGAGAAGGTCGTTCGGCGCCTGATGAAGCAGGAGTCCTTGGTCCCCGTTGCGCGGAAGCGCCGCCGATACGGCTCGTACATGGGCGAGATCAGTCCGGCACCCGACAACCTCGTGAATCGGGACTTCAGCGCAGGTGCGCCCAACGAGAAGTGGCTCACCGACATCACGGAATTTCAGATCCCGGCTGGCAAGGTGTACCTGTCCCCGATGATCGATTGCTACGATGGCCTGGTCGTCAGCTGGTCGATCAGCACCAGTCCAGACGCAGAGCTGGTCAACGCGATGCTGGATACGGCCATCGAGACGGTCGCCGGCTGCAGCAATCGGCCGGTGGTGCATTCGGACCGCGGCGGCCACTATCGGTGGCCTGGCTGGTTATCCCGAATCGCGGAGGCGAGGCTCGTTCGCTCCATGTCGCGCAAAGCGTGCTCGCGGGACAACGCGGCGTGCGAAGGTTTCTTCGGTCGCCTCAAGAACGAGCTGTTTTAGCCAAGCGACTGGCTGTCCACGACCATCGAGGAGGTTGTCGCAGCCTTGGACGCCTACATCCGCTGGTACAACGAGGTACGGATTAAGGTCTCGCAGGGCTATCGCAGCGCCATGGAACACCGCAAGAACCTAACGATCGCTCCATAACCAGTCCAAGTTTTCTGCCGCACCCCCGGGCGGCTTTCAGCGCGTGCCAACAACCCAGTTCACAGTTTCATCCCCGTGACGTACATTCCTACGGCACTCCCGCAACCGTCGTGGGGAAGGAGCGCCAGGCGAGATCAGATCTTATTATTATTAGTTAGTCGTACTGCGTCGGGGGCTTAATGCTGCGGCTTGGGGAGGTGGTGTCCGGGACTGTCCGGACGCCGGGTGTGGTTCGGGGTTCGCTTCGCGACCCGGACTTTATGTGGACGCATTCTGAGCAAATGTATCGGATCAGATACGAAGTTTTCCACGAACGCCTTCGCTGGGACGTGACCGTCAGTGATGGCATGGAACGAGATCGGTTTGATGATGCCGACAGCGTTTACATGGCAACGACGGACATCAGCGGAGCTGTATCCGGGGGATGGCGGCTGAGGCCGACGACTCGAGATTACATGCTGAGCGACATTTTCTCGCAGTTACTCCATGGCAATCCGATTTTCCGAGACCGCAGGGTCTGGGAGATCAGCCGGTTCGCGGTAGACACCAAGGATCGGGCAACCACCGCCGCGTTTTCCATCGGCGAGACGGCTCGTCTGCTGCTGGTCGACGCAACGCGCTTTGCAATCGAGCAAAGGATTAGCCAGTACGTGCTAGTGACGAGTGTTGCGGTTGAGCGCTTGCTTGCCAGTACCGGGATCGCCTTGCACAGATATGGCCCTCCCGTACGCATCGGCCGCGTCATGTCCGTCGCATGTTCTGTCGATATCGACGCCCATACCCGGGCCGTTCTGCTAGAGGAGTGCCAACCACTACGACTCGCGGCATAGCCCGCGCCCGCTGTCTCGACGGCGCGTTGCTGAAGATCTGATGTGTTCTCGCGAGCAATCTTCGAGGCCCGAAAATCTATCCCGGAAATCCCGGAAATTAGGTGTCTCCGGCCCGATAGCCGCCAATTGCGCGCAGCAACTCGCCGACTTCGACCGGATTGGTAAGCGCCGCATGATGGCGCACGCCGCCAGGACTCTTGAGCGCCCCGCGCAGATCGCCGGATGGGTCGCGCTCTGCTCGGCCTGTTGCGACGGCGTAACGGAATATCTGACGGCGTACTGCCGCAGGCGCTTGGCGACGATGAGCGAACCGTGCTTCGACCCGACGCAGTGCGGCTAGAAGCTCTGGCGCTTCGATTTCGGCAATCGGACGCGCTCCGAGCCGAGGCACCAGATCTGTTTATCGCCGCATCTTGATCGTAGCGTTGGTCGAGCCAACCCGCTTCGCGTGGGTCTGTTCCAGCCATTCACGCGCGAGCGCCGCGAAAGTCTCCGGGTTCGCGGTCGCTTCGGCCTTTCGCTTCGCGCCTGGGTCTATCCCTCTGCGAGCAGTTTCGAGGCTTCCTCGCGGCGTTCGCGAGCACGTTTCGGGCTGATCGCGGGTAGGCGTCAAAGCTCAGTGTGTTGCGTGTGCTGACGCGAGGTTGACCCTGCCTCGGTTTGACGTACATCAGAACCTTGATAATTTTCTGATGAACGGAGAACGAGATGGGCCGGTCGTGTCCCCTATCGTGGTGTAGGTTCTGAAGGTCAC
>JBKJHI010000083.1:0-4220 GCA_046599085.1 Candidatus Limnocylindrales bacterium
CTTGCGCGCCTGGAACCATGGCCGCTCGTTGTTCATCGCGAGCTCGGCGAGGAAGTCGGTCGCCGCAGGCTCGAATCCGCGGAAGTTCGCATCGGACGTCATCGAACGAAGTCTACGCCGGACATGGCTGGACCCCAGGCTCGACCGGAAGTCGAGTCCTGGGGTCCAGGGTGAGGGAGCGCGACCCGGATCAGCCGGCGTCGGTGGCGGGGTCCGTTCCGTCGTCGCCGTCCAGCCCGGAGCCCTGTCCGTCGTGGCCACCGCGGCCGCCGAAGCCGGGGCCTTCGCCGCGTCCGCCGCGACCTTCCATGACCACGGCTGCATCGATGGAGGCGTCGCTGCGGGCTCGACCGGAGACGCCGATCACGTCGCCGACCGCGATGTCGGCCAGGGTCGCGGTGGCGGTACCAGCGGCTCGGTAGGCGGTGTCCGCGCCGACGTGGATCGTCACGCTGGCGCCGCTGCGGTCCGTGATCGTGATCGAACTCGAGGTCGTCGCTGTGACGGTCCCCATCGCACGGTCACCCGGTACGGTCACGCTGGTGGCGGTCAGCGCATTGTCCCCGGTGCTCGTCCCCTGGACGAGGACCTTGTCGCCGTTCGCGATATCCGCCGCGGTGCCATCGGCGGCCCCGTAGCGATACGCGGTGTCGCCGGTCAGCGCGATCGTCCAGACCGCGCCGTCACGACCCGTGACCTTGAACCCGCTCGAGCTGAGTTCGCTGGCGGTGCCCGCGACGCTCGGGACCACGACCACGATCCCTGTGACCGTGACCGTGCCGTCGGCGGCCCGGTTCTGGAGCAGGCGGATCTCGTCACCCACGGCCAGGTCGGACAGCGCGATCGGCTGGCCGCCCTTGGTCAGTGCGACCGCATCCGTCACGGCGACGGTTCGGGTCCAGCCGTCGGTCGTCGCCAGGCTGAGACTGGAACCACTGATCGCGCTGATCGAGATGTCGCGGAAGCCTCCTCGGCCACCGAGGCCGCCGTGGTCGAAGCCGTCGGGCTCATCGACCGCGATGCCATCGAGGGCGGCGGGTGCGATCCACGCGCTGGTCGTGGCGCTACCGGTGGAAGCGACGGGGACCGGCAGTGGGCTGGCCGCGAACCCGGTCGCGACGGCCCCGACGGCCAGGGCGACGGCTGCGCCCGAGACGATCCCGATTCGGAGCCGGCTGAGGCCGCCTGTTCGGGACCGGGACGTGATGTCGTCGGGCTGGAGAGCGGGAGTCCCCTGGGCGGGCTCGCCCGGAGGACTGAGCGTGGGCTCGATGCGTGGCGAGTCGTTCATCATGATGTGCTCCAAGTCTCGCGCCGCCGGTCCCGGAGGCGTCTACTGCATCGAACCCTGACCGTCGTTCCTGAGAGGGTCCTGAAAGCGCTCGATCCGATGTCGCGTCGGCCGCGATACTGGGCGCATGCCGTCAGTCGATCGGATCCTCGCGCTCATCCCGGCCTACGACGAGGGACCGCGGATCGCGGCTGTCGTCGCCGCGACGCGCGAGCACCTGCCGGTCGTCGTCATCGATGACGGGTCCGCCGACGACACCGCCGCGGCGGCCACCAGCGCTGGAGCGACCGTCCTCCGCCAGCATCCGAACGCCGGGAAGGGTGCCGCCCTGCGCGCGGGCTTCCGCCATGCGCTCGACGACGGGGCGGTCGCGGTCGTGACCCTCGATGCCGACGGGCAGCACGATCCGGCCGAGATCTCCCTGTTCCTGGCCGCGTTCGCCGCCAGCCATCCTGAACTGATCATCGGCCAGCGCGATCTGGCCAGGATGCCAATGGCGCGGCGGGTGTCCAACACGCTCGGTGGCGCAGCGCTGGCCGTCGCTCTGGGCCGGACCGTCCCCGACAATCAGTCGGGCTATCGACTGATCGGCCAGACGCTCATGCGAGCGCTGCTGGACAGCGACGAGACCGGGTTCGAATTCGAAGTCGAGATGATCGCTCGCTGCCTGGCCCTCGGGCTGCCACTGACCAGCGTCCCGATCCGGACCATCTACGCTGGCGCGCCGTCGCACATCCGCCCACTGCACCACCTGCGCGAGTTCGCGCGCGTCACGCGCAAAGCCCGGCGGATCGCCCGCGGCGACGCCTGACCGACGCTCGCAGGCCCGGTTGGTACTGGCGGTCACCCCAAAGTACGGCTTGGAGGATGCCCTCCCGAACTCCTACAGTCTGCCTCGAAGCGGAACGGACCCTACCCCTGAGTACCCCAGGGGCCCGACCGGCAGAAGAGTGCACAGATAGAGGCGAATCCACATGGCATCGATGGCCGTCAACGAACTGGGACCGATGCTCACGGCGACGGAGGTCGCCGAGATGCTTCACCTGCACGTGAACACGGTGAAGCGACTCGGAGACCGCGGTGAGCTTCCCTTCTATCGCGTCTGCAAGCGGGGCGATCGACGCTTCCGCCTGGACGACGTGATGCGTTTCCTCTCGCAGAACCGCTAGGTCGCGACGCGGCCCGATCCGTCGGGCCGATCAACGACAGGGAGAGCGCCCTACTCCACATGGAGATGGGCGCTTCTTGCTGCCCGCGGCCGCGAAGTCGCTGCGGCGCGACGTCGTCGGGGCGGACCGTGTCAATCGCGAGGGATCCCCGCCAGCGACTCCCCGAAGATCTCGATCGCTTCGGCGATCTCCGCCGACGTGACATCGAGCGGCGGGATCCAGCGGACGACCTCGTGCTGGCGCCCGCAGGTCAGGATCAGCAATCCGGCGTCCGCGCAGGCGGCACTCAGGCGATCCGGCAGGGTCCCATCCGGCTCCCGCGTCCCGCGGTCCCGGACGAATTCCACGCCGACCATCAGGCCCGGGCCGCGGATGTCGCCGATCCGGTCGTCCTCGGCGGCGATCCGGCCGAGGCCCACGCGCAACTCCTCGCCGCGGGCGACGACGTTGTCCAGCAGGCGTTCCTCGTGGATGGTCTCGAGCACGGCCAGGCCGGCAGCGCAGGCCACCGGGTTGCCCGCGTACGTCGAGCCGTGGGCGCCGCGACCCCAGCGCTCCTGGAGCGCCCGTGACGAGACGATCGCCGACAGCGGCAGGCCGTTCGCGACGGACTTCGCGAGGACGACCACGTCGGGCACGATGCCGGCTCGCTCGAAGGCCCACATCGAGCCGGTCCGACCGTAGCCCGACTGGACCTCGTCGGCGATGAGCAGGATGCCGTGCTGGTCCGCGAAGGCGCGCAGCTCGCGCAGGAACGCGAGTGGCGTCGGGCGGAAGCCGCCTTCGCCTTGCACGGGTTCGATCAGGATCGATGCGACCGCGCTGGGCGGGATGGTGCTCGCGGTCAGTTCGCGCAGATCGGCCATGGCCGCCGCGACGGCCGCATCCTCGTCGCCGCCGAACGCCGCATAGACGTCCGGGAACGTCGAGAGGTGGACGCCCGGGAGCAGCGGCTCGTAGCCCGTTCGGTAGTTGATCGCCGAACTGGTGACGGAGGTCGCCCCCCAGGTCCGTCCATGGAAGCCGCCACGGAAGGCGATGATGCCGGGGCGACCGGTGACCCGTCGGGCGAGCTTGAGCGCGCCATCGATCGCCTCCGAACCGGAGTTCAGGAACAGGACCGAATCGAGCGGATCGGGCAGGGTGTCGGCGATCGCCGTCGCGAGCTTGCTGATCGGCTCGGTGAAGCCGATGGCGCTGACCGGCCCGATGAGTCGGTCCACCTGCGCGTGGATGGCCGCCGTGACCCGGGGATGGGCGTGACCCAGGGCCGTGACGGCGATCCCGTTCGCAAAGTCAAGGTAGGCGCGACCGTCCGTGTCGAACAGTCGATGGCCCACGCCGTGACTCCACTCCCGCTGGAAATAGCGGCCGAGGATCGGGGTGAGGTTGGGAGCGGGATCGGAGGCGGTCGTCATGTCCCCGAGTGTATCGGCCGGAACGCCTGGGCGGCAGCGCCCACTGGCGCGTACGATGCCCGCATGGTCGACTTCACGCTCACCGACGAGAACCGCCTCGTCCAGGATGCCGTCCGGGCCTTCTCCGAGGCCGAGATCCTGCCCCACATCCGCGACTGGGACACCGGCGACGGCTTCCCGCGCGCGATGTTCGACAAGCTCGCCGAACAGGGCTTCCTCGGCGCGCCGATCCCCGAGGCCTACGGCGGCTCCGGGATGGACTACGTCAGCTTCGCGATCCTGTGCGAGGAGCTGGAACGTGCCGACACCTCGTTCCGGGTCGTCCAGAGCGTGCACGTCGGC
>JBKJHI010000135.1:0-10898 GCA_046599085.1 Candidatus Limnocylindrales bacterium
GACCTGATGGCCGACTACCTCGCGGGTGTCGAGCGGTACCCGGTCTTCCCGCCGATCGAGCCGGGCAGCCTCGGGCGGCTGTTCCCGGCCCACCCGCCGGAACGCGGCGAATCGATCGACGACATCCTCGCCGACTACTCCCGTCTCATCGAGCCCAACGCGACGCACTGGCAGCACCCGGGCTTCCTGGCGTATTTCGGGACGACCGCGTCCGGACCGGGGATCCTCGGCGAGATGCTGACGGCCGCGCTCGGCCAGAACCCCATGCTGTGGCGCACATCGCCCATCGGGACCGAGCTCGAGGGCGTCGTCGTGAACTGGCTGCGCCAGGCGGTCGGGTTGCCCAGCGGCGTGGGCGATGACGGCGGGTTCGATGGGCTGCTCACCGATACGGCGTCCACGTCGTCGCTGATCGCGCTGGCTGGCGCTCGCGAGGCGGCAGGCATCGATGCCGCGGCGCACGGCCTTCCCGGTCGGCCGGACGTGCCCGCGCTCCGCGTGTACGCGTCCTCGGAGGCCCACAGCTCGATCGAGAAGGCGTGCATGACCCTGGGCCTTGGTCGCGATGCGCTGGTCCGCATCCCGACCGACGATGCCTTCGCGATTCGACCCGACGCTCTCGAGACGGCCATCGCGCAGGATCGGGCCTCCGGCCACCAGCCGATCGCCGTCGTGGCGACCATCGGGACGACGTCCTCGACCGCGATCGATCCCGTGCAGCAGATCGCGACGATCGCCGAGCGCGAGGGGCTGTGGCTGCACGTTGACGCCGCCTACGCCGGGCCCGTGGCGATGATCGAGGCGCGCCGCGGACCGTTCGAGGGTTGGGAGCGCGCCGATTCGATCGTCATCAACCCGCACAAGTGGCTGTTCACGCCGCTTGATGCGTCGCTCCTGCTGACGCGGCGGATGCCGATGGTCCGAGAAGCGTTCAGCCTCGTGCCCGAATACCTGCGCACGCTGGATCGCTCCGGGCCGGTCCGCGATTACAACGAGTACACCCCCCAGCTCGGGCGTCGGTTCCGGGCGCTGAAGCTGTGGATCCAGCTGCGCTGGTTCGGCCTTGAGGGCCTGCGCGCGCGGATCGAGCAGCACCTCGCGATGGCCCAGGACGTCGCTGGCTGGGTCGACGCGGATCCCGCCTGGGAGCGGCTGGCGCCCGTGCCGTTCTCCACGGTGTGCTTCCGCTGGATCGGCGATGGTTCGCTGGACGACGCGACGCTGGACGCCCGGAATGCGGAGATCATGGACACCGTGAACCGTGCCGGGGACGTCTTCCTGTCCCACACCAAGCTGGCCGGCCGGTTCACGATCCGCCTGGCCATCGGCAACATCCGCACCGAGGGCGAGCACGTGGCCCGGGCGTGGGCCCAACTCCAGGCCGCGGCGGCAAGGCTGGCATCGTCGTGAGCCCGACGCCCACGCCCCACGACGTCGAGTTCCTGACGACGCCCGACGCGTTGCGCGCGTGGTTCGACGCGCACCAGGCCATCGAGGAGGAGCTGTGGCTGGGCTATCCCAAGCGATCCACCGGCGAGCCAGGGCTGACCTGGTCCCAGGCGGTCGATGAAGCCCTGTGCGTCGGCTGGATCGACGGCATCCGCTATTCGCTTGACGAGCGTTCGCACGCGCAACGGTTCACGCCTCGGCGCAAAGGCAGCACCTGGAGCGCCATCAACGTGGCCAAGGTCGCGGTCCTGACCGAACAGGGCCGGATGCGTCCGGCGGGACTGGCCGCGTTCGAGGCGCGCACGGCGGACAACACGGGGGTCTACGCGCACGAGCAGCCACAGGCCGAGTTCGAGGCGCACGAAACGGCCGCCTTCGAGGGCGATGCCGCTGGCTGGGCCGACTGGACCGCGGAGGCGCCGTGGTATCGACGAACGGCGACCCACTGGGTGATCAGCGCCAAACGGCCGGAGACGCGGGCACGGCGGCTGGCCGAGCTCATCGAACGCTCGGCGGCGGGGGAGCGGGCCAAGCCCTTCGCGGTGCGCCGTGGCTGACCCGGCGATCGAGGCCACGGTGGACGACGCGATCGCGCGGCTGCGCGCCCTCGACCTCGGCGATGCGTTCGAGCCACGGGCTGCCGCGGCCATCGTCGGCACGGGCCTGCATCGGCTGTGCGTGCCTGTATCGGCCGGTGGCCTCGGCGCGTCGATGGTCGAGGCCGTTGGCGTCCTCGCGTCGCTCGGTGCCGTGGACGGGTCGACGGCGCTGGGGTTCGCGATGCAGGCCCACACCACCGGCGCGCTCCGAGAGGCGGCGCCCGGCAGCGTGCCGGATGCGATCCGTGACCGGGTCTGGGCAGCCATCGTCGGCGATGGCGCCCTCCTGAACAACGCGGCGACCGAAGAGGGCGGCGGCTCACCGGCTCGCGGCGCGATCCCGGGCACCGTCGCCACCGAACCGACCAGTCTTGACGGTCCGTGGCGGCTCACCGGGGAGAAGACCTGGACGACCTGGCTGCCCAACCTGACCCACGCCTTCGTGACGGCCCGGATCGGTGACGCGGAGCCGGCCCAGACCGGCGTCTTCCTCGTGGATCTGGCATCGCCCGGTGTGGATCGACGGCCCGGCTTCGAGGCACTGGGGATGCGCGGCTCCGCCTCCGGCCGCCTCGGGATGGAGGACGCGGCGGGCGACCTGGTCCTGCGTCGGTCGGTGTCGCAGCCGGATCCACGCGGCCCGGCGCCAGCGGCCTGGTTCGGGCTGTCAGTCGCTGCCGTCTACCTCGGGGTCGGGGAGGGCGCTCGCGATGCCGTTGCCCGCTGGGCCCTGGATCGACGCCCCGGCGACGGCTCCACCGCGGTCGCCGACATCCCGTCCGTCCAGTTGCGCCTGGGACGGATGGACGCCCGCCTGCGAGCCGCGCGCATCGTCGTTCTCGATGTCGCACGACGCTGGGACGATTCGCGAGACGCCTCGGACGTGGCCCTCGCCAAGGTCGTCGCCACCACGACCGCGGTGGACGCGACGGACGAGGCGCTGCGGATCGCCGGCGGCCCAGGGTTCCTCGCCGGGGGCCTCGAGCGCGCGCTGCGCGACGCCCGCGCCGGTCTGATCAACCCGCCGCTCGAGGATGTGGCGCTCACCGGATTCGCTCGATCGGTGCTCGACCGGGTGGGATGACGGCGGCGCCCGCGACGCCCGATAATGGGGCCATGCCACCGATCAACGAACTCACGCGGATCGAGCCCGTCCATCTCGATCGCCTCGACCATCAGGGCATCTTCACGACCGGCCTCCTGCTGGAAGTGTCCGAGACCGTGACGCGGCGCCAGACGCTCGCCGACCAGCTCAACGCGACGACGAACGATGTCCTGATCTGGCGCGACGAGGCCCTCATGCTCAACCTCGCGAGCTTCGGACCGGACGAACACCAGCTGGTCATCCAGGCGGGGATCGAGGGCCTGCGGGACATCCTGGACCTGCCACTCGACGGCTTTCGCGAACGCCTGCACCGCGCCGCCACCGAACTGAACGAGTCGCCGCCATCCGACCTGATCGTCGAGGGTTGGTGGGACCAGGCGCACACGCTCGAGGACGAGTAGCCCGTCGCCCAGCGGCCGGTTCGGCATCCGGGGGCTACGATGCCGCGGTGCACGCTGTCATTCGCTCACTCGCTGACCTTGTCGTCGCGCTGGCCGTCATCCTTGGCGTCCTGGCCGTTACCGTCGTCCCATTCCTGAGTCCGGCCTGGGTCTCGTTCGAGCAGGGCCGCGCGGAGGCGGTGGCGTGGACAGGGTTCAGCGAGGTCCAGCTGCGGACGGCCACCGACGCCATCCTGGCTGACCTGGTGCTCGGCCCACCTGCGTTCGACGTGGAGATCGATGGTCGCCCGGTGCTGAACGAGCGCGAGCGATCGCACATGCGGGACGTGCGGTCCGTGTTCATCGGCTTCTTCGCGGCGGCGGCCGTGCTGGTCCTCGGTGCGCTGGCGATCGCCGCCCGGCGCCGGGATGCGACTGCGCGTGCTCGGACATGGCGGGCCACTCGTCGTGGTGCGCTGGCGCTGGTCGTTGGCCTCGTCGTCGTGGGCGGCGTCGCCCTGTTCGCCTTCGATGCGCTGTTCGAGGTCTTCCACACGATCTTCTTCCCGGGTGGGACGTACACCTTCGATCCGGCGACGGAACGCCTCGTCCAGCTCTTCCCGTTCCAGTTCTGGCAGGAGACCGCGATCGTCGTCGGCGTCGTGGCCGTGGTCCTCGGGCTTGTCCTGGCACTGCTCGCCGGCCGCCGCGCCCGACACGACGGGCTCGTGTCGCTGGCAGATCCGGCATGAATGCCCTGCCCGTCGCCCGACTGTTCGGGTTCGAGATCCGGGTCCACGTCTCGTGGGCGCTCGTTCTTGCCCTCGTCGCGGTGTCGGTCGTGACGCAGGCGGACACGCTGGCACCGGACGCGACGCCCGCGGTCGCCTGGCTCATCGCCGGGATCGTGGCGGCGGGGTTCCTGCTCTCGGCCCTGGCCCACGAGCTCGGGCACGCTCTCGCGGCCCGGCGCGCCGGGCTCCAGGGTGGACCCGTGATCGTCTATGTGTTCGGTGGTGCCGCCGGGCCGGACCTGGAGACCCAGAGGCCAAGGGATGAGGCCACGGTCGCGCTCGCTGGACCGGTCGTCAGCATCGCCATCGGCCTGGCCTTGACCGCGGTGTTCGGGATCACCGCCGTGCTCGGCGACACCGCTGCGGGCGCGCCGACCTCGATCGGCCGCATCGCTGCCGTCATCGGTGCCCTGAATCTTCTCCTGGGCCTGGTCAACCTGTTGCCGGCGTACCCGCTCGACGGCGGGCGTGTCGTGCGCGCCCTCGTGTGGCACCGGACCGGCGACGCGTCCGAGGGCCTTCGCGCGGCGGCGGTCGCGGGCCGCTGGCTGGGCCGCGCCACGGCCGTCGTCGGGTTCGCCATGGTCCTCGTCATCGATGCGATCGATGGCCTGTTCATCGCCGCGTTCGGGTGGTTCCTGGTCACGGTCGCGCGCGCCGCCGAGCGAAGCGCGGCCGTTGACGACCTCCTTGATGGCAGTGTCGTTGACGATGTGATGGATCGGGACTCGGCCGGTGTCCCGGCCGGTCTGACCCTCGACACGTTCGCCGACCAGCTGCTGGCCGCCGGTGCGCCCGGGACCATCCCGGTCATGCGCGATCACGAGTTCGTCGGGATGCTCGGTGCGCGACAGGTCTCGCGCGTCCGGCGCGCCAAGTGGGCGACGACGCGCGCGGAAGACGTCTTCGTGGATGGCGCGACCATCCCATCGGTCAACCCGACGACGTCGCTGCGTGCGGTGCTGGATCTGCTCCAGCAGCACACGGTCGATGGCCTGCCGGTCCGGGTCGATGGCGTGTTCACGGGGATCGTGACCCGTCGGGCCGTGGCAGCGCTGGTCCGACAGCGCGCACTGGAACGGGGCGTCGCCCCGTGAGTGCCGGCGCCGACCGGCTCCTGTCCGTCGAGGAGGCCCGCGATCTGGTCGCCGCAGCCATCGATGGGCCGACGGAGGCCGAGACCGCGTGGGTCCTGGAGGCACGCGGGCGGGTCGCCGCTGCGCCCGTCGTCAGCCCGATCCCGTTGCCGCCGTGGGACAACTCGGCGATGGACGGGTATGCGATCCGCGCGGCGGACGTGGCGGGCGCGTCAGATGGAGCGCCGGTGCCTCTTGTGGTCGTCGGGGAGGTGCGCGCCGGATCGGCGCCGGATGTCGTCGTGCGTCGAGGCGAGGCGGTTCGGATCGCCACCGGCGCCCCGGTCCCATCGACGGCGGACACCGTCGTTCCCGTCGAGGAGACCACGGCCCTCGCGGCGGACGGGACACCCGCAGGGCCCCGTGGCCGCGACGCGACCGGCCCGCTGCCGCCATCGATCCTTGTCCACGTCGCCGTGTCGCGAGGCGGCTCGATCCGCCGGCTGGGCAGCGATCTTGCCGCCGGCACGACGATCGTGCACCCGGGGACCGTGCTGACGCCCGCCGTGCTGGGCCTCGTCGCGGGGGTTGGCGTGGACAGCGTCATGGTCCATCGCCGACCGATCGTGGGTATCCTCGCGACGGGCGACGAGGTCCGGTCGCCCGGTCAGGCGCTCGGAGCCGCCGGGATCCCGGATGCGAACGGCCCGGGCCTGGTCGCCATGGTCGAGGCGGCCGGAGGCGTTCCCCGGGTCCTCGGCGTCGCGGCCGACCGGTTGGATGACGTCCGGGCCCGGATCTGCGCCGGCCTGGTCGAGGGTGCCGACGCGATCATCGTGTCCGGCGGGGTGTCCGTCGGGCCGTACGACGTCGTCCGGGAAGCCTTCGCGTCACTCGGCGAGATGGAGCTGTGGCGCGTCGCCGTCCAGCCAGGGAAGCCATTCGCGTTCGGCACCGGCCGCGCACCGCGTGCGGACGGCGCGCCGCCGCCCGACCGCCCCCCGACGCTGCTGTTCGGTCTTCCCGGGAATCCCGTGTCCACGTTCGTCACGTTCGAGCTGTTCGTCCGACCGGCGATCCGGCGCCTGGCCGGCCACCGTCCCGACCAGTGGTTCCGGCCGCGCGATCGTGGCGTTTTGCTCGATGACGTCACGAAGAGCAGCGGCCGGCGAGCCTTCGTGCGGGTCACCGTGCAGCGCGATGCGCACGGGTCTCCGGTGCACGACGGGCAGGGCCGCGTCAGCGTGGCGCTCGCGGGCGGAGCGGGCGGGCAGGGGAGTCACGTGCTCTCTGCGCTGGCCACCGCCGATGCCCTCGCCGTGATCCCCGAAGCCGACGATCGGCTCACGGCCGGCGCCGAGGTCGAGGTCTGGTGGCTGGACCGCGCCTGATGCCGCAGTCCCCGCGCTCCGCGTGATGCCGCGGACTCCGGGCCGCTATCCTCGTCCGTGATGGATCGAAGACCCGCGCCCCGCAGCGAACGCCGCCGCCTCACCCACGTGGATCGTGCCGGGCGTCCGCGCATGGTCGATGTCTCCGCGAAGCCGATCACGACACGCCGTGCGGTGGCAGAAGCCACGATCCGCATGTCGCCCGAGACGATGAGCCTGGTCATCGATGGTGGCGGCAAGAAGGGCGACGTCCTCGGCGTGGCGGAGCTCGCCGGAGTGATGGGCGGCAAACGGACGAGCGAGCTCATCCCGCTGTGTCATCCCCTGCCACTCACCGATCTGCAGGTGGCGATCACCCCGGACCGAGCCGGCGGCGTGCTGCGCGTCCGGGCGGAGGCCGTCACGACCGGCCAGACCGGCGTCGAGATGGAAGCGATGACGGCCGCGTCGGTGGCGGCGCTGACGGTCTACGACATGGTCAAGGGCGTCGAGCGCGGCGTCGAGATAGGTGCCGTCCGCCTGCTGTCGAAGAGTGGTGGGGCATCCGGCGACTGGAACCGCCCGCAGGCACCGGCCGACGCCGTGGACGGGCCGCCCGCGCCCGGCCTACGACCGGGCGATCGTGCGGCGGGCCGCATCAACAAGGGCCGGAAGCGGTCCGGATGAGGCGCGCGCTCGTGATCACCGCGAGCGATGGGGTGGCGACCGGCGTCCGCGAGGATGCCTCGGGCGCCGGCATCGCACACCGGCTGGAGATCCTGGGCTTCGCGGTCGAGCGCCGCACCGTCGCCGATGACCGGGATGCGCTGGAGGCAGCGCTCGTCGACGGTGCCACCAGCCAGGATCTCGTCATCACGACCGGCGGGACCGGCCTGACACCGCGCGACGTGACCCCGCAGGCCACGCTCGCGGTGATCGATTACGAGGTCCCGGGCCTGGCCGAGGCGATGCGCGCGGCCGGCCGCGCGACGACCCCGATGGCCGATCTGTCTCGCGGCGTCGTCGGCGTGCGTGGGCGGGCCCTCATCGTGAACGTGCCCGGGAGCCCGCGCGGGGCGCTCGAGTCGCTCGGTGCGATCGAGGCCGTCCTCGAGCATGCCATCGAGACGCTGGCGGGCCCGTACGACCACGGGGAGCGACCCCTGCCGGCGTCAGCAGGAGGGGCCAGCTGATGTTCCCGGCCTACGCCGAGGTCCCGTTCTACCCGCTCGTCTTCCCGATCTTCTGGGGCGCCTTCGCCCTGTTCCTCGTCGTCATCGCGCGGCGCCTTCGGGTCATGACCGCGGTGCGCTCCGAGGGTCCCGTGGGGATGTCCGAGGTCGGCCGGCGCGCGTGGGGCCTGGTCCGCTACGCCTTCCTCCAGACGAAGATGTTCCGCTGGACGATCGCGGGGACTGCCCACTACGCGTTCTTCCTCGGTTCGACGCTGCTCCTGATCGCGAATATCGACATCGTGACCGGCGGCCTGCTCCGGGCGGTCGTCAGCTGGCCGCTTGATGGCGCGATCTGGACCGTGCTCGTCGCGATCCAGAACGTCATCGCCGTTGCAGTCCTCGGGATGCTCTTCTACATGTTCTATCGACGCCTGGTGATGCGGCCCGGCCGGCTGTCACTGGACCGCGCCGGGATCGGCGTCCTGATCATGATCACGCTGGTCGTGTCGACCGAGTTCTTCGCCCAGGTCTTCGAGATCGTCGCCCACGGTCAGATCCCCGGGGCGATCATCGCCAACGCGCTGGCCGTGCCCGCTGCTGCGGTCGGGGAGGGGGCGGCAGAGACACTGTTCATCGTCCTGTGGTGGGCACATGTCGCCGTGCTCGCTTCGTTCCTCCTGTACATCCCGACCAACAAGCACTTCCACGTGTACACGACGTTCGTGAACATCTGGTTCCGCAAGCTCGCCCCGCGCGGTGAGCTGCCGAAGATGGACCTGGAGGACGAGAGCGCGACGTTCGGTCTCAAGTCGCTCCAGGATCTCGGCTGGAAGGACGTCCTCGACGGCTTCACCTGCACCGAGTGCGGGCGGTGCCAGGAGGCATGCCCGGCCTATGCCACCGGCAAGTCACTCAACCCCAAGACGATGATCATGGGCATCCGCGACCTGGCCGAAGCCGCGGAGCAGACGATCGACCTCATCCCGAACTCGCCGATCGTGCGCGAGAGCCACGGGCTGGCCGCACCGGTCCCGGCTGCTGGGGCCATGGGCGCGCCGCTGGTCGACGGGATCATGCCGTACGAGGCCGTGTGGGACTGCGTCACCTGCGGTGCGTGCGTCGAGGCCTGTCCGGTCCTCATCGAGCACGTCGACAAGATCGTCGGGATCCGGCGGAACCTCGTCCTGGAGGAGTCGCGCTTCCCGCAGGAGTTGACGTCGGCCTTCCGGGCGATGGAAGGCCAGGGCAACCCGTGGGGTCAGCCGGCATCGGCCCGGATGGACTGGACGCGGCCCCTGCCGTTCGAGGTGCGCACCGTGGCCGAGGTGGCGGCGGCCGGTGCCCTGGACTCGCTCGAGGTGCTGTACTGGGTCGGCTGCGCGGCCGCCTTCGATCCGCGCAACCAGAAGGTGGCCCGCGCGGTCGCGACCTGTCTGCACGCCGCTGGGGTCGATTTCGCTGTCCTTGGCCAGGAGGAGTCGTGCACCGGCGATCCGGCACGACGGATGGGCAACGACTACGTCTTCCAGATGCTCGCCGGGGCTGCCGTTGACACCCTGGATCGCTATCGGATGGGGGAGAGGACGATCGTCACGGCCTGTCCGCACTGCTTCAACACGATCGGCAACGAATACGGCCAGTTGGGCAGCACCTTCCAGATCCAGCACCACAGCCAATTCCTCGCGGAGCTCGTCTCGAGCGGCCGCCTGGCGACCCTGCCCGAGGACGCGGCATCGGAAACGGGCGACCATCGACCGGGATCGGTGACGGTCCACGACTCCTGCTATCTCGCCCGCTACAACGGGGAGGTGGCAGCTCCACGTTCCGTGCTCGGCGCCTCCGGGGTCGACCTCGTCGAGATGGAACGCAGCGGCAAGCAGACGTTCTGCTGCGGCGCGGGCGGCGGCCGGATGTGGATGGAGGAGACGCGCGGGACTCGGATCAACGAGGAGCGGACGCGACAGGTGCTGGAGACCGGCGCCTCGACCGTGGCGACCTCGTGCCCGTTCTGCATGGTCATGATGAGCGACGGCCTGAACGCGGCGGCCCAGGATGGCGCCCGCACGGTGGCTGCCCTCGATATCAGCGAGGTGCTCGCGGCCAGGCTCGCGAGCGTGCCGGAAGACCGCCGGCTACCGGTCGTCTAGCTCGGGTACCCGGACTTCAGCCGGGCAGGCGTCGCCCGCAGGACGAGCAATCGCGCTCGGTCACGAGGTTGCCCACTCCGCAGTGGGGGCAGCGCTGCATGCCCTCCGTGCTCACGGCGAACTGGCGTTCTGCGGGCGGGATGTCCGCGTCCATGCGCTGGCGGCGGAGGATCGCGAGCGTCGCCAGGATGCCGAGCGCGGCGGCTCCGACGAGCGCGAGCAGGACGGTGGTCTGGTCCATGGCGGCCCCTCATGCAGACTGGAGCGTCGACCCCCGTGCCGAACGCTCGTCTGCGTGCTGACAGCGTAATCGACCGTCCTGGCCGCTTCCATCCCTGACGGCGCAGTACGATGGGTGGGTGACCGACGCGCCAGCCGTACCCGGGCCGTACCGCCTCCGCGAGGAGCAGGGACTGTTGCGCGACGCGGTCCGCGTCCTCGCCACGGAGCGGGTCGCGCCGCGCGCCGCGGAGGTCGACCGGACGGGGGAGTTCCCGCAGGATCTGCGTCGACTCCTGGCCGATCACGACATCCTGGCGTTGCCGTTCGGGGAGGCCCACGGTGGCCTGGGCGGCGACCTGCTGAGCGTGTGCCTCGCGGTCGAGGAGCTGAGCAAGGCCTGCGCGACCACCGGACTCATCCTGGCGGTCCACGAGCTCGGGTCGCTGCCGATCACGCTGGCCGGCACCCAGGAACAGCAGGCGCGCTGGCTTCCGCGGCTGGCGACCGGGGAGCAGCTCATCGCCTTCGCGCTCACAGAGGCCGAGGCTGGGTCCGATGTCGCCGCCGCCCGGACGACGGCG
>JBKJHI010000133.1:0-2937 GCA_046599085.1 Candidatus Limnocylindrales bacterium
GTACGTCGGCCGGTCGTCACGGCGGCGGCAGAAGATGGCCTCACCGGCGGCGCGGGCCTGCTCGCGCTCGCTCATGTCCACCAGGGGAAGCGCCCTCGCGTAGTCCACAGCCGCCCCAAGATCGATCTGGAGGCCAGCGGTGCGCAGCGCCCGCCCGAAGCCGACGGCTTCGGCCAGGAGACGACGACCATCCACCTCGGGTCCCCAGGGGGCCTTCACGATGGCGGGATCGTCATGCGGCGGCATGTGCGGACTGTGCCACGGGTCCGGTCCGGGCGTCAGGCCGGCCTACTCCGGAAGGATGCGGGAGCCAAGGTTCGCTCCCACGGCGCG
Organism: Candidatus Limnocylindrales bacterium; assembly: GCA_046599085.1. Taxonomy (GTDB): domain Bacteria; phylum Chloroflexota; class Limnocylindria; order Limnocylindrales; family CSP1-4; genus SPCO01. The sequence goes on from JBKJHI010000133.1 coordinate 334, forward strand.
GACGCGATCGAGCAACGTCAGTAACGCGGTATCCGGGTAGCTCCCTTGCGCCGAGAGTGCGCTGGCAAGGTGGATCGCATCGAGCGACCTGATCCGATCGTCCGGAAACGGCTGCCGTGCCCGTTCCACGACCTGTGACGCGATCGGCTGTACATGCCAGGCCGAAGCGGCGGTGGCCAGCTCCTCGCGCAACGCTCCGGCCCGGTCGGCGTCCAGGCGACCGAGGGCCATGTGACGAAGGATGGCTCGATCGCACTCGATCATGGTCAGCTCGGAGGTGAAGACCACATCGGCGCTGCGGATGTGGTCAAAGGCTGGCCAACCACCCGGCTCATCCAGGAGCCAGGCCACCACGGCGCTGGACTCGACGTACAGCATCACGCCCGGTCCTCTCGCAAGAAGTCGATGATGTCCTGGACGGTCTCGCCGCCCAGATCGACGTGGGGCATACGGCGGTACAGGGACGGGTCGTTCTTGCGCGTGGCCAGGCGGATCAACCCCTTGCGCTCCATCTCAAGGAGGCCCGGGTGGATGTCCGGCCTGGACTCGCCGTGCCCGGGCGGCCAGAGCTCAGCGACGACCCGGCCGCGGTCCGTGACGATGATGACGTCGCCTGCCTCCGCCTGGCGCACGTACTTGCTCAGGCGATTCTTGAGCTCCCGGATGCCGACCGTCGTCTCCATGCCGCGCAATGTAGCCTCCTGTGGCTACATCGTCAACCACGGCTCAACGACGGCTCGGTATACTCGGTCCGTGCGATCAAGGTGGGGAACGCAGCCGTGATCCGACGGCATCTCTTCACACTGCGGCTCATGCTGATCGTCGCCGATGCGACGATCGCCGGGTTCCTGTTCGTCCTCATCGGGACCATCCGATTCGGCGACGCCGACTGGAACACGATGTGGCAGGCGTGGGGCGTGAGCCCGTGGATCGGTCCGGCGATGTATGCCACCGCGTGGGTCACGACGCTCTGGTTCCTGGGCCTGTACGACCTCCGGGTTCGCTGGAAGATCTCAGGCGAGCTCAACGACATCCTGGTGGCGAGCTTCCTGCTGGCGTTCGCGACGACGAGCTTCCTGTATCTGGTGAAACTGGACGTCAGTCGGCTGTTCCTCCTCGCGTTGCTGCTGGCCCAGCCCCTCGTGACGATCGCCGGGCGGCTTGTCCTTCGAATGTACTTCGACGCGCAGCGCGCCCGCGGCTACGACCGGTCGTTCATGGTCATCATCGGCGTCGGCGAGGAGGCGCAGGCCTTCGCGGACGCCGTGGAGAGCCACGGCGCGTTGGGCATCCAGGTCATCGGCCACCTCCGCGCTCCCGATGAGCGAGATGGGGTCGTCAGCAGGCCGATCCTTGGCGATGGAGAGGATCTTGGACGCATCTTCCACGAACGGGTCGTTGACGAGGTGGGCGTCTGCGTGTCGCCCCACGCCACCGAGTGGAGCCAGGCCCTGGTCCGCCTCGCCGCCGACGAGGGCAAGCACATCCGGATCCCGACGCGCCTCCAGGTCCAGGACCTCGACCTCCAGAGCGAGGTGCTCGACGGCCTGGAGATCCGCTCCTATGTGCGCGGTCCCACGCGGATGCTCAGCCTGGCGGTGAAACGTGCCATGGACATCGCCGGCGCGGCCGTGGGCCTGGTGCTCCTGAGCCCGGTCTTCGCGGCCGTCGCGCTCGGCGTCCTCATCGTCAACGGCCGACCGATCCTCTTCCGCCAGACCCGAGTCGGCCTGCACGGGCGCCTGTTCACGCTCTACAAGTTCCGCACGATGGTCGCCGATGCGGAGGATCGCTATGAAGAGGTGGTCGGGCAGTCCGACACGAAGGGCGCGGCCTTCAAGATGGAACACGACCCGCGGGTGACCGGGCTCGGCTCATTCCTGCGCCGCTCCAGCGTGGATGAACTCCCGCAGCTGTGGAACGTGGGCAAGGGCGACATGAGCCTGATCGGGCCCCCGCCGGCCCCCCCCCGAGAGGTCGCCGGCTATGACATCTGGCACCGGCGGCGCTTGAGCATGCGGCCAGGCATCACCGGTCTGTGGCAGGTCGGCGCACGGATGGACGCACACTTCGATGATCGAGCCCAGCTCGACCTCGAATACATCGACGGCTGGTCGCTGCTGCTGGACGTGAAGATCCTCCTGCAGACCGTACCAGCCGTCCTCGGCGCAACGGGAAAGTAGCGAGGACACTGGGTCGCCCGTGCGGTCACGAACCCTGGGCGCGGCGAGGCGGCCTGGAACGCAGGGCGTGGCCGGCGACGATGGCGATCAAAGCGCCCGCGGCGTCAAGGCCCACATCGGCCGCAGCCTGCGTCCGACCGCCGACGACACCCTGATGGAGCTCGTCCGTGATCGCGTACACGATGGTGAGCACGATGGCCCACGCCCACGGCCGGGGCCAGCCGCTGATGGCCGCTGCGCGCCACACAAGCAGCGCAAGGATGCCGAAGATACCCACGTGTCCGACCTTGCGGATGACGAAGTCCAGGCCCGCATCCGGGACGAATCGCAGGTCGGGCTGCGCGGACAGCACGAAGATCAGCGCCGCCATTGCGATGGGCGGCACCCAAGCTGAGGCGGCGGCGCTCAACCTGCCTCGGCC
>JBKJHI010000037.1:0-6116 GCA_046599085.1 Candidatus Limnocylindrales bacterium
CCGCGGGGCCCGGGCCCGCGGCACCGACCCCAGCAACCCCCAGGTGTAGGGATGGCGGGGGTGGTGAAAGACCTCCTGTCGCGGGCCCTCCTCGGCGGCCCGCCCGGCGTACATGACCAGCACGCGGTCGGCGAGCTGGGAGACCACGCCCATGTCGTGGGTGATCAGGATTATCGACGAGCCGTGGTCGCGTCGCAGCCGCCGCAGGAGGTCGAGCACCTGCGCCTGGGTGGTCACATCAAGGGCGGTCGTCGGCTCGTCGGCGATGAGCAGTTCCGGCTCGCAGGCCAGCGCCATCGCGATCATCACCCGCTGCGCCATCCCGCCCGACATCTCGTGCGGGAAGTTCCGCAGACGCCGTTCCGGGTCCGGGATGCCGACCATCTTGAGCAGGTCCGTCGCGCGGCTCCGAGCGACCTTGCCCTTCAGCCCGCGATGGATGCGCAGGACCTCCTCGATCTGGCGGCCGACGTCCCACACCGGGTTGAGCGACGACGTGGGCTGCTGGAAGATCATGCTGATCCGGTCGCCACGGATCTTGCGCATGTCGTTGTCGGACAGCTTGAGCAGGTCGCGACCGTCGAACAGGATCTCCCCGGCCTCGATCCGGCCGGGTCGCGCCACCAGGCGCAGGATGCTCAGGCTGGTCACGCTCTTGCCGCAACCGGACTCGCCGACGAGGCCCATGATCTCACCGCGGTCGACCGTGAAGTCGATCCCGTCAACGGCCCGGACCACGCCGTCACGGGTGTGGAAGGACGTGTGCAGCCCCTTGACCTCAAGCAACGGGCCAGCGCTGTCCCCGGAACGGCGATGATCGCGTGCCCGAGGCGCCAGATCCTCGATGACTGTCTCGTCCCGAGCGCCGGTGATGGTCGGCGTCGTCATCGATTGAGCCTCGGATCCAGGGCGTCCCGCAGGCCGTCGCCGATGAGATTGAAGGCGAGCACGCTGAGCGTGATGGCGATGCCGGGGAAGAAGATGAGATGGGGCGCGGAGAAGAACAGGTTCCGGTCGTTGGCGATCATCGCCCCCCATTCCGCGAGCGGCGGCTGCGCGCCGACGCCGACGAACGAGAGGGCGGCGACTTCCAGGATCGCACCGCCGATGCCCAGCGTGCCCTGGACGATAAGCGGGGTCAGGGCGTTGGGCAGGATCCGCCGGAGGAGGATGCCCCTGGACGACTCACCCAGGGCTCGCGACGCCGTGACGAAGTCCGTCTCGCGCACCGAGAGCACGGACGCACGCATGACCCGGGCATAGATCGGGATCGACACGATGCCGATGGCGAGCATGCCGTTGACGATGCCGATGCCCAGGATGGTCACGATGGCGATCGCCAGGATCAGGCTCGGGAACGACAGCATGACGTCCATCAGGCGCATCAGGACGTTGTCGACGGCGCCACCAGCAAAGCCCGCGACGGCGCCGATGAAGGTCCCGATGACGATCGCGAATCCCACCGTCACGAACCCGATGAGCAGAGAGACCCGGGCGCCGAAGACGACGCGGCTGAAGGTGTCCCGCAGGTTGGAGTCGAGGCCCATCAGGTGTTGCGGTTCGTCAGCCGGGCAACCGAGCAGATGGATGCATGGGGCATCGCCCCGCGTCCCCGGGATCCCCAGATCGAGCATCGAGGTGTCCGGTGGATACGGTGCGATGAGCGGCGCGAACAGGGCGACGAGCAGGAGGCTGATCAGGATGGTCAGGCCGAGCACGGCGGACTTCTGGCGCAGGATGTTGCGGACGGTGTCCCGCCGAAGGGAGCCCGGCTTGGCGAGTGCCGTCGTGTCGTCGGCCACGGCGACCGCGCTTTGCGCGTTGGAGCCTCCCGCCAGACTCATGACAGACGGATCCGCGGATCGAGCATGGCGTACGACACGTCGACGATCAGGTTCACCACCAGGTAGGCGATCGCGACCACGACCGTCACGCCCTGGATGACGATGTAGTCCCGACCGCTGATCGCCTCGAACAGTGTCCTGCCCATACCGGTCAGGTTGAAGATCGTTTCGGTCAGGATGGCGCCCGACAGGAAGGCCCCCAGACTGAGCCCGATGACCGTGACGACGGGCAGCAGCGCGTTGCGCATCCCATGGCGCACCACGACGGACGACTCACGCAGGCCCTTGGCCCGGGCCGTGCGCACGTAGTCAAGGCCGAGGACTTCGAGCAGGCTGGAGCGCGTCATGCGGGCGATGATCGCCAGCGGGATGGTGCCCACGGCGACGGCCGGCAGGATCAGGTGACGCAGCGCGTCGCCCAGCGCCCCCCACTGCCCGGTCACGAGCGTGTTGAAGACGTACATGTTCGAGAAGAAGTCCAGGATCCCGCGGGGTGGCCCCTCGAGCGTCTGCATGCCCCACGTCTCGGCCAGCGGCGGGATGCTGATGCCGGCGGTGATGCGACCTGACGGGGGCAGCGCGAACGGGGTGTCCTTGAGCAGGACCGCGAAGACGAACGCCAGGAACAGGCCGAGGACGAAGACCGGGGTCGAGACCCCGAGATTCGCCACGACCATCGTGCCGACGTCCACGGGCGAGTTTCGGCGAGTGGCCGAGACGACACCAAGGGTGATGCCGACGACCGTCGCGAAGATCAGCGCGACCACGGTCAGCTCGACGGTGACCGGCAGTCGTTCTGCCAGGAGATCGGTGACGGGCCTGCCGAACTTGATCGACGTGCCCAGGTCGCCCTGGACGATGGCCCCGAAGTAGATGACGAACTGGTCCCAGATCGGCTTGTCCAGCCCGAACCGGGTCTCGAACGCCGCGCAGATCGCTGGCGTCGCCTTCTCTCCGTACGTCGCCGTGCACGGATCACCGGGGATGACCCGGGCCAGCACGAAGACGAGGAAGATGATCCCGATCATGACCGGGATGGCGGAGAGCAGTCGGCGGATGATGAAGCGCGTCATCCGGGTCCAGGACCCCTCAGGTGGGATGGCCACGCGGCCCTCACGGACCGCGGATGGTACCCGAAGGGCGCCGCCGGAGGCGACGCCCTTCGAGAGAAGTGCTGGGGGAGGTTACCCCTCCGGAGCCGGCGGCGGGGCGTTGAGGAACCCACCGAAGAGGCCGGGGAAGTAGGTGAACGAACCGTCGCGGCCCTTGTGCAGCGGATGCTCGGCATCCCACTGCGATGCGTAGGTCACGACGACGTCGTTCGCATCGAGGGTCGCGCCGTCATGGAATGTGACGCCCTCGCGGAGGGTGCATGTCCACACGGTCAGCCCCTCGTTGGGGGTGCATTCCGTGGCCAGCGCCGGGATCGCGGCGGTGCCGGCGATCTCGTAGCCGTACAGCGGCTCCATCATCTGCTCGCAGACGCGAAGCGCCTCACCGTCGGACTCGTCCGCGCAATACAGTCCGGGCGGCTCTGCTCCCTGCATCCAGACGAACTGGCTGCGGTCGCCCGGCGTCATCGACGCGAAGTGCTCGTTGCCGAGCGGTGAGCTATGGGCACCGGTGACGTCGGCCCGGTAGGCCGTCGCCGAGGACTGATGCCACACGGGGATCATCGGGATGTTCGCCTTGATGGCGTTGTTCGCCGCCTCGTAGGAGGGGGCGCGGCTGGCGTCATCCAGGCCGATCGCCCCGGCGGCGAGCGGCGTGGTGATGTCGGCGTACTTGCTGCCGAACTGATCGGACGAGCCGTTGCCGAAGTGGTAGTCGAGGAAGTTGGTGGCGTCCGGATAGTCGGCGCCCCAGCCCAGCATGTGGATGCCGTCGAGCAGCCCGCCATCGGCGTTGTCGAGGAAGGTGCCGGATTCCTGCACCTCGATCGTCGCGTCGATGTTCAGGTTGGTCTTGAGCTGTGCCTGGAGGTCCTGGGCGATGACGTTCTGGTCGTTCACGTAGCCGCGCGACACGTCGCGGTACTGGATCTTCGTGGCGAACCCATCCGGGAACCCGGCGTCGGCCAGCAACTGCTTGGCGGCCGCGAGATCGAAGTCGTACCACGCCTCACCGGCGCATCCGTTCGGGATGGAACACGGCGTGAAGTGGGAAGCGATCTCGGATCCCGGAGCGGAGAAGTTGTCCAGCAACCGGTTTCGGTCGATGCCGAGCGCGATCGCCTGGCGGACACGAACGTCATCGAACGGCTTGAACTTGTTGTTGAAGCCGAAGTACAGGACGTTCAGGCCTTCACGAGGCTGGATCTGGAGGTTCGGGTCGGCTTCGACCGTCGGGAAGTCGGTGTTACCGACGTTGTCGATGCCGTCAACGGTGCCGGACGAGAGCTCGACGAGTCGCTGAGCACCCTCGGTGCTCCACTTGACGATGAGCTTCTCGGTCTTGGCCGCGTCGCCCCAATAGGCGTCGTTGCGGGCCATGGTCACGTCGGAACCACGGTTCCAGACTTCGAGCTTGTAGGGGCCCGTGCCGTTCACGTGGTCGACGATGGCCTGGTTGGTGGTCCCGGCCGGGTCGATGTTGGCCTCGAGCCACGCCGTGTCGTTGATCGCGAACGAGGTGAAGGCGATCTTGGACAGGAACGCGACGTCTGGGTTGCACAGCTCGAAGACGACGGTGCCCGCGTCCGTGGAGCTGATGCGCTTGAAGTTGCCGGTATACGCGGCATGCTCGGCGTCCGGTGCTGCGGCCTGGCCGCAGGGGGCCTCGCCGTCGGCCGGGTAGGCCATGACGTCGAACGGCTCGCTGCTGGCGGGCGCGGACGGTGCGCTGGTTCCGGTCCCGTCGGACGGTGCCGTCGTCGTTGTGGCACCCCCGCAGGCGCCGAAGACGATCGCTGCGGTCGCGGCCAATACCGCGAGCCGTGGCGACCACCTATGTGATCTGGACATACGCTGGACTCCTCCTCTTGGCCCCGTTCCCGGACGTTTCCTCCCTGTCCGGGCGCGCAGGGCGAGCACGATCCTCGCGCGACCAGGGCCTGGCGCACGGGTGCCCGGAAGCCTAGCACCCGAGCCGAGCCACGTCATCACCGAATGCCGGTGTGCGTGGGTCATCGCGCGGCGTCCGCTCCGGCGCGCGCCTCGCGTATGCTCCGCGCGTGGACCGCGTGCGCATCGCCCTCGCCCAGATCGCCCCGCAGCTCGGGGCGCTGGACGCCAACCTCGCCCGCCATCACGACGTGCTCGACGAGGCGCGGGGATCGGACGCGGACCTGGTCGTCTTCCCGGAGCTCGGGCTGACCGGGTACCTGCTGCAGGACCTCGCGGGCGAGGTCGCGATGCGCCTCGACGACCCACGCCTGACCCGCCTCGCCGCCGCGACGGCAGGCCTGTCGGCCGTGGTCTCGTTCGTCGAGGAGTCGGCCGATCACCGGTTGTTCATCGCCGCCGCCCTGCTCGAGGACGGCGAGATCCGCCATGTCCACCGCAAGCTCTATCTGCCAACGTACGGTCTGTTCGACGAGCGTCGCTTCTTCGCGGCGGGCGACATCCTGCGGGCGGTGCCATCGCGCCTCGGTCCGGGCATCGGGCTGGCGATCTGCGAGGACTTCTGGCACCTGTCGGTCCCGCAGCTGCTGGCACTCGACGGGGCGCAGATCCTCATCAACGTGTCGTCGTCGCCGGGGAGTGACCTCGCGGCGACCAACGAGGTCGGTCTGGGCACGGCGTCGTCGTGGCGGACCCTGATGCGGACGTACGCGCAGCTGACGACGTCGTTCGTGGTCTTCTGCAACCGCGTCGGCGTGGACGAGTCGATCTCGTTCTGGGGCGGCTCCGAGGTCATCGGGCCGAACGGAGCACTGCTCTTCAGCGCGCCGCTCTACGACGAGGGGCTGTTCACGGTGGACATCGCCACGGCCGACCTGCGCCGCGAGCGGATCACCCTGCCACTGCTGCGCGATGAGCGCCCGGAGTTGCACGTCCGCGAGCTGACGCGGATCGTCGCCGAGCGAGCCGGGCTGGCCGTCGACAGCACGAGCGAACCGGGGGTCGAGGCAGGCCTCGAGGTGGCAGCCGACGAACGCGACGCCTCCGACGAACGCGACGCATCCGACGATCCGGAGGCACGCCCGATCGATCTGCGCGCCCGAGGCGCGCGGTGACGGCCAGCGGTCCGGCCTTCATCCTCCCGGATGAACTGGCCATCGACACCGACATCGCCCGCCGGGTCATCGCCGGATTCATTCGTGGCCAGCTC
>JBKJHI010000197.1:0-20532 GCA_046599085.1 Candidatus Limnocylindrales bacterium
CCGCATGAGCCGTCGGGTGACCGGCGGCCTACAGATGGATGGCCATCTCCGCCGTCGCGCCGCAAGGCGCGGGGACGGGACAGAACTCGGCTTACAGACTGCCTCGCTGACGCTTCCGCCGGGCGATCCCGGGATGCGTCATGCCCTGCATCGGGCGGTCAGTCCTCGTCGGGCCTGAAGATGTGCGGGGCGGTGCACGTGTTGCAGATCGGCGTGGCCGATTCGAGGTCGCCCAGGGGGATCGGCACCTTCCGGTCGGGGAACAGGCACTCCACGTCGTAGACGCGGTCGGCACCCGCCTCGATATCGATCAGCCGGCGGAACGTGCAGCGCTTGATGCGGTGCGGCGCCAGGTGATAGGCGTCGTGCTGTGGCGCGATGACGGGGAGCGGCAGGGCCATGATCGGGTGCGCGGCCTCGGGTCAGGTGCCGGACGGTCGTCCGTCCGGGTCAGGCCATCGAGCCTAGCATCGCCTCATGGGCGACGGCAAGGGCCCGCACGGTGTGCGAAAGTACTAGACGCCGCCCGTTCGGATCGATGGCGGTTGCATCGTCCAGCAGGAGCGCGCGTGCCCGACGACCCCGGAATCGAGCCGCCTGAGCGCCGTGTTCGACGCCCGCACGCGCCTGATGACGCTGCCGCTGCTCCGGATGGACCGCGATTGAGTCGCCGGGCCGAGGCGCTCGATGCGATGGCCGCGATCAAGGCGACCGCGGACGCCGACGTCGACTCCGGAACCGATCTCGACCCCGCCGCCAACGCGCGAGACCCGTGGCTGCCGATGCTCGCCGGTCGGTCGAGTGATCCGACGGTGTGCCCGTTCCTGCGTGCCGTCGAGAGCGGGCACGACGGCCGCGAGCGTGTCGTCGCGCCCGTTGGCGCTCCGGATCCCGCCAATCGTTGCGCAGCACTCACGGAGGCCGTGCCGCAGTCGCTGCGCCAGCAGGAACTCGTGTGCCTGACGAGCGGCCACAGCAACTGTCCTCGATATCTGCGCGGCGCCGTCGTCGTCAGCGAGCCGGTCGAAGCGGCCACGGGCGGCGGGCCAGCGATGTCGCCGGCGATCCTCGGATCGATCGCCGTCCTGGTCGCGGCGTTCGCCGCATCGATCGCGTTCGTGACCGCCCGAGGCGGCCTGGCCATCGAGCCATTCGCCACGACCGGCCCGTCCCCGACGACGATCGCCCAGGCCTCACCGGAGCCATCGGTACAGCCGTCCATCGTGGTCTCGCCGGCCCCCAGCGCGGCGCCGTCCGACCCGACCCCCACGGCCGAGGCGACGGTGGCTCCCACCACGACGGCCCCGACGGCCGCGGCCACCCCGAAGCCGACGGCGACGCCCGGTGGCACGTCGGATCGCTACGCCCTGCTCAAGGCCTGTCCGGATGCTGCGGATTGCTGGATCTACACGATCCGCTCCGGTGACAACCTGTCGAGCATCGCGAACTACTTCGGGGTCTCGCTCGATAGCGTGTACGCCCGCAACCCATGGACGAAGTCCACGCCGCTGCGCGCCGGCCAGGAGCTGCGACTCCCGCCCCCGACCCGCTGACCCCTCGCCGACGTGGTCGGCTGACATGGCCCTCGACGGTCCCAGCCGAGTCTGAGCGCGCCCGTCGGCAGCTGACCGGGCGTCTCTCGTCCGGGCGCCCCGTGTCATCACGGCCGGCGCGGTCGCCGTGGTCACCGTGGATCACCGCCAGCCACCCTGATCGCCGCGCCGGCGCCCCGCCGCGACCGCGACCGCCCTGATGCGTCCCCGACGTCGCAACGTGCCCGCGATCTTCGGCGCCCTCATGCGTTTTGCGCATTGACGGCGCCCGTTCCTGCGCTATAGTTCATCGAAGTGGCCCAAAGTGGAGAAAAGTGGGGAGCCCGAGCCGGGACGTACCGCCGGCACACGGCCCATCGACTCACGAGTGGACCAAGCCCCCAAACCCCAGTCAGTCGAGGGAATCCGACGGGTGTTCACCGGCGAGTACCGGCACACGGTGGACGACAAGGGACGGATGGCCGTCCCTGCGAAGTTCCGCGTCCAGTTGGGCGGCGGGGCGGTCGTCTCGCGCTGGCTTGACGCGTGCCTGGCGATCCACACGCAGGACGGCTGGGCTGCGCTCGCGGCCAAGGTCGCGGCGCTGCCGATCACCGATTCCAATGCGCGCCGCTTCTCGCGGCTGATCTTCGCGGGCGCCGCGGAAGTCGAACTCGACCGGCAGGGACGGATCCTCCTGCCGGCCTTCCTTCGGGAGCACATCGGACTTGACGGCGAGGCCGTCGTGGTCGGTTCTCGCGACCACGCCGAGATCTGGGTCCCGGACACGTGGGCGGTCTACGCCCGACAGCTTGACGACGCCGATGAGTTGGCACAGGCCTTCGAGGGCCTGGGGATCTGACTCGAACCATATGCGCTTCCAGGGTCCGCTCGGGATCCGACTGACGAAAGTGGAGGAGAGATGGAGGTAGGGCACATCCCGGTGCTGGCGGACGAGGTCATCTCGATGCTCGCGCCTGCCCCGGGAAGCCTCCAGATCGACGCCACTCTCGGCGGCGGTGGGCACACCGAGCGGATCCTGGAGGCGACCGACCCTGATGGCCGTCTCCTCGGTCTCGACGCCGATGGGGCGGCCATCGCCAGAACGGTCGATCGCCTCCGGCCCCGATTCGGGGATCGTCTGATCACCCGACAGGCGAATTTTCGCCAGCTCCGCGACGTCGCTCCGGCCGCGGGATTCGGGCAGGTGGACGGCGCATTCTTCGACCTTGGCCTGTCCAGCTATCAGCTGGCCGACACGGATCGTGGCTTCGGGTTCCGGGCCGGTGGCCCGCTCGACATGCGCTTCGATACGAGCCATGGCGTTCCGGCGTCGGCGCTGCTGGCCTCGCTGGACGCGACCGAGCTGACCGCGCTCTTCCGGCGCTACGGCGACGAGCCAAAGGCATCGCGCATCGCTCGAGCCATCGTCGAGGCGCGGGCGACGGCCCCGGTCGAGACCGCCGAGGGTCTGGCCGCGCTGATCGAGCGCGTCGCCCCGCCCAATCCGCGCCAGCCACGCCGGACCCATCCGGCCACGCGCGTCTTCCAGGCACTGCGGATCGCCGTCAACGAGGAGCTCGATGCGCTGCAGGAGGGCCTCAGCGCCGCCCTGGACCTGCTCCGTCCCGGCGGTCGGCTGGTCGTCCTCAGCTACCACTCGCTCGAGGATCGGATCGTCAAGCGGTTCATCGCCGAGGAACGACGTGGCTGCGTCTGTCCGCCTGAAGTACCGATCTGCGTCTGCGGGCGCAATCCGCGACTGCGGATGGTGACCCGCCCGTCCATCACCCCGACCGCCGACGAGGTCGAGGCCAACCCACGAGCCCGCAGCGCGCGCCTGCGTGCGGCGGAACGACTCGCCGCCTGACGCGGTCATCCATCGAAGCGGAAGGAGGAGCCCCCATGAGCAAGCGCCACCAGTCCAGTCGCCGCAAGACCTACGGGCGGCGGCAGCACGAGGTCCGCGAGCGGACCGATCGCGGCCATCACGCGGACGCGGTCGACTTCGAGCAGAACGAGTGGGGCACCGGCGCTCCGGCCGACCCGTTCGCCTTCCTGGACCCCCGCGCGCCGCGCTTCCGCTTCGCGACCGGCGACTGATCCGTGGCCGTCTACGAGGGCGCCCGTCCTCGCACCATCGCACTGCCGGGAGCCGGGCGCGCCGGGCGCACGCGGGTCGCCGACGCCCCCGCGCTGCCCCGGCGCCGTGCCCGCGCGGCGGTCCGCGCCCACCGTGGGCCACATCGCCTGGCCTTCGTGCTGGGGGCCATCGTCGTGACGTTCATGCTGGCGTTCTTCTTCCTCGCGCAGGAAGTGCGCGTGTCGGCCACGACCTACGACATCAGCCGCCTCCAGCTGGAGCGCGGGCGACTCGATGCCGCCCTGAGCGAACTGCAGTCGGACCTCCATCGACTGGGCCGCGAGCCCGCCATCCGCAAGCTCGGCCTGGACGCCGGGCTCGGGCAGCTGGACGACGCCGTCGTCCTGCCGGCTCGATAGCGCGCGCCGATCGATCGAAGGACTGGTGCCGTTGATGGGCCGTACCGATTCGCGCCGCAGGATGATCGTCCTGCTCCTCGTCTTCGTCATCGGCTCCGCCGCGCTCGTCGTTCGGGCGGCGTACTGGCAGGTCGTGCGCGGCGCCGAGATGACCGATCTGGCCTTCGCCCAGACGACGATCCGGCTGGAGATGCCGAGCCGGCGCGGTGACATCTACGACCGGACCGGCACCATCCTCTTGGCGACGACGGTCGAGCGGGATCGACTCGTCGCCGCGACTGACAAGCTGACCGCCGACCAGCGTCGGGCCACCGGCGACGAGCTCGTGGCACTGCTCGAACTCGACGAGACCCGTGCGGCCGCGTTGCGCGAGCGACTCGCCAGCGGCAAGCCATACGTGATCCTTGCTCGAGGCATCGTCCCCAACGTCGCCGATCGGATCCGTGGCCTCAGCCGGGAACGGCGCATCGTGGGCATCACCCTGGAGCCCGAGCCCGAGCGCGTCTATCCGCAGCCGGGTGGCGGCCCCGACACCTCCCTGGCGGCCCAGCTGCTCGGATTCGTCAACCGGGACGGCATGGGCCAGTACGGCGTCGAGGGATTTCACCAAGCCGCGCTTGCCGGCGAGCCGCGCATCGTGCTGGCACAGCGGGACGTGAATGGCCAGCCGCTGCTCGATACGGCGCTCGTCGAGTCGACCGGGGTCGCGGGCGAGGACCTGCGCCTGACGATCGATGCCGGATTGCAGCTCGCGCTCGAGGACGAACTCCTGGCGGCGACGCTGAACGACGAGGCGAAGTCGGCGTCAGCGGTCGTCATGGACCCGTACACCGGCGAGATCTACGCCATGGCCACGTACCCGTCCTATGACGCCAATCAGTACGCGACCATCGCGGCGACCGATCCAGGCCGCTTCGTCGACCCGATCGTGTCGAAGGTGTACGAACCCGGTTCCGTGTTGAAGATGATGACCGCCACGGCAGCCCTCGAAGCCGGCACGGTCACGCGCACTACCAAGTTCAAGGACGTCGGTACGCTGCGCCTGGACGGCGGCCGGACGAAGATCGACAACGCCGATCGCAAAGGCATGGGCACGATCACGTTCGAGGATGGCATCGCGTATTCGCGCAACGTCGTGGCGGCGAAGGTCGCCCTTGGTCTGGGGGCCGACGTCGCGACCTCGTCGAGCCTGCTCTACGACACGTGGCGGAACCTTGGATTCGGGACCGCCACCGGGGTCGATCTCTCGGGCGAGGTCGTCGGCCTCGTGCGCGACCCGGCGGTCAACCCGTGGCGCGAGATCGATCTCGCGAACGGCTCCTTCGGCCAGGGCGTGGCCGTCACGCCGATGCAGCTGGCCACGTCGTACGCGGCGATGATGAATGGCGGGACCCACGTGACGCCGCGGGTCGTGAGCGCGGTCGGTCTGACGGAGACGCCCCCGGTGATCGGCGACCAGCTCATGTCGCCCGCGATCTCCTCGACCCTGGTCGAGATGATGGCCCACGTGATCGACGAGGTCCCGTACTACCACGACCGCACGGTCGTCCCCGGCTATCACGTCGGTGGCAAGACCGGTACGGCCCAGATCTGGGATACGGAGATGAACGGCGGTCGCGGCGGCTGGAAGGTCAACCTCTTCAACTACTCGTTCGTCGGATACGTCGGGCGCGACCCGGCCATGCCGGATCTCGTCATCGCCGTCCGGATCGAGGAAGGGCGGCCCACCATCGCCCGGATCGGGCAGCTGGAGATGCCGGTCATGTCGTTCGAACTGTTCCAGCGGATCGCGACCAATGCGATCCAGACGCCGGACCTGCTGCCCGACCGCACCCGCGAGACGATGCCGCATACCGACGACGACCGGTGATGAGGGGTCGTGCGACACTCCCCGATGTGACCGACGTCAACCCGTCGTCCGACGCCCGTCAGGCCAGCAACGCCCCGGCCATGACGGCCGACGACCTGGTTCGCCTGACGGGAGGACGCCTCCTCGTGCGGTCCGACCGACCGATCCGGGGCGCCGCCGTCGATTCCCGGCTGGTGACGCCTGGTGTCCTGTTCGTCGCGCTGCCCGGGGAGCGCACGGACGGCCACGCTCACCTGGCAGACGCCGTGCGACAGGGTGCGGCCGCCTTGCTCGTGACCCGACCGCCGGCCGACCCGGCGGGGCTCGGCGACGTGACGATCGTGCGCGTGGGGGACGGGATCGCCGCGCTCGGGGCGGTGGCCACGGGCTGGCGCCGACGCTTCGACCCGCTCGTCGTCGGCATCACCGGCAGCATCGCCAAGACCTCGACCAAGGAAGCGGCCGCGGCGGTGCTCGGTGCCGATCGACTCACGCTCCGCACCGAGGGCAACCGCAATAACGAGATCGGTCTGCCACTGACCCTCCTGCGACTCGGGCCGGACCACGCCGCCGCCGTGCTGGAGATGGGCATGTACGTCGGCGGCGAGATCGCCGACCTGGCCGCCATGGCCCGCCCGTCGATCGGGGTCGTGACGGCGGTCCAGCCGGTCCACCTCGAACGGATCGGCTCCCTCGAGGCGGTCGAGCGTGCGAAGGGCGAGCTGCTCGAGGCACTGCCCGGAGACGGCGTCGCGATCCTGAATGGGGACGACCCGATCGTCGACCGCATGGACCGTCGGACCGCGGCCCGAGTGCTGCGCTATGGATTCCGAACGGATGCGGACGTCGCGGCCGACGAGGTCGTGTCCCTGGGCGCGGACGGGATGCGCTTCCGGTTGCGCACGCCGGCCGGCGCGCGGGATGTGTCGATCTCGGGGCTCGGACGGCTGTCGGTGCACAACGCGACCGCAGGCGCGGCCGTCGGGATCGCCGCCGGCGTGCCCCTCGACACGATCGTCGCCGGCCTGGCGGCCGGCTGGTCCGCCGAGCATCGGGTGACCCTGGTCCGCCTGCGGGGCGTGACGGTCATCGATGACTCGTACAACGCCTCACCGGCGTCGATGCGCGCCGCCCTGGAGGTGCTGGACGGCCTGCCTGGACGCCACGTCGCGATCCTCGGCACGATGCTGGAACTGGGCGAGGATCACACCATCGGCCACGAGTCCGTGGGCCAGGCGGCGGCCGGGGTCGCGGATCTGCTCATCGTCGTCGGGTCGGATGCCCGGGGCATCGCGGACGGCGCCGCGGCGGCGGGACTGGCCCGGGACCGGATACATGCCGTGCCCGACGCCGAGGCTGCGCTCGACGCCCTGCGGCCGCGGCTGCGCGACGGCGATTCGGTCCTCGTCAAGGCGTCGCGCGGGCTCGCCCTGGACCGCGTCGTCGACGGCCTGCGCATCGAACTCGGTGAGATCGCTCTGTGAACGTCGAGCTCATCCAGGGCCTGCTCCTCGCCTTCGCCCTGATCGTCATCCTCATGCCCGCGTATATCCGCCTGCTCCAGGCGACGGGCTTCGGAAAGCGGATCCGCCAGGAGGGACCGGAGAGCCACTACGTCAAGGAAGGCACCCCCACGATGGGCGGCCTGCTCATCGTCGGCGTGGTCATCGCGATCTACTTCTTCTTTCGTCGCGAGCCGGATGCCGCGACCTTCGCGCCATTGGCGGCGCTCGCCGGCGTCGGGATCCTGGGCGCCTTCGATGACTACCTGAACGCGAAGACGGGCGAGGGGATCAGCGCGCGGCAGAAGCTGCTGTGGCTGACGGTCGTCGCGGTGGTCGCCGCGTACCAGATCCAGTCGACGTACGCCATCACGGCCATCGCGGTCCCGTTCGTCGGCGCCGTCCAGATCGACCCGATGTGGTACGTCCTGTTCGGCGCCTTCGCGATCGTCGCCGCGGCCAACGGCGTCAACCTGACGGACGGCCTCGACGGCCTGTCTGGCGGCACGGTCGCCATCGCCTTCGTGGCCTTCCTGCTGATCGCCCTGCTCAACGTGCCGACGCAGGCCAACCTGGCCCTGTTGTGTGCGCTGATCATCGGTGCTCTGCTGGGCTTCCTGTGGTTCAACGTCCACCCCGCCCAGATCTTCATCGGGGACTCGGGTGCCCTGTCGCTGGGAGCGACCCTCGCCGTCACGGCGCTGATCACGGGGCAGATCCTCGTGCTGCCGCTGATCGGGATCATCTTCGTCATCGAGACGGGGTCGGTGATCATCCAGCGGATCTACTTCAAGGTGTCGGGCGGCAAGCGGCTGTTCCGGATGAGCCCGCTCCACCACCACTTCGAGCTCAGTGGCTGGGACGAGGAGAAGATCACGATCCGGTTCTGGATCGTCGGGATCCTGGCCGCGCTGCTCGGCGTGACGCTCTTCCTCGCCTCGGTCAACCGGCTTCCGTGATGGCCACGATGTCCACGACGACGATCGATCCCGATGCGCTGACGATGGCCGATGTCCGTGCCGGCGCCCTGGCCGGCCGTCCGGTGACGGTCCTCGGCTTCGCCCGAAGCGGCATCGCCCTGGCCAGGTTCCTGGTTGATGCCGGTGCCGCGGTGACGATCCACGACGGGCGCCCGGCTGAGGCGTTCGAGGCGGCGATCGCGGCGCTCGAGGGCCGGTCGGTGCGGCTTGCGCTCGGGCCGGACGTGGACCCGGCGACGACGTGGGCCGGCGCGGCGCTCGTGGCCACCTCGCCGTCGATCAACCCCGACTTCCCGACGACGGAGCCTCGGCTCCGCGCGGCCCTCGCGGCCCTCGTCGCGCAGCGCGCCGGCGGGGACCGGACCGTCCCGGCACTCGTATCCGAGCCGGATCTGTTCCTGCGTCTGTGTGTGGCTCCGACGGTCGGGGTCACCGGGACGAAGGGCAAGACGACCACGTCGGCGCTGACCGCGGCGATCCTGGCCGCAGACCCGACGCATCCGGCCATCCTGGGCGGCAACATCGGGATCCCGATCGTGGAGCGACTGCCCGAGCTCACCGAGCGCCATCGCGTGATCTACGAGCTGTCTGAACTGCAGCTGCCGACCCTGTCTCATGGCACCACGGTCGCGGTCTACACCAACGTCACGGCCGACCACCTCGACCGCCACGGGACCCTGGAGGCGTATCGACGGGTCAAGCGTCGGCTCGCGGAACTGGTCGATCCCGACGGAGCCCTCGTGCTCAACGCGGAGGACCCCGTGGTCGCGGCCTATGCCGGCAACAGCCGGACGCCCTCGATCATGTACCGGCGCGAGCGCCCGATGCAAGGCGGTCTCGGCGTGGTCGATGGCTGGATCGTGGCCGCGGGCGTGGTCCGCCTCCCGCAGGCGGGTGGGGGAGCGGCAGCGACCGGCCCCGGCGGGCGCATCATGCCGATCGGCGAACTGGCCATCCCCGGCGCGCACAACGTGTCGAACGCGCTCGCCGCGGTCGCGGTCGGGCTGCTGTTCGGGGTCGCACCGGACGCGATCCGTGCCGCCGCCGCCGATTTCACGGGCGTCGAGCATCGCCTTGAATCGGTGGCGCTCATCGATGGCGTGCGCTTCGTCAACGACTCGCAGGGCACCCAGCCGGACGCGGTGATCGCGGCGCTGCGCGCCTTCGACGCACCGATCGTGCTCATCGCCGGTGGACGCGACAAGGGCGTGGACCTCAGCGAGCTCGGGCCTGTCGTCGCCGAGCGTGCCGCCGCAGCCGTATTGATCGGCGAGACCGGTCCGTCACTCGCGGCGCGGTTCCGCGACGCCGGCCTCGCCGTGACCGAGACCGCCTCGGACATGGATGACGCCGTGGTGCGCGCGGATGCGCTCGCTCGGGCAGCCCGCGAAGCGCTCGGGCCCGGTGCCGGCCCCGCGACCGTCCTGCTCAGCCCGGCCGCCGCCAGCTTCGACATGTTCACCGACTACGTCGCGCGCGGCGTGGCCTTCAAGCGCGCCGTCGGGGCGCTCGCCGCACACCAACAGGGGAGGGACGCATGAACCTGGCACCGCCGATCCCGCGATTCGGACGCGGCCGCTCGATGGATCCCGAGGACGCGGCCCGCGAACGGTCCACCGCGGAGCGGCGGCTGGCCAACCGCGCGCCGGCCAGGTCGGGAACCCAGGTCCTCCAGCGTGAGCGGCACGAGCCGGATTACCTGATCCTGGTCGTGACCGTGGCCCTGACCGCGATCGGCATCCTCATGGTGTTCTCGTCATCGGCCATGCGCGGCTACCTGTCGAACGACGATCCGTTCGCCACCGTCGCTCCGCAGATCCAGTGGGCGGCCCTCGGGATCGTGGCGATGGTCGTCATGACGCGTGTCGACTACCGCTACCTGCGCCTCGCGTCGATCCCGATCCTGCTGGTCAGCATCGTGCTGTTGATCCTCGTCTTCGTGCCGAACCTCAATGTCGTCGTCGGTGGATCGGCTCGCTGGCTGCGCCTCGGGCCACTGCCGTCCATCCATCCGGCCGAGATCGCCAAGCTCGCCATGGTCATCTACCTCGCGCACTGGTTCGCCAAGCGCGGCACGAAGGTCCACGGCTTCTGGGCCGGGACCGTCCCGTTCCTCTTCATCGTCACGCCCATCGCGTTCCTCGTGTTCCGTGAGCCGGACCTCGGCACGACGACGGTCATCGTGCTCACCGCCTTCACGATGTTCTTCGTGGCCGGCGCGAACATGTTCCACGTGGGGGTGCTCGGCGGGACGGCGTTCCTGGCCGCGATCGCGGTCGGCCTGCGCGGCTACCAGCTGGACCGCATCCGGACGTGGCTGGACCCGTGGTCGGACAAGCTCGGCGACGGCTTCCACACGGTCCAGGGCCTGTTGGCACTCGGGTCGGGCGGGCTGTTCGGACGTGGCCTCGGACAGAGTCAGGTCGCGGTACCGAACGCATTCAACGACTTCATCTTCGCCGAGGTCGGCCAGGAGTTCGGACTGGTCGGCTCGGTCATCGTCATCGGCCTCTTCGTCCTGCTGGCGTACGCTGGCATCCGCGTCGCGCTGGCGGCGCCGGATACATTCGGCGCCCTGCTCGCGGCCGGCATCACCGACTGGCTGTGCATCCAGGCGTTCATCAACATCGCGGTCGTCGTCACGCTCGTCCCCATCACGGGGATCACGCTCCCGTTCCTGAGCGCCGGCGGCTCATCGCTCATCATCAGTTTCGCGGCGGTCGGGATCCTCCTGTCCATCTCTCGCGAGACCATCGAGAAGGGAACCTGGAACGACGATGCGCTTGCTGATCGCCGGCGGCGGGACGGGCGGCCACATCTACCCGGCACTGGCCGTCGCCCGGTCGCTGCACGAGCTCGCAGCCGAGGCTGAGATCGCCTGGGTCGGTGGCCACCGCGGACTCGAGGCGTCGATCGTCCCGGCCGCGGGCATCCGGCTGCGCCGATTGGTCCTGCGCTCCCTGCGCACCGTGGAACTCGATCAGCACGCCGTGCTCGACCCGCTGCGCCTGGCGGCATCGGTCCCGCAGGCGGCCGCGATCCTGGCCACCGAGCGCCCGGCCGCGATCTTCACGACGGGCGGCTACGTCGCCGTCCCGGTCGTGCTCGCCGCGAAGCCATTGGGAATCCCGGTGGTGCTCTGGGATGGCAACGTCGTGCCCGGCCGTGCCGTGCGCCTGACCGCGCGCCTGGCGGATGCCCTGGCGGTCTCGTTCGAGGCCGCGTGCGCGGCCCTCGCGTCCGCGGCCGGCAGCCGGCCCTGCTACGTGACCGGGACGCCGATCCGCGATACCCGCGACATCGATCGGGAGGCTGCCCGCGCTCGGATGCACGTGCCCGACGGTGTCCGCGTCCTGCTGGTGTTCGGCGGGTCACAGGCGGTCCGGCGGTTCAACGTCGCCGTCCGCGATGCCCTGCCGCGCCTGGTCGAGCGGGTGGCCGTCATCCATGTCACCGGCGATGACGGGTACGCGGCCGCGCTCACCGATCGAGAGGGCCTGCCGGCGGACCTGCGTGGCCGATACCTGCCGCACCCGTTCCTCCGCGACGAGATGCTGGCGGCACTCGCCAGTGCGGACCTGGTGGTCGGGCGAGCCGGATCCTCGACCCTCGCCGAAGTGAGCGCCATGGCCGTGCCGATCGTCGTGGTCCCGTATCCGCATGCCGCCGGGCACCAGCGGGCCAACGCCCGGGCGCTGGTCGACGCGGGGGCCGCCCGCCTGATCGAGGACGACGCCTTCGATGCCGAGGCACTCATCGACGCGGCGACGCTGCTCGACGATCCGGCGCGGCACCTCGCGATGTCCGCGGCCGCGCGCGGGTTGGGCCGGCCCGGCGCCGCCGCGGCGGTTGCCGAGATCGTCCTTGCCGCGGCCAGCCACCGACCGTGGCCTGACGCCGCCGTCATCGACGCGCGATCCCGGGGGACCGCGGCATGACGCTCGGGACCGATGCTGGCTTCGATGCCATCGCCGTGGGGACGGACATCCAGCGCCGGATCGGCGTCAAGACGTCGCGGGACGAGCCGCTGGCCCGGTTCACGACGATGCGCGTCGGTGGCCCGGCCGATCTGTTCGCGACCGTGCACAACGCCTTCGAGTTGCGCGCCCTCGTCCGCTTCGCACGGTCGCGGGGGCTGCCGCACGTGGTCATCGGGCGGGGCAGCGATCTCGTCATCAGCGACCGGGGCATCCGCGGGCTGGTCATCCAGGACCGGGCTGAAGGGTCGCGCATCGTCGAGGAGCAATACACGGCCGAGGCCGGCGTCCCGATGGCTCGCGCCGCGACGGAGACCCAGCACGCCGGCCTGACCGGTCTCGAGTTCGGGCTGGCGATCCCGGGTTCGGTCGGCGGGGCCGTGTGGGCAAATGCCGGTGCGCACGAATCGGACATCGCCAGCGTTCTCGTCTCCGCCCGCGTCCTGGATGCGGCCGGCATCGAGGCGGTCGTGCCCGCGGACGAGCTTGTGCTGCGCTACCGCGACAGCCGGTTCAAGCACCCGAGCGAGCCAGCCGAACTCATCCTCGACGCCACGTTCCAGCTCAGCCCCGCCGATCCCGACACGATCAAGGGCCGGCTCGACGAGATCCGTCGCTGGCGCCAGGCGCACCAGCCACTCGGCATCCCGTCGGCGGGCAGCTTCTTCCGCAACCCGCCCGGTGACTCTGCCGGACGGCTCATCGATGCGGCCGGCCTCAAGGGCACCCGGATCGGGGGCGCAAGCGTGTCGGAGAAGCACGCGAACTTCATCATCAACGATCAGAAGGGCACCGCCACCGACGTCCGCCGCGTGGGTGACCACGTCCGCGACGTCGTGCTGGCGGCGTCCGGTATCGAACTCGTGCCAGAGGTGACATTCCTCGGCGACTGGGAGGACTGGCCATGGCCGATGTGACGGCGCGCATGTCAGCGAGCGACCTGCCGCCCCTCATCGTTGTCCTCGGCGGGCCCTCGGCGGAGCACGACGTCTCGATCGTGTCCGGCACCGCCATCGCCGACGCTCTGGCCGATGCGGGTGCAACCGTCCGCCAGGTACTCATCGATCTCGACGGCGCCTGGTGGTGGCTGCCGGCCGATCATCGTCGCGACGGCCGGCCCGCCACGGCCTACGACGACCCGACCGGGCTCGAAGCCGACGGGCCGTTCGCGATCGGCGCCGCGGTGGACCGGCTGGCCGCTGCCGATCCGGCCCAGGTCGTGGTGATCGCCCTGCACGGGCCGTTCGGGGAGGACGGCACGCTCCAGGCGGTGCTCGACGCGGCCGGACTCGCATACACGGGTTCGGGCGTGGCCGCGTCCGCCCTCGGCATGGACAAGGCTCTGTTCAAGCGGATGTGTCGCGGCCTGGGCCTGCCGGTCGTCGAGTGGCGCGAGATCCGGGCGGATCGGTGGGCGCGCGACCGCGCCGGCGTGCGCACGGAGATCACGGCGTTCGCAGCCGGCGGCGCGGACGATGCCGGGGCCGGGCACGACGAGCGCCTGATGGTCAAACCCGCGCGCCTCGGCAGCTCGATCGGGATGACGCTGCTGCGCGACCTGGCGGACCTCGACGCCGCCATCGATCTCGCGCTGCACCACGATGATCTCGTGCTCGTGGAGCGCTACCTGGCCGGCGCTCGCGACCTCGAGGTGGCGGTCATCGGCAACGACCCGGCGGCGATCGAGACCTACGGCCCGGGCGAGATCGTCAGCGGGAACGAGTTCTACGACTACGCCGCGAAGTACACGCCGGGTCTGTCGGAGACGGCCACGCGTGCCGAGGTCACGGACCGCCAGCGGGCGCTCCTGCACAAGCTCAGCCGGGACGTGTATCGCGCGATCGGCGCGGAGGGCTTCGCCCGCATCGACTTCCTCGAGGCCGGCGGCCGGGTCGTCGTGTCGGAGATCAACACGATCCCGGGCTTCACGCCGATCAGCCTCTTCCCGACGATGCCCGCCGAGGGTGGGTACACGTTCGCCGATGTATGTGTCCGGATCGTCCAGCTCGCCCTGGAGCGGCATGCCGGACGCCCTCGCCGGCGCGTCAGGACGGCGGACCTGCCGCGGTGAGTGGGGCGAACCCCCGGCGGCGACCGCCCGTCCCGCGCGGCACCGCCCGTCGTGCGGTCACGGGCGCGCCGATGCGCCGGACCCGGCCGATCCGTCGCGCCTCGGCCGGGTTGTCGCCGGTCCGTGCCGGGGCGGCGCTGGCCCTGCTCGTCGCCGCGGCGGCAACGTACGGCGTCGCCAACTCGAGCGCGTTCACGACCACGCACATCGCCATCGATGGGGCCGTCTACACGCCGCGCGCGGACGTCGAGGCCGCGGTGAAGGCCGCCACGGGCATGAACCTCTTCGCCCTCTCCACCCGGCCGCTCGAGGAGCAGGTCCTGACGCTGCCGACCGTCGCCGACGCCAGCGTGTCCGTGCGGCTGCCGGACACCGTCGCCGTGCGGATCGTCGAGCGCCTGCCGATCCTCGTGTGGGAGCTCGGAGCCCGGCACTATCTCGTCGACGTCGAGGGAAACCTGTTCGCCCGGATCGATGCCGTGGAGCCGCCGCCGGCCGCCGTGGACCTGCCGCGCATCGAGGACCGACGAGCGGGTTCGGTCGGCCTGGCGATCGGGCGCCGGCTCGATGCGGTGGACCTTGACGCTGCCCGACGGCTCGCCTCGCTCGTCCCGGCCGATGTCGGCAGCGAGGCAACGCAGCTCGAAGTCGTGGTCAACGACCAGAACGGGTTCGTCGTCACCGGTCAGCCGATCGGCTGGCGTGCCGTCTTCGGCTTCTACACGGCGAGCCTGCGGACCACCGAGCTGATCCCTGGCCAGGTACGGCTGTTGCGCAGCCTGCTCATCGGCCGCGAGCAGCTCGTGGAGCGGGTCATCCTCGCCAGCGAGACCGATGGCACCTATATCCCCCGACCGACGCCCGACCCGACGCCGGCGGCCACACCGTGATGGTCGGGGTCAAGTTGGCGTGCATGGACGATTGGCAGGGTCGGGTGCGGTCGAGTAGCCTTGCCGAAACCATCGGAGCGAGGACACGTCTGCGTGCTCATCCCCCTGCTCGGGCTCCTCGTGGGCGTCCTGGCGGGTCTCGCTCTCGACGTCAACGTCGGCTTCGAGCTCAGCCGCTATTCGGCCGTGGCAATCCTCGCCGCGCTCGATTCGGTGCTTGGTGCCGTCCGCGCCGAGCTCGATGGCGTCTACGACAATCGGATCTTCATCAGCGGGTTCCTGGTCAACGCGATCATCGCGGTGCTGCTCACGTTCATCGGCGATCGCCTGGGCCTGGACCTCTATCTGGTGGCGCTCATCACGTTCGGTCTGCGCATCTTCGATAACGTGGCCCTCATTCGGCGTCACTTCCTGTAGGCCCAACGAACGGACAGCACGAGTTAACGGAGACGGACGACAGGGTGGAACGAGAAGCGGTCCTCGTCGGCATCGATGTCGGCACGAGCAAGGTCTGCGCCCTCATCGGCGAAGTGAGCCGCGATGGGCGGCTGACGATCATGGGCCACGGGACCGTGCCGGCGTCCGGGCTGAAGAAGGGCGTCGTCATCAACATCGACCAGACGGTGCGCTCGATCAGCGACGCCGTGGAGCGGGCTGAGCGCCTGTCCGG
Source organism: Candidatus Limnocylindrales bacterium (assembly GCA_046599085.1). GTDB lineage: Bacteria > Chloroflexota > Limnocylindria > Limnocylindrales > CSP1-4 > SPCO01. Next base: position 15,974 of record JBKJHI010000197.1, read on the forward strand.
CTGGAAGATCGACCGGGCCTTCGTCGGCGTCGGCGGCCAGCATGTCGAAAGCCTCAACTCGCCCGGCCAGGTCGCGGTCACCGGGCACCACCGTGAGGTCGCCCGCGAGGACATCGCCCGGGCCATCGAGGTCGCCCGCGCGGTGCCGATCCCCTCGAACCGCGAGGTCCTCCACGTCGAGCGGCGCGGGTTCAGCGTTGACGGCCAGGAGGGCGTCAAGGATCCGCTCGGGATGAGCGCTCTGCGTCTCGAGGTCGAGACGCACATCGTCACGGCCTCCGCGACGGCGATCCAGAACCTGTCCAAATGCGTCGCCGCGGCCGGCGTCAAGATCGATGAGCTCGTGGTCAACTCGCTGGCCTCCGCCGAGGCGGTCCTCAACGAGACGGAGAAGGAGCTCGGGGTCGCCGTCGCGGACATCGGTGCCGGCACGATCGATCTCGCCCTGTTCCAGGAAGGGTCGCCGTTCCACACGCGCGTCCTGCCGGTCGGTGGCAACAACGTGACCAACGACGTGGCCATCGGCCTCAAGACGTCGCTGCCCGTCGCCGAGGAACTGAAGGTCCGGCACGGCTCGTGCGACCTGCGCAGTATCGGCGAGGACGAGGAGATCAACGTCAGCGTCCTGGGCGAGGACGCCGGTCGGACCGTCAGCCGCCTGGAGGTCTGCCAGATCATCGAGGCGCGGATGCGTGAGACGTTCGAGCTGCTGCGCAACGAGATCCGCGCCGGCGGGGTCAACATGCTGCCGGGAGGGATCATCCTGACCGGCGGAGGGGCCCAGTTGTCCGGTGTCGCCGAGCTTGGTCGCGAGGTCCTGGAGATGCCGGTCCGGGTCGTCGCGCCGGCGGGCATCGGTGGGCTCGTGGACACGCTGCTAAACCCGTCGTACAGCACGGCCGTGGGACTGCTCCAGTGGGGTGCGAGCTCGCTGACGGGCGGAGAGCCGCTGCGCTTCGAGTCCGCACCCGCGATGGGCGGCCTTGGGCGGATCCGCGACGCGCTGCGGAGCATCTTCCCGTAGAGACGCGGACGCTCACCGTCCGGACCGGTTCGGCCCGCGGCGTCGCGGACCTGACGGCTGCCTGCGCGACCTTCCTCGACGACATCGGCGCCGAGGACGGGCTGCTGTCGGTCTTCGTGCCGCACGCCACTGCCGGGCTCGTGGTGCTCGAGGTGGGGGCCGGCTCCGACGACGACCTGATGGACGCGCTCGATCGATTGCTGCCGCGCGAGGACCGCTGGTACCGACATCGCCATGGGTCGCCTGGTCACGGTGCCGACCATGTCCTGCCACTCCTCGTGTCACCCTCCCTGACGGTGCCCGTCGTGGATGGCCGCATCGCCCTGGGCACGTGGCAGTCCATCTGCCTGCTGGACCCGAATGCGGACAACCCATCGCGGTCCGTGCAGCTGGGGTTTCTGGCGGGCTGACCGTCCGGCGCTGATCGCTGGCGGTGCAGCCGCGCACCGCACGGTACGCGAGCCACGCGTAGCCCCTGCGGGTCAGGTCGGAGATCGCTGGACCGCGCACCGGGGACCGGCGCTATACTCGGCCGAACCACGGAGCGGTCGGGCGATATTGCATCGACCAACCCCGCGCCGGACCGGCCCCCAGACCGCGCCATCATGAACCTGACATGACCCCAACGGGTCGCCCGGAGGAGATCTCGAATGCCGCTGCGTTCCGATTCCGAGAACTTCGCGCTGATCCGTGTCATCGGTGTCGGCGGCGGCGGGAGCAATGCGGTCAACCGGATGATCCGGGCCGAGATGATGGGCGTCGAGTTCATCGCCTGCAACACGGATGCCCAGGCGCTCCTGCAGTCGGACGCCCCGCACAAGATCCGCATCGGCGACAAGGTCACGCGTGGCCTCGGCGCGGGTGGTGACTCGGGCATCGGCCAGCGTTCCGCCGAAGAGGACTCGGAGAAGATCGTCGCGGCGCTCGCCGACTCCGACATGGTGTTCATCACGGCCGGCCTCGGCGGTGGGACCGGTTCCGGCGCCGCCCCGATCGTGGCCCAGATCGCCAAGGAATCCGGCGCGCTGACCATCGGCGTCGTGACCAAGCCGTTCACCTTCGAGGGCAACAAGCGCAAGCTCGTCGCGGAGAAGGCGGCCGAGGAGCTCAAGGCCCAGGTCGATGCGCTCATCACGATCCCGAACGACCGGCTCAAGGATGTCGTCCAGAAGAACACGAGCATCCTGGATGCGTTCAAGGTCGTGGACGACGTCCTGCGCCAGGGCGTGCAGGGGATCAGCGACATCATCACGATGCCGGGCCTGATCAACCAGGACTTCGCCGATGTCCGCGCGATCATGAAGGACGCCGGCTCCGCGCTGATGGGGATCGGTCGCGCGTCGGGCGAGAACCGCGCCGTCGAGGCGGCCCAGCAGGCGATCGCCAGCCCGCTCCTGGAGCTCGACATCCACGGCGCCCAGGGCATCCTGTGGAACATCACCGGCTCCTCGAGCCTCTCGCTGTACGAGGTCAACGAGGCCGCCGAGGCCATCAAGGAAGCGGCCGATCCGGAGGCGAACATCATCTTCGGGACGAGCTTCAACGAGCGGCTCGGCGACGAGGTCATGGTGACGGTCATCGCGACGGGCTTCGACGGCGGCAAGAAGCACTACGCGAGCTCCCGCGAGGCGACCGGCGTCATGGACTCCGGGGCGTCCAGCCGCCAGTCCCACGAGCGCGACTTCCTCGAGGAGTTGCAGCGCCAGCGCGCGGAGAGCGTCGATCATGTCGAGAGCCCGTTCGGTGCCCGCGACGATGAGATCGCGGCCCTCGTGGCTGCGCCCCGCGTCGAGCGCTCCGTCGGCGAGACCGCACCCGTGCGCCGTCCCACGACCTACGATGCGGACGACCTCGAGATCCCGAGCTTCCTCCGCCGCAAGTAGGCCGATCCGGATGACCGCCGCCGGCCACTCGCTGGCGCCACCACCGTGATCGAGCCCGCGTCGAGCGTCGACGCCTTCCGCGACGCCCATGCCGCGGTCCGCGCCCGGATCGAGGCCGCGTGTGCCCGTGCCGGACGCGATCCGGCCGAGGTGACGCTCGTGGCCGTATCCAAGACCGTGGATCCGGCGCGGATCCGGCTGGCCGTCGCCGCGGGGCTCACGGTCCTCGGCGAGAACCGGGTCCAGGAGGGCGTCGACAAGCGGCCCGACGTCGCTGGGGCCACGTGGCACCTCATCGGGCCGCTCCAGTCGAACAAGGCGAGGCGAGCCCTGGAGGCGTTCGACGTCATCCAGTCGGTTGCGAACCTGGACCTCGGGGAGCGGCTGGATCGCCTGGCGCTGGAGGTCAGGCCCGGTCAGCGCATCCCCATCCTCGTCCAGGTCAACGTCGACGCGGACCCTGCCAAGGCGGGGGTGCTGCCGGCCGACGCCAGCCAGCTCGTGGAGCGGCTCACGGCCCTGCCACGACTCGATGTCCGCGGGCTCATGACGATCGGTCGGTTCGGGGTCAGCGAGGACGAGACGAGGTCCACATTCCGTGGCCTGCGGTCGCTGCGTGCCGCGTTGCGCGAACAGGTGCCCGACCTTGGCTCGGACCTGTCGATGGGCATGAGCGACGACTTCGAGATCGCTGTGGAGGAGGGAGCGACCATCGTGCGGGTCGGACGGGCGCTGTTCGGCGAGCGACCACTTCAGCGCGAGGCAGGAGCGCAGGACGACGGCCATGGCTGACGGCCGGTCGCCGTTCCGCTGCTAGACTTCGGCCCGTGTTCGGAGCCTTCCTGGCCAATCTGGTCCAGTTCACCCTCATGGCGCTGTGGGCGCTCATCCTCGGGCGGATGGTCATGTCCTGGGTCGATCCGACCGGGCGCAAGCAGATCTCCTCGATGCTGATCCAGGCGACCGAGCCCATCCTCAGCCCCGTTCGTCGGATGCTGCCGCAGACCGGGATGGTCGACTGGTCGGGGTTCATCGTCCTGGTCATCCTCGGCCTGCTCTGGCAAAGCATGTGAGGCGTTGAGTCCCGCTGACGTTCGCTTCGCCGTCCGTCTCACCCCGCGATCGGCGGCCGACCATGTCGATGGCGTGTTCGATGGCGTGCTCAGGGCCCGGGTCGGTGCCCCCGCCGTCGAAGGCGCCGCGAACGCGTCGCTCATCCGGATGATCGCCGCGGAGCTCGGCGTCGCCAAGCGCGACGTGCGGATCGTGGCGGGTGCAACCAGTCGGCAGAAGCTCATCGTCGTCGACCGGGTGGACGCCGCGGCCGTCCTCGAGCATTGGCCAGGTCTGAGGCTGTAGCGGCGTTCCGGTATCATCGGCCCTTGCGGCCGCGACGGCAGCCCTGGGGCGATTAGCTCAGTTGGTCAGAGCGCACGGTTCACATCCGTGAGGTCACTGGTTCGAGCCCAGTATCGCCCACCATCACTCCCACCGGACCCGGATCCGCCCTTCCAGCTTGGGCAGCGGCAACGCCACCGCCTCCGCCTCCACCGCCTGGCGCTGCCCGGCGGTCAGGCGTTGCCACGGCAAGACGGTCAGGTCGATCTCAGCCCGTCGCCAGGTGCCGACGATCTCGCCATCCACGAGAACGG
>JBKJHI010000211.1:0-3107 GCA_046599085.1 Candidatus Limnocylindrales bacterium
GGTCCGTGGTGGCGCTCGACGCGCGTCTCGGCGCCGGTCGCGGCAGCACTTGCGAGCTTCGCGGGTGCTCATGCCTCCGAGATGAAGGCGCAGGGCCGGTTGCGCGCGGAGTGGAACGGCGCGCGCGTGATCGACGCCACGATCGGCGCGGCCGAGATTTTCGCCCACCCGCTGCGCGCGACCGTCGAGGGCGCGCGATTGCGCGCGGGCGACAACCGGCTCGTGATCACGACCGACGGCGGCATCACCGCCTACGGTTCATGGACCGCCCGCGCGCTGGTGCCGAGCCCGGGGCCGGTTCAAAAACCGGCGTCACTCGCCGTGACGCGCGAGTATCTGCGCGCCGAGCGCACCACCGATCGCCGCGGCCGTCCGCGCTGGCTCACCACGCCGCTCGCGCCGACCGACGCGGTGCGCGTCGGGGAAGCGGTGCTGGTGCGGCTCACGCTGCGCGCGACGCGGGCGCTGAAGCACCTGATGATCGAGGATCCGCGGCTGGCCGGCTTCGAGATCGATCAACTGCTGCCGGACGGCGCCGAGTGGCCGTACGGCACGCATGCCGAAGGCCGCGACGACCGCGCGGTGTTCTTCCTCGAGAACATCGGCGAAGGCGAGACCACGGTGGAGTATCTGATCCGCCCCGAGATCGGCGGCCGCTTCACGGCACTCCCCGCCACCGCGAGTGGCATGTACGACCCGGATCTTCTCACGCGCACCGGTGAGACGCAGCTCACGGTCGAAGGCAGGAAGTAGCGGCCGCGCCGAGTGATCGAGGCGGCGCAGCCGTCGCGCTACGCCGCCTCGATTCGCTCCTGCGCCGGCGTGTGCGCGCGGCGCCACGTCATCCACAGGGTGTAGCGGTTTTCGAAATCGTTGGCCGCGGCCTCTGCAGTCGCCGGCATGAACACACCCATCGGACGCTCCGTGCAGGCTCGGACGTAGAGGTCGAGCAGTCCGGCCCCGCGAGCACGCGTGACCGTGTGCCCGGGCGATCCGTCGAAGCCCGAACCGGTCAGCGTGGTGAACGTGGTGCGATTTCCGCCGGGATAGCTGCACGTGAACTCGAACCACGATCCGGCGAGTGTGTGATTCCAGATCGCGCAGTGCATCGACTGCGCGCGGTTCGCGAGCAGACGCACTTTGGCGTCGGGCATGCCGTCGATCACGAACGTACCCGCGTCCTCGAACCCTTCGCGGCACAACTGGCCCGCCATGTTCGACAGAGTCTCGGGAACGAACGAGACGCTTTCGTCGACGCGCATCAGACGGACACGGTCGGGCATGCGGGAAACATCCTGATCGTCGAGATCGAAGTGGCCTTCGATTGGTGCAGCGGACGAACGGGTGCGAATGAACACATACAACAACGCTGAGAACACGGATGTTGATGCGAGGACAAGAAGCAGGTTCATGAGCGAAGCTCCTCGACAGGGAGTTGTGCGCCGCGGATTCCTCGAAAACCGGCCGGGGCCCGCGAGCGGGTGATCCACGGAGTCATCGGCAGGAATACGGCCGCCCCTGAGGCCGATCTGAAGAGGCAGGGTGGCGCCGGTATTTGGGAATCGGTCGGAGGTCACGCCGCGTGGCGTGAGGGCGCAGTTACGCGGCGCGGCGCAGGTTTCGCCACCGGGCCGGGCGGCCCTGCTCGCTCCATACGGCGCGCGAATGCGGCAGGAACTCGACGCAACGCTGGGATTCGGCGCCGGCATCATCCGCTTCACGAGGTGCCGACGCGTCCGGGACGATTCGCGCGTCATCCACATCTGGGTGGAATTCCCCAACGGATGCCTCGGGCTCGATGCGCGCGCGCTCGAGCGTCAGCGCCCAACCGGTGTGCGTATCGCGTTCCAGTCGCCGCGCCAGATGGAGCGCGCGCGCATACGTCATCACGACGCCGGCCAGCACGACCATCTGGAGGATGACCAGCGGCCAGCGCGTGCGGATGTAGACCGAGACCTCCTGCGGGCTGAACAGGAAAGCGACCGCCCACACGCTGAGCCATGCGGCCCACAGCGCGATCAACATGCCGGGCCGGCGCAGGTGCCGGATGTGCGCGTCGATCTCGGCGCACTCGTGATGATTGAGCGCGCGGCGCATGAAGCGCGCGCGCGGTTCGCCGTCGATCCACGCCATGGCCGGCGGCATCTCGACCCGCATCGCATACGACGGGCCCGCGGCGACTTCGGCGATCGTCACCGGCACGAACAAAGGCACGGGACCCGTTCCGCGGAGCATGACACAGCTCGATGCCGGCAGGACCTCGATCCATTGCGGAGCGCCGGCTACCGTTGTGAGCACGCGCGCGTCGAGCAATTGCTTCTGCTCCTCGTCGAGATCGTCGCCGGATTCGATCGCGCCCTCGAAGCATTCGATCTCTCCCGCTTCGAGATCCTGGAAGTAGCCGCGGCGTTCGCGCCACGCGCGGCGTGCGCGTGTGACGAGCACCGCCGGAATCGCGACGGAAATCAGCACGAGCGCGATCACCACGGTCACGTCGAGCCAGCGAACGCCAAGCGATTCCGGCAGCAGGAACATCGTGAGAAAGGGGACGATCAGCGCGACCGGCGTGCACACGATCGCGATCCACATCCTGAGTCCGAGCGCGCGCGCCTGGCCTTCGAGCACCCTGCGTTCATTCGCTTCCATCGGCCGCGCTGCGGTGAACCGAAGTCCTGCACACCAGCGTTCGGTTCGAAGTTCGTCCAGGGTGTCGGGCATGCTCCGGGTATCGGCGATGCGCGCCGGGCCGCGAGCGGCATCTTGCACGCGCAGGACGTGCAGAGTGCCTCTTAGACCCTTTCGACCAGCAGCGCCATGCCCTGGCCTCCGCTCACGCACAGCGTGGCGAGGCCATAGCGTCCTTTCACCCGATCCAGTTCCGACAACAGCGCGACGATGATCCGCGTGCCGCTGCATCCGGTCGGATGACCCAGCGCGATGCCGCCGCCGTTGGGATTCAGGCGCTCGCGATCGAAGTGCAGCTCGCGGTCGCACGCCAGCACCTGCGAGGCGAAGGCCTCGTTGAGTTCGATCGCGTCCATCTGATCGAGTGAGAATCCATGGCGGTCGAGCAGCCGGCGCACCGCGGGCACCGGCCCGAGCCCCAT
>JBKJHI010000041.1:0-23889 GCA_046599085.1 Candidatus Limnocylindrales bacterium
TTCTCCGTGACGCTTCGGTAGCCGGCCCCGGCGTTATGTTGCGGTTCGAGGGTCTGGAGCGTGGTCCCGTACTCGATCCCAAGGCGACGCAGATCGCAGAAGCCGATCGCCTCGCACGTGCACTGCAGGCAGCGGGTCGACTCGGCGACCGCTTCCTCGCGGGTATAGGGCAGTTCGTACTCGATATAGCTGTGGTTGCGTTCCTCCGCCTCCAGCACCTTCATCCGGTAGCGCGGTTCCTTGGCCTCGCTGGTGAACGGTACGATGGACAGGAACTCGGGCTGCGGCTCGGCGAGGGTCTGGCGGGTCCGGATGGCAGACAGGTCCAGGCCCTTCATGAAGGCATCAACGGCGTAGGCGGCGCGTCTGCCCTCGGCGATCGCCTGGACGACTGTCGCCGCGCCGATGCGCACATCGCCGGTCCCGAAGACGCCCGGCCGCCCGGTCTCGAAGGTGACCGCGTCCGCCTTGAGGCGGTGTTGCTTGGTCGCCTCGGGCCCCTCGTTGCCGGGCTGGGTCAACCAGTCGAGCTCCGGGCCCTGGCCGATGGCCAGCAGCACCCGATCGCACGGGATCGTGAACTCCGTCCCGGCGGCAGGCTCCGGCCGTCGCCGACCGGAGGCATCCGGTGCCCCCAGCTGCATCCGGATGAACTCGACCCCGGTGACCTTGCCGGTGGCCGCGTCCACGACCACCCGCACGGGGCCGGCCTGGAAGATGGCGGTCACGCCCTCCTCGATCGCCTCGTGGACCTCGTTGGAAGCCGGCATGTCCTTCATGTCGCGGCGATAGACCAGCGTTACTGCCTTCGCGCCCTGGCGGACGGAGATCCGCGAGCAGTCCATGGAGGTGAACCCACCACCGATGACCACGACCCGCTTGCCGGCGTGGTCCGGGTAGGGCAGGCCGAGGGTCGCCGTGCGCAGGTACTCCAGGCCCTCGATGCATTCGGGCGCGTCGTCGCCCGGGATGCCCAGCTTGTTCGTGTCGTAGCAGCCGATCGCAACGACGACGGAATCGAAGCCCTGGAAGGTCAGGTCATCCAGCGTGAAGTCGCGGCCGAGGCCGGTATTGCAGACGATCTTGCCGCCGAGACGCGTGATCGATTCGTACTCCGCTTCGAGGACTTCGACCTTCGGCAGGCGGTATTGCGGGATGCCGTACCGGAGCATGCCGCCCGGTGCCGGGTCGCGCTCGAAGACCGTCACATCGTGACCGGCCAAGAGCAGATAGAAGGCGGCGGACATGCCGGCCGGCCCGGAGCCGATGATCGCGGCGCGGCGCCCCGACGGCGCCTGACGCTCAAACGGCAGTGGTGGGTCCACCCCGTCGTCGAGCATCGACTTCAGGACCTGGTCGCCGGCGTAGCGGTGGCTGTCGCGGATGGCGATCGCCTCGTCGACCTCGTCGCGTCGGCAGTGCTCCTCACACGGCGCCGGGCAGACCCGCCCGAGGATGCTCGGGAACGGGATCGTCCGCTTGAAGATCCGCGCCGACTCGCGCCAATCGGCCTCCGCGTTCGCCTTCAGGAAGCCCGGGATGTCGATGGAGCTGGGGCACTTGTTCTGGCAGGGCGGCAGGCAGTAGGCGTTGTGGTCGGAGAAGATCAGCTCCAGGTTCGTCCGGCGCAGGCGGCGCACCTCTTCGGTCTGGGTCTGGACCTTCATCTCCGGCTCGCACACGCGCGAGCACGAGATCGGCGGATGCTCCTCGCCCTCGACCTCGACGACGCACATCCGGCACGCACCGAACCCTGGCAGCTTCGGCTCGTAGCAGAGGGTCGGGATCTCGATCCCGTTGTCGCGGCAGACCTCCAGGATCGTCTGACCCTCGAAACCCTCGACGGCGCGGCCGTCGACCTCGATGCGGATGTGCGGGGTCGACTGCGGGCGCTGCGGCGCCTGCGTCTCGATGAGGACGTCGGCAAGCGTCCCCGGACCCGCCACGGTGGACCCATCCGGGGTCGTCTCGGGCGTGGAGCGGCGCTCGGGGCGTGCCAGGAGGTCGGTCATCGGGAGGCCTCGATGGGGGCCGGCGCGGGTCGGCGAGGGTCGCGGAGGTCGGACTCGAAGTATCGCATCCCGCTCGTGAGCGGGAGCGTCGCCAGCCGCTCGTGGTCGCACAGGGCGGACGCGACGATGTCGGCGGCGAGGTCCACGGCCAGGCCATCGTCGGTCGGGCGGGCCATTCCGCGTTCGCGTCGATCGACGATCTCGGCCAGGCGCTTGGTGCCGATCCGGCACGGGATCGACTTGCCGCACGCCTCCGACGAGCAGAAGCGGGTCAGGACGCCGATGAGTTCGACGAGGTCCGTGGTGTCGTCCACCGCGACGACCGACCCGGAGCCAAGATGCGCTCCGGCGGCGCGCAGCGCCTCGAACGTGTAGGGCGTGTCGAGCGCGTCAGGGGGCAGCAGGCCGCCGGACGGGCCGCCGACGAGGACGGCCTTGAGTGAGCGCTCCCGGGGCAGCTTCGCCCCGAGCCCGAGCACGGTCTTCAGCGGCGTGCCGAGCGGGACTTCGGCGATACCCTGGCCGCCCGGCGTACGGACCTGGACGAGGACGGTGCCCGGGGCATCATGGGTGCCGGTGGACCGGAACGCATCCGCGCCGTGGGCAAGGATCCAGGCCACGGACGCCAGGGTCTGGACGTTGTGGACGACCGTCGGCATCCCGTGCAGGCCGCGGGCCGCCGGGTGTGGCGGGCGCTGCTCCGGCTGGCCGCGCTTGCCCTCGAGGGCCTTCAGCAGGACGGTCTCCTCACCGAGCATGTACGCGCCCTGGACGGGCCGGACCTCGATGGTCACGTCGTGGCCAGAGCCGAACAGGTCCTGCCCGAGGAAGCCGCCGTCCGTGGCCGCGCCGATGGCGGCCCGCAGCGTGTCGATGAGCGTGCCGTCCTCGGCGCGGACGGCGATGAACGCCTCGGTCGCGCCGATCGCGTAGGCGGCGATGGCCGTGCCCTCGATGACCGCGTACGGGTCCAGCGCGAGCAGGGTCCGGTCGGTGTGCGACGCCGGATCCGCGCCGTAGCCATTGGCCACGACGTAGCGCTGGGTCGCGTCGGTGTCCACGGCGGTCCGCCATTTCGTGACGGCGGGGAACCCGGCGCCGCCGCGGCCGCGCAGCCCGGACGCACCGATCGTCGCGATGGTGGCGGTCGCCCCCAGCCCGCGCACCGCGGCGCGCAGGCCGTCGAAGGCGCCAGCGGCGACGGCCTCGTCGAGGTCGGTCGGGTCCTTGGCGCCGGCGCGGCCGAGCAGGATCGACGGCCAGGCAGCGGGGGTCTTGAGCAGGGAGACCATACCTACGCCCGTGCCTGCGCGCCGGACGAGCCGCCGCCGAGGGCCGCGTCCAGGGCGGACAGGTAGGTGGCTTCGGCGGGGCGGTGGGCGGTCACGGCGGCAGCCTGGGCGGTCGCGCTCGACGGCTCGAACCGCAGGTGGGCGTAGTAGCTGGCGGTGCCGTAGATCATCGCGTACCAGGCGCCCGTCTTGTGGCTGATCTGCTTGAGCGCGGCGACCGGCAGGTAGCCGAAGGCGGCCTGCGTCGCCTCCAGGATCGGCAGCATCCGGGCGGGATCGTGGTCGTGCTCCTCGAGGATGGCATCCACGACGCCGAGGTCGACCGGCTCGAACGGGCGATAGGCGGCATCCGGAACGGGCCGGCCGGAGCGGCGCAGCGCGCTCTCCTCACGGCGCTCGCCGTAGGTCTCGCTGGCGCCCCAGTGGACGTGGTAGCGGCCGCGCGTATCGATGCCACCCATGTCGATGCACTCGATCGGGCAGGCCTGGGCGCACTGGAAGCAGGTCTCGCACTTGAGCGTGCCCCACTCGTCGTAGAGCAGCTGCAGGCGGCCACGGAACTTGTGCGGGACGTCGAGCCGCACCTCCGGGTACATGACGGTGACCTTGGGCTCGAAGAAGCGGCGCAGGGTCAGGGCCATGCCCTTGGCGATGCCGAGTCCTGGGATGAAGCTCATCGGATCGACCTTCTCAACTCTTGACCACGACGATCGCCGCGGCGGTGACGAACAGGTTCAGCAGGGACGCCGGCAGGAGCCACTTCCAGGCGAAGTCCATGAGCTGGTCGATGCGCACGCGCGGGAGCGTGCCGCGCATCCACACGAAGGTGAACACGAACGCGTAGGTCTTGCCCATGAACCACAGCACGCCGGCGACCCAGTCGAGGCCGATGTAGCCCCACGCGAAGACGATCGAGCCCAGGAACAGGTTGGCCAGGATGAACCCGGCGACGAGCGCCTGCCAGGCCTTGATCCGCGAGCTGAAGAGGAAGAACGGGGCGGCAAAGACGAGGGTCATGACCAGCGGCACGATCCCGATCAGCAGCAGGAGGCCGATCCCGAGCGACCCCGGATCGAAGTCCAGGCTCAGCGCCAGTTCGGCCGGCCACGGGAACGGAGCGTTCCAGCCGCCGAAGAAGAGCGTCACGGTCAGTGCCGAGATGATGAACACGTTCACGTACTCGGCGAAGAAGAAGAAGCCGAAGCGCATGCCCGAGTACTCGGTCGCGAAGCCCGCCACGATCTCCGAGTCGGCCTCGGTCAGGTCGAACGGGGTGCGGTTGGCCTCCGCGGTGGCGGCGATGAAGAAGATGACCACGCCGAGCGGCTGCTGGAAGACGTACCAGCTGGTGAACCAGCCTGACTGCTGCTCGACGATCTGGTTGAGGCTCATCGTGCCGGCGAGCAGGATCAGACCGACGACCGACAGGGTCAGCGGGATCTCGTAGCTGATCACCTGGGCTGCGGCACGCAGGCCGCCCAGCAGCGAGTACTTGTTGTAGCTGGCCCAGCCGGCCATCAACAGGCCGACCACCGACAGCCCGCCGATGGCGAAGAAGTAGAGCAGGCCCAGGTTGAAGTCCTGGCCGAAGACCCCGGGCGCGAACGGGATGACCAGCAGCGTCATGACGCTCGACAGGTAGACGACGACCGGGGCCCAGGTGAAGACGAGCGGATCCGCTCCAGTGGGGGTGAAGTCCTCCTTCATGAGGACCTTGAGCCCGTGGACGACCGACAGCGCCGAACCCCCCGGCCCGACCCGATCAGGGCCGATGCGCAGGTTCATCAACGCGATGATCTTCATCTCCATGTAGATGAGCAGGAAGGCCGTCGGGATGGTCATCAGCAGCACGATCGTCACCGCCGCGACGAAGCGCACGATCTCCATCTGCGAAGCCAGCAGGTCGATGATCGGCTGGCCGAGCACGACGATGACCGCGACGAGTCCGATGGTCAGGGCGATCAACACCGGGACGAGCGTGAAGATGAGCTTCCCGGGCAGCGTCAGGCGCTCCCAGCCCCGGCCGAGGACGGTCACTTGTCGACGCCCCCCATGATCGGATCGAGGGACGCCATCACGGCCATCACATCGGCGATGAGGTGGTCGGGCACCATCGCGCCGATCGACTGGAGGTGGATGAACGAGGGATCGTGGATGCGCATCCGATACGGCTGGTCCGTGCCGTCGCTCACGACGTAGGCGGCGTACTGCCCGCGCGGACCCTCGACGCCGGCGTAGGCGCGTCCCGGGCGCGGCCGAAGCAGGCGCGGCAGCTTGGCCATGACCGGACCGTCCGGCATCTCGTGCAGGCACTGATCGATGATCCGCAGGCTCTGCTTGATCTCGTCCATGCGCAGCAGGTAGCGCGCCAGGCAATCGCCCTCGGAGCGGGTCGGGATGTCGAAGTCGAGCTCCGGGTAGACGCTGTAGGGATGCGCGCGGCGGACGTCGAACGGGATCCCGGTCGCGCGCAGGTTCGGGCCGGTCATGACCATGTTCAGGGCCGCAGCCGTGTCGATGGTGCCGAGGCCGCGCATCCGGCGAACGAAGATCTCGTTCTCGTTGAGCAGCGCCTGGCCCGATTCGATCTGTTCGGTGGCGTGGCTCATCCAGTCGCCGAGGCGGCTCATGAACTCGTGGTTGAGGTCGCCGTTGACGCCGCCGATGCGGAAGTAGTTGAACAGCATCCGCTGGCCGGTCAGGGCGGCGAGCATGTCGACGATCTCGTCGCGCTCGATGAACGACCACAGGATGGGGGTCAGGCCGCCGAGGTCGAGTGCCATCCAGCCAAGGAAGAGCGAGTGACTGGCGATGCGATTGAGCTCGCCGGAGAGGACGCGGATGTACTCGGCGCGCCTGGGGACCTGCACGTCCATCAGCTTTTCGAAGGCCATGACGCCGGGCCATTCGCAGAACAGGGAGCTGACGTACTCCAGCGGGTCCAGGTAGCAGATGGCCTGGTGGTAGTCCGCGTTCTCGCACAACTTCTCGACGCCGCGGTGCAGGTATCCGAGCACCGGGTCGATGTCCACGACCTTCTCGCCGTCGAGCTTGAGGACCACCCGGAGCACGCCGTGGGTCGATGGGTGCTGCGGCCCCATGTTGATGAGCATCTCGCCGTCGCGCAGCGTGTAGAACTCAGCCTCGCGTTCGGTCCGGGTGGGGTATGGCGGGATCGGTTCGAAGACGCCGAGGTCGCGGTCGAGCTGGACGCGCGGATCGTCGAGTGAGGGGCGGTCGGTCGTGGTCGTCATCGTCGTGCTCGGCTCAGCTCGCGGGGGATCGGCGGACCAGGGCGCCCGCCGGGGCGTTGACGGGGGTGTGGGTGCGCTCCATCGGCCGGACACCGCCACCCGGTGAGCGGGCCGCGTCGTCGGGCAGGTAGAAGTCCTTGCGCAACGGGAAGCTCTGGTAATCCGGGGGCATGTAGATCCGCCGCAGGTCGCGGTTGCCCTCGAACGTGATGCCGAACATGTCGTAGGCCTCACGTTCCATCCACTCGGCACCCTTCCACAGGTACGTGGCTGATGGCGCGCGCGGGTCGTCGCGCGACAGGCCGTCGGCGATGATCCGCAGCCAGTCGTTCGTGGTCTCGCTCCACAGGTGGTAGACGACCTGCATGTGGTCGCCGGTGTCCACGCCGCACAGGTCGGCCAGGAACTCGAAGCGGAACTCGGGCTCGTCGTGGAGCGCGGTCAGGACCTGCGTGACGTCACCCGGCGCGATGCGCATCTCGGTCTCGTCGTGGCGCTGGCGGACGGGACCCAGCAGCCGCTCACTGAAGCGCGCCTCCAGGCGGGCCTTGAAGGCTCGGTCCACGCCTAGACCTCGACCGGCACGGTCGGGCCGATGGCTCGATCCGGCCAATGGCCGCGCCGGTCCTTGACCAGCTGCTGGAGCTTCATCATCCCGTAGATGAGGCCCTCCGGCCGCGGCGGACAACCCGGGACGTAGACATCGACCGGCATGACCCGATCGATCCCCTCGACGGTGGAGTAGCTCCGCTTGTAGCGTCCGCCGGAACACGTGCAGTCGCCCATCGCGACGCACCACTTGGGTTCGGGCATCTGCTCCCACAGCCGGACCAACGGCCCGGCCATCTTGGTCGTCAGCGTGCCGGCGACGATGAGCACGTCGGCCTGGCGGGGACTGGCACGGAACGGGAACATGCCCCAGCGATCCATATCGTTCTTGGACGTCGCGGCGGACATCATCTCGATGGCGCAGCACGCGAGGCCTGACAGGAGCGGCCACAGGCTGTTCATCCGGATCAGGTCCAGCACGTAGTCGGCCTTGGTCGGGATGACCTCCAGCATGCCGCCCCAGCGCGCGTCGTCGCGACGCCCCGCGCCGGACGCCTCGTATTCGCGCAGGTGGGTGATATCCGATTCACGGCCGCCGTCGTAGGCGTCCGGATCGGCGGCCTGCCACAGCTGATTGGGCACGACGAGGGGGACGGTCAGGGCGTCGGATCGGCGTGTCGATGGGAGGCTCTCGCGCGTCTGCACGGCGGACGAGATGGCCGTCGCGTCATCCGGCCCGGTGCCCAGATCGGCCGTGGTGTCGTCCGGTGTCAGCGCCACGTGAGCGCCCCCTTTCGCCAGGCGTACGCGAGCCCGAGCAGCAGGATCGCCACGAAGATCAGCATGGTCACGAAGGCGCTCAGCAGGGCCGCCTGCGCCTGGAACACGTAGGCCCACAGGAAGATGAAGATGACCTCGATGTCGAAGGCCACGAACAGCAGGGCGTAGATGTAGAACGACAGACCGAATCGGCCATGGGTATCGCCGTACGTGTCGATGCCCGACTCATAGGGCAGCCCCTTGTGCCCGTCGCCGCGATTGCGGTGGGACACGAGCCAGGCGGCGCCGATGGTCAGAAACACGAACGACACGCCCGCGAAGGCGAAGCCGACGATGTACCAGATGCCGGTCAACCGAACTCCCTTCGAAGCGACGCGCCTTGGATGGGCGTCGCAGACCGAGGAACCGAGGGTTGCAGCGCATGGACGCACCCGGGAGGGATGCGCCGCAGCACTCGCATTCTAGCAGCGGCCGAGCACGAGTCGGGAGGAGCCCTGAGAGGGCGGCGCGGTCACGGGGACCGGCGGGGAAGGTCAGGGGGGCGAGGCGCGCCGAGCGCGCGTGCAGGTACACGCCCCGCCCCCCGGCGGAGTGGCCGTGTTGACGGCCAGACCAGAGCCTGACGACTGCCGTCGCCCCTCGGCAATAGGGCAGGTTCCCTACCGCCGGGCGCACGCGTCGGGTCAGGTCCTCGGCGTCAGGTCGTGCGGCGGGTCCGCACGGGAAGGCGGAACGCGAGGAGGCCGAACGGCGGGTCATCGTCCGACTCCGGCCAGTCGCGCCCGAAGGCCATGACCCGGAACCGGCCCATCGCCGCGGGATCCAGCAGACGCATGAGCGCCCCGCGAACCTCGCGGTATGCCTCCATCGTCGTCGACGGGTCGCCCTGGATGGCCTGTAGCCGACCTTCGATGCCGAGGCCCATGAGCGACTCGGCCTGGGTCGTGATGCCGACCGTCGTGAGTCCGGCCGCGTGGGCGGCGCGCTCCACCGCGGTCACGTCCACGTGCGCGGTCAGGTCCTGTCGCCCGACATGTCGGTACGGATCGCCGTGGACGGCCTGGCGGACGTAGGCCCGCAGCGTGCCGTCGCGGCGCCGGTTCGAGTCGTACAGCTCGGCGGCGAGGTAGCCATAGTCGATGAGGAGGACGAGACCGCGAGCCAGCGGCCGCGCCGCATCGGCGATCCACTCGTCGAGCGCCAGGCAGATCTCCGCGGTCTGGCCGTCGACGAGGTCGATGCGCTCGTCCGCGAGCCGGGCAGCCAGGACGTCGGTCGTCGGCTCGATCTCGGTTTCGATCAGACCACCGTCGTCGTCGATCGTGACGGCGAGCTCGACCAGGCGCTCGCCGCGCTGCCGGACGCGATGCACCGGCAGCGCATCGAGGATCTCATTGCCAAGGATCAGGCCGTCGATGCCGTCCGGTTCTGTCGTCAGCAGCAGGTGGGCGATGCCGGCTGCATCCAGGCGCTCCGAGAGGGTCGTGGTCCGCCGCTCGTCGATGTCGATCGCGTGGTAGCGAAGGGCCCCGGCGACCGGCGTCGCGAGAAGTTCCTGGAGGAGGGGCACGGCCATCGCTCCTTCCCCGGCGCCGTGTTCGATGACGACGAACGGATCCGGGCGCCCGAGGCGCTCCCACGTCTCCAGGACGGCGCGCGCAAGCGTGGCCCCGAAGATCGGGTGGAGCTCGGGTGCCGTGATGAAGTCCCCGCCACGGCCTGGTCGAGCGGCGGCTGCCCGGTAGTAGCCGCCATCGGGGTCGTACAGGGCGAGGTCCATGAAGCGAACGAAGGGCATCGGCCCCTGGGCGGCGATCTCGTCACGGATCCGCTCGAGCAGCCCGGCGTCCTCCCCGGCGCCGGCGGGATCCGGCAGATCGTGGCGGCGCAGGTCGAGGCGAGGGGGCTCGGGTCGGGCGCGTTCGGGTCCGTCCATCAGGCTGGCGATGCTACCGCCGCGGGCGGATCGCCAGGCGGAGTCCCGGCCCCACGAGCGAGTGGGCGCCGAGGAGGACCGGGATCGGGGCGTCCGCGGCACTGCGGGTCAGATCCCGCAGCCACGGATCGGCGATGCGCTCGTGCAGCAGGAGGTCGGATGCGAACCGGTCCGCATCCGATGGCCAGCGGCGTTGATCAGGACCGTGCCGATGGGCGAGCAGGACGCGGCTGTCCACGACGGCGGCCTCGCCGAGACGGGCCAGGAGGTCGCCCAGGGCAGCCGGACCGTCGCGCTCCAGCATGATGCCGAGGACGCTGGCGGGCGATCGCTGGCCCGGCCGGCTGGTGCGCAGGCCGCGTTCCTCCACGAGCGCGCGCGTGCGCGAGGCGCTGTGGCGCATGACCCAGGTCAGCGTGGCCGGGCTGGTCCGCCCGGCGATGACCAGTTCAGCCCCTGGATCCGCGGTGACAGCGCGCAGCCGGGCGAGCCGATCGTCCACGCGGGTGCGATCGTCCGCTGACAGCGCCCGCGCCGATCGTCCGCCGAGCAGCACCAGGTCGAGCGCCGTGTCGATGTCCATCGCCATGCGCCAGCTCGTCGCCAGGTCATCAACGCCGATGCCCGCCGTTTCCTCAAGCCAGCGCGGCAGCGCGTTGTCGGTCGGGAGGTCCGGGATGGACGTCAGGATCGCGTGCGCATCGGGGATGGCGATGATGTCGGCTGAGTAGCGGTTGTTGGCCAGCGCGCGGCTGCCGGGACCGCCCGCGGCCGCGCGCACGAACCGTGCCCGATCCGCTCCTGTCGCGAGTGGCACCGCCCCGGAGCCCAGCACGACCAGCCCCTGGCCGCGCGTCAGGTGGCGGGCCACCTCGCGGAGGCGCGCCCCGAACGGCGTCCAGTCGGGCGAGCCGGCGACGACACGGACGTCCGTCGCTCCAGCGGCGAGAAAGCCCAGTCGGTGCCGCTCGGCCAGGTCGGCGCGGGCGTCGGAGACGGCCCGGACGAGGGACGGGGCATCGGGTGGCGCCTCGGGATGCAGGATGATGACGGTCACGCCGGGGTGAGACACGAGATCGAGTCTAGTCGGCGAGGCGGGAGGGATCGTGCGCGAGGAGGACGGCCGGCGGCGACGCATCCGGGCCTACATCGGGCTCGGCGCGAACCTGGGCGACCCGTCGACGTCGATGGCGACGGCGATCGCGGGTCTCGCGGCGATCCGCGGCGTCTCACTGCGCGGCGTGTCGCGCCTGTACGCGACCGCGCCATGGGGCGTGCTCGACCAGCCCGAGTTTCGCAACGCGGTCCTCGCCATCGACACGACGCTCGCCCCACTCATGTTGCTTGCGGCGCTCAAGCGACTGGAGGCGGACGCTGGCCGGGTCGATGGGCAACGCTGGGGCCCGCGACTGCTGGACCTGGACCTGCTCGTCCACGGGCGGTCACGGGTGGCCCTCGAGCGGCCGCCAGGGGCGCGGTCGTTGGATGGCGCGACGGATCCTGCCAAGGCCACTCGCCTCCTGGAGGTTCCGCATCGGGACCTCGGGGAGCGGCTGTTCGTGCTTGCCCCGCTGGCAGACCTCGCCGCGGGGCTCGTGCCGCCAGGCTGGCACGAGACGATCGAGACCCGGCGGCGAGCAGTCGCGGCAACGGAACCCGATGGCGCCGTGCGCCCCATCGCCCGCTGGGTGGACGGCGGCTGGGTCAGTCTCGGCTGAGGCGCGCCAGGTCGTACGCGCCACCGCGCGTCACGACGCGGACGTCGAGGCCGCCAGCATCCAGGAGACTCGCGGCCACCGAGGCGCGCCCCCCGGCCTTGCACATGACGGTGATCGGCGCGTCGCGGGGCAGTTCCCCGATCCGCGACGGGAGGTCCCAGAAGGGGATCGTCAGGGCGCCCGGCGCGGTCCCGGTCTCGGCCCACTCGTAGGGGTCGCGGACGTCGAGGTAGTGCGGCGCCGGGCCATCCGCCGCGGCGAGCTCACGGCCGGACACGGTGGGATACGCGGTGACGTGCCCGTCGCTCGCAACCCAGGCCTCCATGCCGCCGGCCAGGATCCCGACGACAGAATCGAACCCGATGCGCAGCAGCTGCGCGATGGCATCCTCCGCGGCGTCGGCGACCGGATCCGGCAGCACCAGCACGAGCGGCGTCCCGACCGGGAGCAGCCAGCCGACATACGACGCGAAGCTGTCCGACAGCTCGACCGCGAGAGCACCGGGGATGTGCCCCTGGGCGACCGCTTCCCGCTCCCGTGCATCGACCAGCGTGGCGCCGTCCGCGATCGCGGCGCGCAGCCCCGAAGGATCCAGCAGAGCAGGGCGTGGCAGGCCCCCGAGCACGACAGGGCCCATGCGGTTGAGCGACGCCATGGCTCCGTAGTAGGTGGGGTACGGCGTGTAGGACGCCAGGACAGTGGCGCGGAAGCGCGCCTCGTCGTCGATCGCCAGCAGCGGATTGAGCGCCCGCTCCTCGCCGATCGTCGAGGTTCGCCCGCGGTCGACCGGGGCGGCACCGCAGAAGCTGCCGGGGCCATGGGTGGGCAGGACGGCGGTCGCGTCCGGCAGAGCCGCCAATCGGCGCAGGGAATGAAACTGGGCCGCACTGAGTTCGTCAACGGCAGCGGCGCCGAGGAGGTCCGTGCGACCGACGCTGCCGACCATCAGGCTGCCGCCGGTGGCGACCCCGCGCAGCGTTCCCCCTTCCAGATCGTGGATCTCCCACGCGAGGTGTTCCCTGGTGTGTCCGGGGGTGCCCATCGCGACGAAGCGCAGACCCCCGACCTCGAGGGTGTCGCCATCGTCGACGCCGCGGTGATCGAACGCGAAGCCACCGCGTGCCGGCGCCACGATCTCCGTCCCGGCCGACGCGCGCAGCTCCAGCGCGCCGGACAGGTAGTCGTTGTGGACGTGCGTCTCGAGCGCATGGGTGATCCGCCAGCCACGCGCGGCGGCGGCCGCCTCCACCCGCCAGGCGTCGCGTGGCGGATCGATGACGATCGCGTCCCGGCCGCTCGCGATCAGGTAGGTCGAGTTGCCGAGTCCCGGGGTGACGATGCTCTCGAGGTCCATGTCGGCCTCGATGGTAGCCCGCCCTGCCAGGCCGCGGGATGGGATTCGATGTGCCACCATCCTGGCGATGGATAGGCCGCTCGACCGTTCAGAAGCGATCGTCGCGCGCGAGGACCGCGCGGTCGGCAACGCGATGAAGATCCGCTTCTATCCGTTCGTGCCCGCCGGGGCTCACGGCAACCGGTTGCGGGATGCGGACGGGAACGACTACGTCGACATGATCGCGTCGGGCGGGGTCGCCCAGACCGGCTACCACCACCCGCGCGTCCGCGCCGCGATCGTCGATGAGCTCGACCGCACGTGGACGGATATGCATTGCTGCTATCCGAACGAGCGCACGACCGAGCTCGCGGAGCAGCTGTGCGCCCGGTTGCCCGGGACCTTCGAGAAGAAGGCGATCTTCGGCGCGACCGGATCGGACGCGAACGACGCGATCTCGAAGCTCGTGCCGCTCGCGACGGGCCGGCCCAGGATGATCTCGTTCGTCGGCGCGTACCACGGACAGACCAGCGGATCCGCCGCCATCAGCGGACATCAGACGATGGCCCGGATCGCCGGGCCGGGAACCGTGACGAAGGTCCCGTACCCGTATCCCTACCGCTGTGCGTTCGGTCCCTGTTCGCCGGTCGAATGCTCCCTGAAGTGCGTTCGGTTCATCGAGGACTACGCGCTTCGTGCCGTCTCCCCAGCCGATCAGACCGCGGCGATCATCATGGAGCCGATCCAGTCCGATGGCGGCGATGTCGTCCCCCCCGACAACGTGATCCCCGCGCTCCGCGAGCTGTGCGACCGCTACGGCCTGTGGCTGATCTTCGACGAGGTGAAGACGGGCCTCGGTCGGACCGGTCGGTTCTTCGGATTCGAACACGCTGGCGTGGTCGCGGATGCCGTGTCGCTCGGGAAGCCGCTTGGTGGCGGGCTGCCGTTGTCGGCAGTCGTGGGACGCCGGGAGCTCGGCGATGCCGATGCGTTCGCGCTGTCGACGCTCGGTGGGTCCCCGGTCCCGGCGGCGGCTGCGCTCGCGACGCTCGAGGTGATCGATGACGAGGGCCTGGTCGAGCGCGCCGCGATGATGGGGACCCGGCTGCAGGATGGACTGCGCGCGCTGGCGGCGGCGCATCCCATCATCGGCGACGTGCGCGGTCGCGGGCTCATGGTCGGGATCGAGCTCGTGACGAACAGGGAGACCCGAGAACCGGCGACGAAGGACGCCGCCCGGCTCGTATACCGCTGCTTCGAGCTGGGCCTGCTCGTGCTCTACTGCGGCGCTGCCGGGAACGTGATCGAGATGACGCCACCGCTGACCATCGACGAACGCGACATCGACGACGCGCTGGCGATCCTTGACGAGGCCCTGTCGGACATCGAAGCCGGACGCTTCGACGACGCGAAGCTCGAGCGCTACGCGGGCTGGTAGAGAGGCCCGTCCAGCAGACCGAGGCCGTCAGTCAGTCGTGGACGGCGACGATGGCCTCGACTTCCACGGGCATGTCGTACGGGAGCATCGCCACGCCCACGGCCGAGCGCGCGTGCCGACCGACCTCCTCGCCGAAGACCGCCACCAGCAGGTCCGAGCACCCGTCGATGACTGGTGGCGTGGCCGTGAATCCCGGCGCCACGTTGACGAATCCGAGGACGCGGACGACGGCGCGCACTCGCGACAGCTGGCCGAGTTCGGTCGCGAGGGTGGCCAGGATCCCGAGCCCGGCGCGCCGCGCCGCGTCGTAGCCGTCCTCGGCGGTCAGCTCGGCGCCGACCTTGCCGGTGGGCCGCTGGCCGTCCGCATCCGGTGCCGGACCATGCCCGGCGAGGAACAGCAGCGATCCCTCGCGGCGAGCGCGGACATACGACCCGCGCGGCGTGGACAGCGTCGGGAGGCGGAGTCCCAGCGCGGCGAGGCGTTCCTCGGGCGTCATCGGCGCGCCGCGTCGCGCTCCTGGATAGCGTTCCACACGCGCTCTGGAGTGAAGGGTGCCTCGCGGAGTCGGATCCCGGCAGCCCGGTAGGCGGCATTGGCGATCGCCGCGGCCACGGGATTGAGCGATCCCTCGCCACCACCCTTCGCGCCGTACAGGCCGACCCCATCGCCGCGCTCGACGATGACCGAGCGGATCTCCGGCAGGTCGGTGGTGCGCGGGACGCGATAATCGAACAGATTGCCGTTCATGAGGTTGCCGCCCTCGTACACGAGTTCCTCGCGGGTGGCCATCCCGAGGCCCATCATCGCCGCGCCGATGTCCTGACCCTCGACGAGTTGCGGATTGATCGCACAGCCGACATCCCCGATGGTCACCAAGCGCTCGACGCGCAGTTCGCCGGTCGATTCATCGATCGAGACCTCCACGCCGATGCAGCCGATCTCCCAGAACGGCGGCATCTCCTCAGTCGCGCCGGCCTTGCGCAGGTAGCCCCGACCGATGACCTCGCCGGCCGAGCCGCCGAACCAGGCACGAACGATCGCACCCCAGTCATGGACGGTGTCGCCGATGCGCACGCCACGGTGTTCCTCGATGACGGTGGGACCGTCCGCGGCGAGGGACTCCTGGGCCCACTGCACGAGCTGCGCCTTCGCGTCGCGCGCCGCGGCGCCGATCGCGAGTCCCATCAGCGTGGTCGTGCGGCTCGCACCGGTCGAGCGGTCGTAGCTGACCGCCGCTGTATCGCTTTGCAGCAGATGCACGCGATCCATGTCAACGCCCATCTCGCCGGCGGCCATCTGGGCGAGGACCGTGGCGGATCCCTGGCCCATCTCGGTGCTGCCGCAGGTCACCGTGACCGACCCGTCCGAGTGGACCCGTACGATCGACGTCGACATCGGTTCCGAGCCGGCGTCCGAGGCGGAGATGCAGATGGCGCGGCCACGACCCGGCGGGACGGGCGTGTCCCATTCGAGTTCGGCCGCTGCGAGGTCGAGATCGGCGGCAAGGTCCGCGTCGATGCCGCGGACGCGCGGCCACGGCCGTTCGCGGAATTCGAGGACGTTGCGCCGCCGGATCTCCAGCGGATCGAGACCGAGCCGATCGGCCGCCTCGTCCATCTGCGATTCACCGGCGAGCGTGACCTGGGGGGCGCCGAACCCGCGGAACGAACTGGCCGGTGCCGTGTTGGTGTAGACCGTCGAGCAGGTGACCTCCAGGGCCGGGATGCGGTACGGCCCGCCGAGTCGGTTAGCCGCCTTGCGGCCGACCAGCGGCGAGTTCTCCGCGTAGGCGCCCGTGTCGAGCACGATGGACGCCTGCCGCCCGAGGATCCGACCGTCGCGCGTGAACGCGGTCCGCAGCTTGACCGTGGCCGCATCGCCGCGGGTGGTCAGGATCGATTCCTCGATGGTCAGCGCGAGGCGCACCGGGCGACCGGCACGCAGGGCCAGCGCCGCGGTCAGCGGCTCGATCTTCGTATATGACTTGCTGCCGTAACCACCGCCGACGTACGGGACGATGACGCGGACCTTGGCGAGCGACAGGTCGAAGCAGTGGGCGAGGTCCTCGCGGACCATGTACGGGTGCTGGGCGGACGTCCAGACCGTCAGTTCGCCCTCGCGCCATGAGGCCACCGCGTTGTACGGCTCCATCGCGTAGGCGTAGCAGCGCGGGTAGTGGTACTCACCCTCGAGCACGAGGTCGGCGCCCAGGAAGGCATCGTCGATATCGCCCCAAGCCTGGCGGGAGTGCGAACACACGTTGAGGTGCGTCCGCTCGATGTCCTCGTCGAAGCCACGATGGGCGCGCTGCTCGCCTGGCTTGGCGTGGATGATCGGCGCGTCATCCGCGAGGGATGCGGTGGGTTCCGTGGTGAACGGCAGCGGCTCGTAGTCGACGACGACCAGTCGCAGGGCTTCCTCGGCGGTCACGGCGTCCTCGGCCACGACCCCGACGACGGGCTCCCCGGCGAACCGGACGACGTCCACGGCGATCAGCGGGTGGTCGGCCACGGCGTGCCCGTACACGAGGTTGACGTCGGGCAGGTCCGCGGCGCTCACGACGGCGATGACACCAGGATGCTGGCGCGCGGCCTCGACATCGATCGACCGGATCCGCGCGTGCGGGTACGGGCTGCGCAGCACCTTGGCGTGGGCGAGGCCCGGCATGCCGAGATCCACGGTGAACTGGGCGGCGCCCGTGACCTTGGCCCGGGCATCGCGTCGCTCGACGGACTCGCCGATGGGCGACGGCGGCGTTGGGCGGGTCGTGACGCGCTTCATCGTGCGGCCTCCGCTCGCGTCCGTTCCGCTGCCAGCAACACGGCTTCGATGATCGGGGCGTACCCCGTGCAGCGACACAGGTTGCCCTCCAGCCCGTGGATGACGTCGTCGCGGCTCGGGTCGGGATCATCCTCGAGCAGTGCCGTTGCCGCCATCAGCATGCCCGGGGTGCAGAACCCGCACTGGAACGCGGCCATCTCGATGAACGCTTGCTGGAGTGGGGTGAGGGCACCGTCGCGGTCGAGGCCCTCGACGGTCCGAACCGCGCGTCGGTCGGCATCGACGGCGAGGTACGTGCAGGCACTGACGGGCAGATCGTCAACCAGCACGGTGCAGGCGCCGCACACCTGCGCGTCGCACGACACCTTGGTTCCCGTGAGGCCGACGCGATCCCGGAGCACGTCAGCCAGCGTCTCGCGCGGCTCGATGCGGAGCGTCCGCTCGACGGCATTGATGGTCAGCGTGACGTCGAGGGTCTCAGCCACGTGCCAGGGCCTCCGTGCAGGCCGCGCGCGCAGCTCGATCCAGCAGGACGGCTGCGAGGTGCCGCTTGTAGTCTGCGGACCCGTTCAGGTCCGCCACGACATCCAGGTCTGCGAACGCCTCAGTGGCCCCCGCGAGGGCCGCCGTCCCCACATCGTCCGGCATCGCTGCCGCTCCGACCAGGGCCGCAGCAGCGCCGGGCACGAGTTCGGGGACCTCGGTCAGGGAGCCGACGGCGACGGTCGCTGCAGCGACGACGCCATCCTGGACCCGCAGGCGGACCGCGACGGATGCGGCGGGCCGCTCGAAGAACGCCAGCTTGTCGTAGGCGCGCCCCTCTCCTGGGCAGGCCGCCGGGAGACGGATCTCCGTGATCACCTCGTCCGGTTCCCGGGCCGTGTCCAGCGGACCACGCACGAAGTCGCTGATCCCAAGCTCCCGTGTCCCGCCCGGACCCTGCAGGACTACGGTCGCGCCGCACGCCAGGAGGAATGTCGCCGGGTCGGAGTGGGGCTCGGCGAAGGCCAGATTGCCGCCAAGGGTGCCCGTGCTGCGAACGCGGATGTTCGCGACGCGCGCTTCCAGGGCGGCGAATGCCGGCGTGTGCGCGCGGACGACCGCGGAGCGCTCGATCTCGCGGTGCGTCATCAGGGCGCCGATGCGCAGCGCGCCGTCCTCGAGTTCGTTGATGCCATGCAGTTCGCTGATGCCCTTCAGGTCGATGAGCGTGCCGATCTGGGCGAAGCCCATCTTCATGACCTGGAGCAACTCGGTGCCGCCGGCGATGTAGGCGGCGTCACCTCCTGCCGCAGCGAATGCGGCATGCGCATCGGCGAGGGTCTGGGGTCGAGCGAGCGCGAAGCGCGGGATCACGGGCGACCTCTGGTCACGTAGGGTTCGCAGGACGGTTCGTCCACGGTGATGATACCCGTGGCTGCGTCGCTGTGGCTACAATACATCTGATATTGTCTCCCCTGCGGCACCGAGTGTGCACAGACTGCGAACCCGGATGGAGGATCTCCCGTGCCCGACAACAAGTTGATCGCCCGCGAGGAGCAGCCCCTGGCGGGGACCGCCATCACCGAGATGACGCAGCGAGAACAGTGGAACAAGAAGCACCCGCCGGTCGAGGCTGCGATCGTCAAGGACCTCAAGACGACCGAGCTCGTGGCCCGTGAGTATCGTGGCACCAAGGCACGCTTCTACCGCCTGTCGGGCGCGATCCGGCTCCAGCCGCACCTGTCCGAGTTGCCTCCGTCCCATGCGTCGGTCAACCACCGCCACACGACGGAAGCGGTCCTGTACATCGTCAAGGGCAAGGGCCACACGGTGATGGGCTACGACGGCGACGAGTTGCAGCGGGTCGACTGGGAAGAGGGCGACCTCATCGGCATCCCGCTGTGGGCCTGGCACCAGCACTTCAACGACTCCGACACGGAGACGGCGCGGTATCTGGCCATCCAGGACACCTTCACCATCAAGCAGATGGGCCTGCACCAGATCGAGCGGCATCCCGACAGCCCGGCTGGCGAGGAGTAGCCTCCTCTAACGACGCAGGCAGAGGGCGACGATGACCGAGGTATGGCGTTCCGTCTCGCGGCTCGAGCGCGCTGATTTCTACGCGGACTGGCTGGCCGCCAGCGAACGGAACGCATCGGTCGTCGAGCGCTCGCCGATCGTCGCCCGCGGGCGCGACCTGATCTGGATCGAGACGCCGAACGAGCACCGCCTCGCGATGCTGATCGGCGAGCAGACCGGCTTCCCGACGAATGGCACCAACCTGTGCCAGGTCGTCGTCCCGACGGGGCAGCACACGGGTCGCCATCGACACGGCGAGGAGGCCATCCACGTGCTGCGTGGCACGGGCTGCTTCGTCATCGACGGCCGGCGCTACGACGTCCGCGCGGGGACCACTGTTCACGTCCCGTACATGAACGACCACCAGCTGTTCAACACGGGCGCGACCGATCTCGAGTACGTCTCCGCATCGACGATGGACCTCGACCTGTTCATCCGGCTGGGACGGCTGGAGCAGCTCGACGTCAAGGGCGCCAACGAGCCGGGATTCGAGGCGGCGCTGCCCGCTGAGGACGGCCAGTTCGACACGCTCGGTCGGCGTATCGGACTGCACATCGAGGACGCGCCGAACGAGGCAGACCGCAAGCGTTCGAATCATCAGGATCACGACAAGCACGACAAGCACGGCGACCACGGTCACGACGGATCCGCGACCGCCGCCGCCAAGCCTCCCGAGCGGCTGATCAAGAGCGACCATCCCCATCGCCACGGCGCCATCTACAACCTGATGGGCGGCGGCGAGAGCAAGAGTGAACATCGCAACGGGTTCACGGCACTGACCGCGGCGATGACCCAGATCTTCGAAGAGGTGCCGCACTCCTCCAGTCACTGCCACACCCACACGGAAGCCGTCCTGTACGTGCTCGAGGGCGTGGGATTCTCCGAGATCGATGGAGAGCACTACGACTGGGAAGCCGGCGACGCCGTCCAGATCCCGCCCAAGATGACGATGCATGAGCACTTCAACCCATCGGATGGCCGGACGCGCACGCTGCGGATCGAGTACGGGATCCGCTACTTCTACGAGCAGTTGTGGCCCGGGTATTTCAAGATCGAGCATCGCGAGACCTCGATCGCCCGACCCTAGGCCCGTGGCGCGGGTGCGGGCCGCCATGCGGGTGTGGGCCGCCGCTCGGGCGACGGGCTGATGCGCTGCCTTCCGGCCCACTACTTCACGGTCGCCAAGGCGAGGGCGTGGCGCGCCTCGATCGACGACGACCCGAGCTACCAGCGAGCGGGCGACGCCTGGACGCTCGCGCAGCAGCAGCGCTTCATCGATTCGCTCCTGAACGGGTTCGATGTCCCGAAGATCTACTTCCACGACCTGCGGGGAGTGCATCCGACCAAGGTGTACGCCGTCGTGGACGGCAAGCAACGGCTGACGGCGATCTGGGAGTACCTGGACGGCGACTTCCCGCTGGCCGACGACGCCCTGGTCAGCGCGACGCCGGGGGATGACCTCCCGAGCGATGCGGTCGCGCCGTCCGGTCCGCTGCGCTTCGCCCAGCTCGACCCGGCGTGGCAGCAGCGCCTCCTCCAGACCTTCCTGTCCGTCGTGCTCATCCGTGACGCGTCCGAGGCCGACATCGACGAGCTGTTCGCTCGTCTCAACGACGGCACGCCACTGACCGCTGCCGAGCGACGCAACGCCATCGCCGGGGACATGTCGGCGCTCGTCCGTGAACTCGCGGGGACGCCGTCGCTCGCCGCCATCCTGTCCTTCCCCGATGTGCGCGGCGCCTACCGTGATGTGGCGGCAGCCATCCTCGCGCTCGAGTGGACGATGGGTGACGCGCCGGATCGCGAAGCGGACCTGAGCGCCGCCGGTCTTGACGCGTTCGTTCGAGCGAATCGGCGTCTCGAAACGGAGCGGCGACAGGCACTCATGGACGCGAGTGGGGGCCGCCTCGAAGCTGTCCGCGGCGCGCTGGACGCTGGCGCGCCGGCGCTGACGGATGTCCCAACGGCGCTGACGGCGCTGCACGCTGGATTGATCCAGGCGGCGACCGCGGTGCAGGACGGCGACCTGACGGATGGCGACCTGATCCCGCAGCGACGCTGAACGTGACCGCGCCAACCGGACGGGCCATCTCGAATCCGCTCGACCCGCGGAATCCCCTGGCCGGGATCTACCTCGCGACGATGCTCTTCGAACTGGCGGAGGGCGCCCTCCGATTCCTCGTTCCGCTCAACCTGAACGCGCGCGGCCTGGGGCCGGCATCCATCGGGTTCGTCATCTTCGCGTTCTCGGCGACGAGCCTCGTCGGCCGCGGGGTGACGGCTGGCCTGTTCCGGCCCGATCGGGCTCGCCGCCTCATCATCGGGGCCGGGCTCGCCAGCACGATCGCCTACCTCGTCACGCCGTTCGTGACGGATGTCGCGGCGTTCACCGTGCTGATGGCCATCGACGGATTCGGCTGGGGGATCGCGACGACCTGCCTGCTGGCCATGGTCATGCTGTGCACCCCGGGAACGATCTCCCCGGGTGTCGCCATGGGCTGGTACATCGGGTTCCAGGGCATCGCCTTTGCCATCGCCACGACTGTCGGCGGGGTCCTGGCCCAGGTGCTCGGGATCCAGGCCGCGATGCTCATCCTGGCCACGGTGCCGGTCCTCGCGGCGTCACTCATCTCGTGGCGGCTGCCGCCGGTGGTCCGCGACATGTCGCCCCCGGTCGAGGAGGTCTCGACCGGCGCGGCCGCCGCGGCTGCCGGCGCCGAGACCGACTCGGCGACCGGTGGTCGATCGATTCCCGGACAACGACGACTCGTCGAGGGTCTGCGCGCGGTCCTGCGACAGGTCGGTGGTCTGCCCGTCGCGGTCTGGGCGGCGGCCCTGGTCGCCGTGTATCTCAACGTCATGAACGGCCTGCTCCAGAGCTTCTTCCCGTTGCTCGGCCTCGCGCTCGGGCTGTCCATCGCCCAGATCGGCACGCTGTCCAGCGTACGCTCGGGGATCTCTGCCGTCGCTCGCTTCGGTGCCGGATGGCTGTTCGCGCGCGTCTCCCCGCATCGGCTCCACCTGCCGCTGCTGACCCTGTCAGCCGCGACACTGGCGCTCCTGCCATCGATGGGCAGTTACGTCCTGCACCTGCCGCTGTTCGCGCTGAACGGGATCAGTCGCGGGCTGCTGCGGGTGACCACGAGCGCGTCGGCGATGGAGGTGACGCCCGGGCATCAGGCCGGGACGGCGGCCGCCGTGATGACCTCCGGCCTGGACGTCGGCAAGATGGTCGGGCCGTTGATCGGCGGGATCGTGGCGACGGCGCTCGGCCTCGACACGATGTTCCGGATCGTGCCGTTCGGCTTCCTCGTCGTCTACCTCGTGCTGTTCTTCGGCGCCCGTCGCCGCGGTGGGTCGCGAGCTCAGCCGGACGTCGACCAGCGCTCGAAACGGACCGGGTAGGACGCCCAGCGGGTGAACCGCTCGGTCCGCGTGTCGCGCTCCGGCGTGCGTGCTGGATCCGAGTGGATGCCCCGCCGGCAGACCTCGCGGACCTCCAGCGCCACGAGTCCGAAGATGTGCTGGTCGTCCTCGGCCTGGCCATGCGCCGGCACCGGGAACCCTCCGGCGACCGAGCGTCCGGGGCACTGGTGGGCGCCCGCGCCGAACGACAGGCCCCAGCGCGGTACGCTCGGATCGATGGTCCGATCTGGATCGAAGCGGTCCGGATCCGCGCCGAACAGCCCGGGATCGCGATTGCCCGAAACGGCGTCCAGGATGACCAGGCTGTCCTGCGGGACGGCGCGCCCGGCGATGACCGTGTCCGCCTCGGCTCGGCGGCGCATCTTCGGGGTGGTCGGGCGCAGGCGAAGCGTCTCATGGACGACGCGCTGCGAGTAGTCCAGGTCAGCGGCGCAGCGCTTGATCAAGCCAGGGGTGGCGGCCTCCGCCTCGAACAGCAGGTCGAACGCGTTGGCCATCGTCTGCGCGCTGGTGTGCGTGCCTCCCTGCAGGTACGTGGCGACCTCGCGAACGACTCGGCCCGTATCGGCCACGTCGAGCTTCGGGTCGTCGCGGTGCTGGAGCAGGACGGTCAGGATGTCGTGGGGGAGTGCGTCGGCGGCGAGCGAGCCGTCCCGGTGTGCCTCGAGGAGGGCGGCCCGTCGATCCCACGATGGCCGAACCCAGTCACGCTCGAAGGCTTCGTAGGCATCGGTGACGAGCTGGCGCACGGCGTCGGGGTCCTTGCTGTCGAGGATCGCGCTGCCCTGCGAGAACGCGTCGACGTAGCGGACGAGCTCGTGCAACTGGTCTAGGTCGTCCGCGTCGACGTCGATGCCGGCGCGCAGGGCGGCCAGGACGACCGAGAGCACCTCGGCGACCGCGAACAGGTCGGCGGTCGGCTCATCGACGAGGACGTCGAGCAGGTCGCTCAGCACGCGCGGAAACAGGTCGCGCTCATACAGCCGAAGCACGTCGGGTCGGAACTGGGTGTTCTCGATGCGCCGGCGAGCGCGGTGCACCGGCCCATGCGTGATTGACACGATGCCATCGCGGATGTTGCCCTCGGCATACGAGCGGCGATCGAACGTCCGCGACAGATTGGGGTCGAACAGCGCCGCCCGGATGTCCTCGTAGCAATCGAGTTCGATCGTGGCGGTGAATTCTGTGAGGAGCGCTGTCATCGGGCGACCTCCATGACGCGATCCGTGCCTAGTTCGAATCGTGGATGACGGTGCCGTCACGGACGACCCGGATGGCCTGGGTCGGACAGCCGCGAGCGGCCTGG